>CAVFMG010000158.1:0-5952 GCA_963623435.1 Odoribacter splanchnicus
GGTCTGGTCCTTCCCAAGACAAGAGCTTACATCGAAAGTAAGCTGAAAGAGTATGGGATCGAACCGAAACGATGTGGGGAAGGCGTGACAGGCCTCATCGGTAACGGGGGAAAGGTATTATTGCTCCGGGCAGACATGGATGCACTTCCCATGCCAGAAGAAAGCGGACTTCCTTTCGCATCCAAAGATCCCAATGCCGCACATTGTTGCGGACATGACATGCATGCCACAATGTTACTGGGTGCAGCCAAAATGTTAAAAGAACACGAAGCCGAACTGAAAGGAACTGTAAAACTGATGTTCCAGCCCGGTGAGGAGTGTCTGAACGGCAGCAAAAATATGCTGGAGAACGGCGTTCTGGAGAATCCAAAGGTAGACGCCGCTCTGGCTTATCACGTAGGACCCGGAAAGCTCCCTATCGGTATGTTCATGTACAACGATAATTCCACCATGATGTTCTCCAACAACGACCTGCATATTACTGTAAAAGGCAAGGGCGGCCACGGTGCTCTTCCGCAGAACTGCATAGATCCCATCAGTGTGGGTGCACATATCATCATAGCTCTCCAGGAGATTATTTCCAGAGAAATGGATCCTCATGATAGTTGTGTCATCACAGTAGGCACCTTCCATGCCGGAACCGCGCTGAATGTAATTCCGGAAGAAGCTGTGATGAACGGAACACTGCGTGCAGATACTGTACAGGCTCAGAAAAAGCTTGTAAAAAGAGTGCAGGAAGTCGCCGAAGCGACTGCAAAAGTATACGGTGCTGAAGCAGAAGTAGAAATCAGCGCCGGTGGTCCCCCTCTGATCTGTGATCCTGCAGCCACCAAAGCTTTTGTCGGCTATATGAGAGAGCTTGCTCTCCCTGACACCATGGAATATCCCAATATCTCTGCCAGCGCTTCTGAAGATTTTGCTTTCGTGGCAGAGAGGGTTTCTTCCGCTTTTATGTACCTCTCCAGCGGTTTTCTGGATGACCGGGGCAATGCTTCTGCACACAATCCGAAGGTACAGTTCAACGAAGAAGTTCTTCCACGCGGTGCCGCATATCTGGCTTATTGTGCACAGCGTTATCTCGAAGATCATTCTGAGCAGTAATGGTTCTACTTTAATCATACCATTAGAGAAAGAGAGGAAATGCCAATGTTTAAAAAGAAAGAGAAAGCAAGCGATCCCGAGAAGCTTACCAATGGCGATTTATTTGCCTATGGCATGGGCGCCCTGCCCGGCAACATGACCACACAGCTGCGAAGCAGCTACCAGCTGTCCTTCATGACAGATATCGCCAAAATGAATCCTGCAATTGCCGGCGCGCTTATGACGATCATGGTCATCTGGGATGCCATCAACGATCCTGTAATAGCTGTACTGGCAGACCGTACCAACACAAAGAAGATGGGAAAGTATCGTCCCTGGATGTTCTGGGGCAGTATTCTGTTAGGTCTGCTTACCATTCTGTGTTTTATAAATCCCGGGTTAACAAGCGGTGCCAATGTGGCCTACTTCTTCCTGATCATGTTCATCTACTGTTGGGTACAGACCATGTTCATGGTGCCCTGGCAGGCACTGAACAGCGTCATGAGTGCGGATCCTCACCAGCGTAACCGTCTGCTCACCTATCGTCAGCTCTTCGGTACCGGAAGTGCCATCATAGTCTCCATCATCGTCATGCCCATTGTCAATAGTGCATCGACCGAATCAACCGGCTGGCTTACTATCGCCGGTGTGGTAGCAATCTGTGATGTCATCGGTGGTCTTGCCTGCTGCGCCGGTGTTAAGAAAAAGGACTACTACAACAGCCTCCCTGAGCCTCAGCAATTCAGTTGGAAAGAACAGCTTCATATTGTAGCGAAGAATAAACCCCTGCTGCTGGCTGCCGGTGCCTACGGCACTCTGTTTCTGATGATGAACACCATGAATGCCGCTAACATTTACTTCTATCGTATTGCCCTGGGCAGCACTGATATCATTGCTCTGTCCGGTCTGGTAAGCCTGGTATTCTCTATCGGTGTCATTCCTTTTGTTCCCGGTATTCTGAAAAAAATGGAAAAGCGTACCATGGCAATGCTCGGTCTTGCCATTTATTTGATCCAGCCCATCGGTTATCTGTTCATGAGGGGAACACTGCTCTCCGACAGCTATGAATATACCTCCGGCATCCTGATTATTTTCCTGGTACTGACCTCCTTCGGTGCTTTTGGCAATATTGTAGCCAATGTAGCCATCGTAGCCTTTATCATGGATGTGGTAGACTATACGGAATGGAGATTCCATACTTCCCAGGCAGCTTTCGTCAACAGTGCCGTAACCCTGCTCAAAAAACTCAGCGGATCCATCTCCACTCTGGTAGTAGGTATCGCATTGTCTGCCGTAGGATATGTCAACTATACCGTCGTTACTCCCCAGTTGAAGGCTATGGTGGTAGACATCTGCATCTGGCCTCTGTTCATTATGGGCATCCTCTGCTTCATCATGCTGAAGATATATCCTCTGCATGGTGAATTTAACACGAAGATGCGTGCAGAATTAAAAGAGCGCAGAGCAGCGAAAGAGGCCGCACAAATATAATCTGTACCCCCAGAATTACAGAGCACACAATAAGGCTCCCAGGAATCAAACCCGGGAGCCTTATTTTATCTGTTTTGTCCAATCGTCTATTATTCATTCCGGAAACTTTCGATATCGTTCTTCCCCACATACCGTAAAAACATCCGGTGAATCTCGATACCGCTCTCGCCGAAATACAGCTTCATATACTTCTCACCGTCCTGTCGGATTGCCAGAGTCACGGGCTGTTCCACGGTCCTGCCCTCCGTGCCGTTGATCGTTACAGTCTGCTGTAAAGTATTATTCAGGAACACCGAGATTGGCAGCTGAGCCAGTGATCCCAGAGTAGAGCTCATCCGAAATACCAGCTCATACCGTCCGATCTTAGGGAACCGCAGCTGATATACCGCACCGGTGCCTTTCTTCGTGGACAATTTCTCCAACGGAAGCTCGATCTCTTCGCCAAGCTTCGGTTCCGGCAATTCCAGCCGGGTCAGCACCTGACCGCTGTCTCCGGCGCCCTCGGCACTTACCGGGCTGTGAAGCTCCGTATACTCCTCTTCCTCTCTGTCCAGAAGCCGTTCCATAGCAACAGAGCGTAACAGGAAGCTGCAGATATTTGCTGCATTCCTTGTAAGCTGTGCGCGGGTCAGCCTGCCGTCTGCCAATCCTTCTGCAGTATTGTCTCCTGCTGAGTTGGCTGCTGCATCTGCTACGACCATATAGATATCATTCTGTGCCCGTACCATGGCAGTCGTCTGCTTCCAGGATGCAGGTCCGCCTTCCTCATTAATCTTCGCCCACCAGTCGGTCATGACGATACCCTGATATCCCCATTCCTTACGAAGAATCGTCGTTAGGAGATCATAGCTGCCTGCGGTCCACAGTCCATTGACAGGTCCATAGGTAGACATAATGCTGTAGGCACCACCCTGCTTCACGGCAATCTCGAAGCCCTTCAGATAGATCTCCCGCAGTGCTCTCTCGGATACGATGCTGTTGGCATCGTGGCGTTTATATTCCTGGTTATTACATGCAAAATGCTTGATGGTACCTGTGACACCGTATTTGCCCATACCGATAAGCTGTGCTGCCGCCATGGTGCCGGTGAGGTACGGATCCTCAGAAAAATATTCAAAATTACGTCCGTTTAACGGATTCCTGTGGATGTTGATACCGGGTCCAAGAAGCGAATCAATTTTATTCTTACGAAGCTCCATGCCCTCCATCTCATACAACTCTTCCACCAGCTCCGGATCAAAGGTACATGCCAGTGACGTACCGTTGGGCAACGCATATGCCATATTACCGCAGTCCATACGGATACCGGAGGGTCCATCCGAACAGCACGCCACCGGGATCCTGAACTGTGTCAGAGAGTCCGTCACGCCGCCGAAGGCTGCTGCCGTACCCGGAGTTACTTTGGGAGAACACATGCCCTCTCCTCTGGTCATACAGATCAGATCTTCGTCTGACAGTTGTGTCAGGAACTGCTCCAGTGTAATCTTTTTATCATAGACATCCGCTAATTTCCACCCCTGGTCGCCCACATATTCGCTCTGTGTCGGTCTTTCCTGCATAATACGTTCCGCCAGATTGACAGTCCGCAGGGGAACGTCCTCCCAGTTGGCGATGGCATGGTCGCTTTCACCGAGAAAGAAAGGTCTTAAGCGCTTAAATGCCTGCACCGGTGCCAGTGCCTCAGTGGCTGTCCGCACGATCTGCAGCTCAGATAATGTGACTTTTCCGACCTCTCTCGCACTGCGCACATCTGTACCCACATAGAGTATATAGTCTCCTTCCTCCAGTACGTAGCAGGATCTGTGTCCGGTGACACCACTGTCATCATAGGAAGCGAACTCTGTCAGATCTGTCTTCAGGATCATTTCTGCGTTCTCGCCGGGTGTCAGCTCTTTCGTCTTCGCATAAGCTGCCAGCTGACGTAAGGGTTTGCCTAATTTTCCCTGGGGTGCTCCCAGATACAGCTGCATAGTTTCTCTGCCGGATACGCCGCCCACATTCGTAACCTTCACTATAGCTGAAACCGTGGTTCCCTGTGCTGTCACTCCCATAGTCTCTGTCTGGAAGTTCGTGTAGGATAGACCGAAGCCAAAGGGATACTTTACTTTATCTCTGGCAAAGGTCTCGAAATAGCGATAGCCTACATAGATATCCTCTGTATAGAAATTCTCCACCGAATCCCCGAAGTTCTCCGTAGAAGGGTAATCTTCAATATCCTCCGCAATCGTATCACTGAGTTTGCCACTGGGATTTACCCTTCCGGTCAGAATGTCCGCAGTTGCTCTGCCGCCCTCCTGACCACCCTGCCATACATAGAGCACTGCCTGTGGCTGATATCTATCGATCCACTTCATATCCATGACATTTCCCACATTCAATACTACGATTGTCTGGGTAAACGCATGGCAGACGTTCCGAAGAATCTCTTCCTCCATAGCGGTCAGCAGATAGCTGCCTTCCGTGGCGCTGTTATCTTTGTCCTCACCGGCGGTACGACCGATGACTACGATCGCCAGGTCCGATTGCCCTGCCGCCTGCTCTGCCAGTTCCTCACTAATCAGCATCTCTTCCTGATTCCAGGGCTCCATTGCCCAGCCGTCTCCCTCATCAAAGGGATGGTTTTTCAACCACTCTCTGTACTGTGCTTCCAGGACTTCGTTCACCTGCACGGTTCCGTCTTCTTTCAGACTGTCCGTAATATTCGTGACATAGGGGGCATTGACCATGCCGCCGGAGCCAGTACCGCTCTTATAATGTCTGAACTGCGTTCTGCCGAAGATCGACACCTTCTGCCCTTTTTGCAGGGGCAGGACGTTGTCCTCATTTCGTAGCAGCACGCTTCCTTCCGCTGCTACCCGTCTTGTCAGTTCTGCGTACTTTTTATAATCCAGTGTGTATTTCATATGCCTGTCTGCTCCTTCCCGTCAAATTTTATATACTAAAACTTCCCACACCGATATGGTGTGTTGAACCTTGAAAATTCAACATTCAGCCAATGTAAAAGGCATAAAGCTGTTCCGTTTGGTATAATGGAGTTGTCAAGAAACCATTTTAATAGAGGAGATTTATGCCATGTACAGTATACCACAAAACCATTCCGATGAAAAAGCCTTAATTGACTGCGTTCAGAGATTTTTTCTAAACACCATGTCGGCAAACTTCTTACCAGCTGTAATGGGATTCTTTTTGCTGCTGATATCGTAAATCGTGACATCCGGGATCTGACGAATGGTAACAGAACCCTTGCAGGAAAAAGACGCAAGCTTGCTCAAACAAAAGCACCGGAAGCAATGATGACCCTGTTGGATACTGCTCTCAGTGCAGGGCTGAAAGCGGATTATGTCCTGTTTGATTCCTGGTTTTCCAACCCGGCACAGATCA
>CAVFMG010000159.1:0-5896 GCA_963623435.1 Odoribacter splanchnicus
CAGTTGTTTTGGGGATAGTATTTGCCAAATTCTAAAGAAATATACTTTTTTTAAGCAAAAAATATTTTCTTGATGTATTTTAATGTTATAAAACATCAAATTAGAAAATAAAATCCATTGACAAAAGAATACGAAGCGTGTATTATACAAAAATAACAATTATGCATTTGTATTTTTGTATACATTGTTAAAAAGGAGGAAGATATTATGAAGAAATTCAACAAGTTTTTAAGCGTTGCTGTAGCATCCGCTATGGTAATGGCTGTGGCAGGCTGTGGTAATACAGACAACGGTTCCGCAGCAAACGGCACCAACGCAGCAACGGAGAGCGTAGCAAGCGATAACGGTGCAGCTGCAGGTAGCGTATTTAAGATCGGTGGTATCGGACCTACCACCGGTGGTGCGGCAGTTTACGGTCTGGCAGTACAGCATGGTGCAGAGATTGCTGTAGAGGAGATCAATGCAGCAGGCGGTATCAACGGTTACCAGATCGAGTTTAAGTTCCAGGATGACGAGGCAGATGCCGAGAAGTCTGTGAATGCTTACAATGCTTTAAAGGACTGGGGTGCACAGATCATTGACGGATCCACCACCAGCGGTGCATGTATTGCAGTGACAGATAAAACCAAGGAAGATAATATGTTTCAGATTACTCCTTCCGGATCTGCTGTAGAGTGCGTTCAGTATGATAACAACTTCCGTGTATGCTTCTCTGATCCTAACCAGGGACTTGCATCCGCACAGTATATTGGTGAGAATGGTCTGGCTGAGAAGGTTGCAGTAATTTATGACAGCTCTGATGTATATTCTTCCGGTATTTATGAGAAGTTTGTAAAAGAAGCTGAAAATCAACCGTTTGAAGTTGTAGCTGCAGAAGCATTTACTGCTGATAACAAGACGGATTTCTCCGTTCAGTTACAGAAAGCAAAAGATGCAGGTGCTGACTTGGTATTCCTTCCTATCTATTATCAGGAATCCGCACTGATTTTAACACAGGCAGCCGGTATGGGTTATGCACCCACTTGGTTCTCCTGTGACGGTATGGACGGTATTCTTGGCGGCGTAGATAATTTTGATGTTTCTTTGGCAGAGGGTGTTATGCTGTTAACTCCTTTCGCTGCTGATGCAACAGATGATCTGACACAGTCCTTCGTTTCCAAATATCAGGAAAAATATGGTGAAACTCCTAACCAGTTCGCGGCAGACAGCTATGATGCCATTTATATTATCAAGGCTGCTATCGAAAAGAGTGGTGTAACACCGGATATGAGTGTTTCTGACATTTGTGATGGTATGAAAGCTGCTATGACAGAGATTACTGTAGATGGTCTGACAGGTGAGGGAATGACCTGGACTGCAGACGGTGAAGCTAACAAGGCTCCTAAGGCTGTCGTGATTGAAAACGGTGCTTATAAGGCTATGTAATATGCTTACGAAAGTTTCCGAAGAGGGTTGCCGAATGGTAGCCCTCTTTGCTTTTGCGGGAATGGTTGCTATTCTTAGCAGGTTCTGATATACTTATCCTTAGTTTGTTTATTTTTTAGAAATGAATTATGCGTTTCGCCTGAATGGAGGTAGTTCACATGAGTTTTATCGGTTATCTGATTAACGGTATCAGCCTTGGAAGTGTCTATGCGCTGATTGCATTAGGTTATACCATGGTATATGGTATTGCCAAGATGTTGAATTTTGCACATGGTGATGTCATTATGGTCGGTGCATTTATTACTTATACAATGTGCAGTACCATGGGACTTTCTCCTGTGATCGGTGTGATGGCAGCGGTAGTCGCCTGCACCTTACTTGGAATGGCTATCGAAAAAGTGGCATATAAGCCTCTCAGGAAGGCTTCTTCCCCGCTGGCAGTTCTGATTACTGCCATCGGTGTCAGCTATTTGCTGCAGAATATAGCGCTTTTGATCTTCGGTGCAAATGCAAAAGCATTTACTTCTGTAGTATCTGTTCCGGCGGTGAAACTGGCAGACGGTCAGATCAATATTACCGGTGAAACAATCGTTACGATTGTGAGTTGCTTGGTTATTATGGCATGCCTTATGTTTTTTATTAATAAAACCAAAGCCGGACAGGCAATGTTAGCAGTTTCAGAAGATAAGGGAGCGGCACAACTGATGGGTATCAATGTGGACGGAACCATTGCTCTGACCTTCGCCATCGGATCCGGTCTGGCTGCGGTAGCGGGCGTGCTGTTATGCTCCGCATATCCTTCCCTCACCCCCTACACCGGTTCCATGCCCGGTATCAAAGCTTTCGTAGCTGCTGTATTCGGCGGTATCGGATCTATTCCCGGAGCTCTGGTCGGCGGTATCCTGCTTGGCATTATCGAGATCTTCGGCAAAGCCTATATTTCTTCCCAGATGGCGGATGCCATCGTATTTGCGGTACTGATCGTCGTACTGTTAGTAAAACCTGCCGGACTGTTCGGCAAAAACATTCAGGAAAAAGTATAAGGGAAGAGGCGGGTGTTTAATATGAAGAAATTATCGAATAAGAAAATGAATAAAACCTTCCGGGATAACCTTATTACATATGGAATGGTGATCGCAGCTTATGTGATCATGCAGATCCTGGTATCTGCCGGAGTGGTAAGCAGTCTGATCCAGGGACTTTTAGTTCCTCTGTGTACTTATGCGATTCTGGCGGTATCCCTGAACCTGACAGTAGGTATTTTGGGAGAACTGAGCCTTGGTCATGCCGGATTTATGTGTATTGGTGCCTTCACCAGTGCATTTTTCTCGAAAGTAATGGAGAACAGCGGGATGCCTTCCGGACTTCGCTTTTTCATTGCGATTCTGATCGGTGCATTTTTTGCCGGATTGTTCGGACTGCTGATTGGTATTCCCGTACTTCGTCTGAAGGGTGACTATCTGGCAATCGTAACACTGGCTTTCGGCGAGATCATTAAGAATCTCGTAAATATTCTGTTTGTAGGCCGGGATGAGAACGGTTTCCATATTTCCTTTACCAACACCATGGATCTAAACATGGCAGAGGACGGGGATGTCATTATCAAGGGTGCACAGGGTATTACAGGAACTCCTCACGATTCCAGTTTTACCATCGGTATTGTATTATTGCTGATCACGCTGTTTATTGTACTGAACCTGATCCATTCCAGAGACGGACGCGCCATCATGGCAATCCGTGATAATACCATTGCAGCGGAATCCGTAGGTATCCATATTACCAAATATAAGCTGATGGCTTTCTCCATCTCCGCAGCACTGGCAGGTGTGGCTGGCGTACTGTATGCGCATAACCTGTCTACCCTGACTGCACTGCCCAAGAACTTCGGTTACAATATGTCCATTATGATCCTGGTATTTGTCGTGCTGGGTGGTATCGGCAATATCCGCGGTTCCATTATCGCTGCTGTGATCCTTACGCTGTTGCCGGAGCTGCTGCGTGGTCTGAACGATTACCGTATGCTGATCTATTCCATCGTACTGATCGTAATGATGCTGTTCAACTGGGCTCCGAAATGTATCGAGTGGAGAGAAAAAGTGGCAGCCAGATTTAAGAAGTCTGTAAAAAAGGAGGCTGAATAATCATGGCATTATTAGAGACAAAAAATTTAGGCATTTCTTTTGGCGGACTTCGTGCGGTAGATGATTTTAATATCAGTATTGAAAAAGGTGCCCTGTACGGACTGATCGGTCCTAACGGTGCAGGTAAGACCACCGTATTCAACCTGCTGACCGGCGTATATAAGCCGACAGAAGGGATCATTACCCTGGATGGCAACGATGTCACCGGCAAAAAGACCATCGACATCAATCAGGCAGGAATCGCCAGAACATTCCAGAACATTCGTCTGTTCAAGGATCTGTCCGTAATCGATAACGTAAAGGTAGGTCTGCATAACCATATGGGCTACAGCACCATTACCGGAATTTTGCGTCTGCCGAAATATTATAAAGTAGAAAAGCAGATGACAGAGGAAGCCATGGAGCTTCTGAAGGTATTCGGACTGGAAGAGGAGGCTGACACACTGGCAGACAATCTTCCTTACGGTAAACAGAGAAAGCTGGAGATTGCCAGAGCACTGGCTACCAAACCGAAGCTACTTCTGTTAGATGAACCTGCTGCAGGCATGAACCCCAATGAGACGCTGGAACTGATGGATACCATTCGTTTTGTCAGAAAGCATTTTGATATGACGATCCTTCTGATTGAGCATGATATGAAGCTGGTTGGCGGCATTTGTGAGGAACTTACGGTTCTGAACTTCGGACGCGTTCTGTGTCAGGGCAAGACCAGTGACGTGCTGAACAATCCGGAAGTCATCAAGGCTTATCTGGGTGAATAGGAGGACAATGGCTATGGCAATGTTAGAAGTAAATGATATTAAAGTATATTACGGCATGATACAGGCCATAAAGGGTGTGTCCTTTCACGTAGATGAGGGCGAGGTCATTGCACTGATCGGAGCCAACGGCGCCGGCAAGACAACGATTCTGCACACCGTATCCGGACTGCTGACTCCGAAGGAAGGTTCCATTACCTTTGAAGGACAGGATCTGGTCAAGATCCCCGGACACAAGATCGTATCTATGGGTATGGCACATGTACCGGAAGGAAGACGAGTATTTGCGCAGCTTTCCGTATTACAGAATCTAATGATGGGGGCTTACACCAGAAAAGATAAAGACGAGATCGCACAGACATTGCAGACCGTATTTGAACGTTTTCCCCGACTGAAGGAACGTCAGAATCAGATGGCGGGTACCTTGAGCGGTGGCGAACAGCAGATGTTAGCCATGGGCAGAGCTCTGATGTCTCATCCGAAAATTATCTTAATGGATGAGCCTTCCATGGGACTGTCTCCGATTTTTGTAAATGAGATCTTTGATATTATTCAGGAAGTAAGCAAGAGCGGTACCACGGTTCTGCTGGTAGAGCAGAATGCGAAAAAGGCACTGTCCATCGCTGACAGAGCTTATGTGCTAGAGACCGGTAAGATAGTTCTGGAAGGCAAGGCCAGTGACCTTCTGAATAATGATTCCATTAAGAAAGCATATCTGGGTGAATAACCCTTTATGTTAGTCGCTGTGAGTGAAAGCAGCAGAGACAGAAAGGTATGGTGATTGGAATGAATAACATAGTCATTACCATTGCAAGACAGTATGGAAGCGGAGGACGAACCATCGGCGAGATGTTGGCGAAAAAGCTGAATGTTCATTATTATGACAAGGAGCTGATGAAACTTGCCAGTGATGATAGCGGAATCAATGAGGCTTTATTTGTCAATGCTGATGAAAAGGTGAAAAACACCAGACTGTTCCATATTGCAAAAAAGGAATATCACGGAGAACTGATCCCTCCGGAAAGCGATGATTTCACCTCTACAGACAATCTGTTCAACTATCAGGCGAAGATCATCCGTGATCTGGCAAATGAGGAATCCTGCGTCATTATCGGACGTTGTGCGGATTATGTACTGAAGGATTATCCGAATGTACTCAGTGTGTTCATTCATGCTCCGAAGGAGTATTGCCTGGAGGGCGCTGCGAAAAAGCACAGCATGAGCCCGAAGGAGTTGGAGCGTTTTATCAATAAGACAGATAAGCACCGTGCAGAGTATTATAAGTATCATACCGGTCGGGAATGGACAGATGCCAGGAACTATGACCTGTGTCTGGACAGTTCCAAGCTGGGATATGAAAGATGCGTGGATGAGATCATTTCTTATATGAAGGTCAGATTCCCCGAAGATTAAATGCAAAACGAAGTTAAAAACAGCCTGCGGCATGATTGCTGCAGGCTGTTTGATTATTTATGAATTATCGGTAGAAGCGGAATACACCGAACACAGTGCCGAGAGTCTGGCAGTCATCGACGATGATGGGATCCATAGTGTCATTCTCCGGCTGGAGAC
>CAVFMG010000160.1:0-5859 GCA_963623435.1 Odoribacter splanchnicus
GCTATCTGGCACTGGATAAAAACGGCGATGGCGTCATCAACGACGGCAGTGAGCTGTTCGGAACGAAAAACGGCGACGGTTTTGCAGACCTGGCGCAGTACGATGAGGATGGCAACGGCTGGATCGACGAGAACGATTCCATCTGGTCAAAATTAAAAATCTGGTGTAAAGACGAAAACGGCAATGACGTACTGTACAAGCTTTCCGACAAGGGTGTCGGTGCTATTTGTCTGCAGAATGTTTCCACGGATTTTACGATACAGGGAGATAGAAAGGCACAGGACGGAACTACGAATGCCAATGCGACGAACGCAGTGGTCCGCAAGACCGGTATTTTCTTATATGAAAACGGAAATGTAGGCACCGTACAGCACGTAGATATGGCAGCGTATGCCGCAAAAGCATAAAAACATAAACACCGCATTCTGCATAAAACCCATGAATCGGGCAAGACTATAGGATAAACCAGGGAAAGTGGTTTGAATGATGCAACAGCAGGCAGCAGATTCAGGGAACAGGAAGGATGCGGATAGGATATGAGAAGAAATAGAAAGAGTAATATTCACAAAGAACGTATTATAATGTTAGCCTCTTCAGCCTTTGTACTGGCAGCGTTGACCATGACAGGGGTCTATATGAAGGGACAGAATGTGGAGTCCAAGGATGATGGTTATACCTTGGACTTCACTGCGCTTGAAAACAACGCAGATGATAAATTGCAGGAGATCACGGAGAATAACGATGAGCATCTGCTGAAAGAAGATGAGAATATTCCGGAACTGACCGCGAATAACACGGCAGGAAATGAGATCGCGGGAGCGCCCGTTACGGAGGATGATCTGGACTATCTGCCCCAGGAGGTGGGCTCCGGACATGTGGAGATCCCGGGGCTGACGGATCAGGAGACTCTGCTCGGAGAAGCCGAGGCGGCGAAACTAACGCCGGAAGCGGAAGTGACTGTGGAGAAGACGCTGCATTTTGCGGAAAGTGACGGACTACAACAGCCGGTGCAGAATGATATTCTGATGCATTATTCCATGGATCAGAGCATTTATTTTGCCACACTGGATCAGTACAAATACAATCCTGCCACCATTTTTTCCGCAGAGGAAGGCACGGCAGTCATCGCCTGTGCCCAGGGCAAAGTGACTTCGATTTTTGAAAATGAGGAGATCGGCAAAGCGGTGACACTGGATCTGGGAGACGGTTACGAGGCTACCTACGGACAGCTTGCCGAGATCCATGTGAAAGAGAATTCCTATGTGAATTCCGGGGAGACTATCGGAAAAGTGGCAGCACCTACCAAATATTACAGCGCCGAAGGCAGTAACGTGTATTTTGCCCTGACGCATAACGGAGAACCGGTGAACGGGGAGACATTGTTCCGCTGATGTCAGAAATTCTGTGGAAATTTTCCCGGGAATCCTTTATACTGTTATAGACAGAGAATGACCGGAGGAATGGTTTGAAATACAGCAGAAAAAATGCAGGGATCCTCTCCCTGCTATTACTATTTAATTGCATAGGAATGACGGCATGCGGTAGAACTGCGGTGGAGACGGGGCATGTCAGCTACAGTAGTATCAGCAGTATCACCGGCATGGAGAGCACACCGGTTATCAATTACACACTTCCCACACTGACACCCAATGTACTGGTGGATCAACAGGGATATGCATCGGACGGGGAAAAACAGGCAGTGGTCAAAAGCCGTGAGCAGGTGGAGAATTTCCGGCTGATCGATAAAGAGACCGGAGAGATCGTATATCGTGGTAAGGTAAAGACTTCCGGATATAACGAAGATCTGCAGCTGTATATCGGTACGGCGGACTTTACCGAATGTGAGCAGACCGGTACCTTTTATCTGGAATGTGACAAGGTGGGAAGGTCGTTAGATTTCACGGTGCAGAAGGAACATTATGAAGAACTGCTGGGCTCGCTGTGCGGGCAGGTACATGAGAACTGTCAGAATCGGACCATCACCGAGGAAGAGATCATGACACTTCTGACCGCCTGCGAGTGGTATCCGGAAGCTTTTACGGATGAAAATGCCAACGGGACTCCGGATCTGCTGGAAGATATCGCCCAGTGGCTGGAGAAGACTGCCAATGACACAGAGAAGCAGGAGCCGGAGAGCATGACCTATGTGGCGGCACTGGCGAAGTTCAGCTATCTGTATCAGAAATACGACGTGCAGTATGCCACACAGTGCTTACAGCATGCCTCTGCCGTATATACGAAACTGGCGGCGGCTTCCGGTAGAGACGCGCAGAAATTCATGGCGCTGACGGAGTTGTACCGGGCGGCGGGACTGTATACCTACCGGACGCAGATCCTGGAATATAAGGACTTTTTTGAGGATAATACCAGCTATCTCGAAGAGACCGCTTATCTCTATGGCGCGATGACCTATCTGGCGACCAGACAGCCGGTGGATGTGGATCTGTGTACCGTTTTCATGGAAGATATCCGTAACCGGGGAGAAGAGCTGGCGAAAAGGTCGGATAAAATGATCGATGCGGTGACTTCTGTCAATAATGGCACGGAGGATCTGCTGAAACGGGCAGAAGAGCTGTCCTGTGCCAACTACATTTTATACAGTTATCAGTACACGGAGATTTTGGAAGATTTTTTACATTATCTGATGGGAAGAAATAAGGATTCCGTCTGTTATTATCCCGAGGAGGGAAGCACTGCGGGCTATCTTCTGCTGATCGCCCAGCAGGTCTCCCTCGCCGGAAAACATTAAACATATGAGATTAAATCAGCTCTTTGTTCTTGAAATAGGTCTCGGAGATAATATTCTGTACATAGGTGCCCATGCTCTTGCGGGTCTCCTTGTCCAGATCCTTCATATAAATGGGCTTACCGTATTCAATGACTACGGTAGCCTTTTTTATTTTCGGGAAATGGTCCTCAAATACCGCTGCGGAGTTCACGATGGTCATGGGAATGATGGGAACGCCTGCCTTGTCTGCGATCTTGAAGCTGCCCTCGTGGAAAGGAAGGAAGGTATCCTTCGTCTTGTTCCGGGTGCCTTCCGGGAAGATGCAGATGGAAATACCGTTTTTTGCTTTTTCGATCGCCTGCAGAATGGTCTTCAGTCCTGCCTTGATATCCTGACGATCCAGGAAGAGACAGTGCAGATCCTTCATCCAGATGTTAAGCAGGGGCCATTTCAGCATTTCTTTTTTCGCAATATAGCCGGTAGGTCTGGGAACACGGACATAGGTCAGCACCACATCGAAAAAGCTGCGGTGGTTGCCGACGTACAGCACCGCGGTGTCAGTGGGAATATTTTCTTCCCCGATGGCAATGACCTTCGTGCCGGACAGCCGGATGACCCAGCGGAACGCCCAGTTCACAATGGCAAGAGAACTGCGATCCTTAAGTCCCGGGTTAAATTTACCGATGATCCATTCCACCAGCATCAGCGGAGTGGACAGGATCAGGAATAATACAACAAATAATACAACAAAGATAAAACGGATCATAAAAACCTCTTTCTGAATTTTATTTTGCGATGAAGAGTACACCTAACGTGCCGGGACCGCAGTGGCTGGATACGACACCGCCGGCTCTGGTCTCCAGAATCTCATCGAAGATACCTAAGCCTTCCAGATAGGAACGGACCGCTTCCACGATCTCACGGTCACAGCCGGAATGGGTAATGAAGACTCTGTCGGGAACTGCATTTTTCAAATCCTCTTCCATATCCTTTGTGTAGGACAGGATGACGGAAGCTAATTTGCCGCGATATTTTTTGGAGGCATCCATGGCACCGTCTACGACTACGATCCTGGGATGCAGCTTTAACATACTGCCCGCCAGAGCAGCCACGGCATTGCATCTGCCGCCACGGTAGAGATAAGTCAGAGTATCTACGACGAAGCTGGCGCGGACTTTCGGGCGGATAGCTACTATGGCAGCGGTGATCTCAGCGGCGGTTTTCCCTTCGGAAGCCAGGATAGCAGCCTGGATTACCTGCAGACCGATGCCGGTGGAGAGGTTCGCGGAGTTGATGACTGTGACTTTATCGGAAGCTTCCAGTTCTTCTGCCGCCAGCCGCATGACGTTGCCGGAGGTGGACATGCTGTCGGAGATGGAGAAACAGACGAGCTCACGCCCTTCATCCAGGAACGGTTTCATGACTTCCATCGCCTCGGTCAGGGCAGGCGCAGAGGTCTTGGGTGTGGTCTTATTTTCATCGGACCAGCGGAAGATCTCTTCCGGGGTGATATCCACACCGTCACGGTATTCGTCCTCGCCCAACAAAATGTGCAGAGGCAGGATGGTAATGTCATATTTTTCCACTAATTCTTTTGACAGATCACAGGTACTGTCAGAGATGATCTTAACTGTCTGTGCCATAGAATCTACCTTCCTTTTCAGTATATTAGTTCAGTATTTTATTGCTTATTCGCCCTTTACGATCTGTCTTGCCACATAGACACCGCTGGCGGATGCGTGAGACAGGGAATGGGTCACACCGCTGCCGTCACCGATGATGTATAAGCCTTTGTGGCAGCTTTCGAGATGCTCATCCAGTTCCACTTCCATGTTATAAAATTTGACTTCCACACCGTAGAGCAGGGTATCGTCATTGGCGGTACCGGGTGCGATCTTGTCCAGTGCGTAGATCATTTCGATAATGCCGTCTAAGATACGCTTGGGCAGTACCAGGCTTAAGTCGCCGGGAGTCGCGGACAGGGTAGGCTCCACCATGCCCTCGGCAATACGCTTCGCATTACTGCGGCGTCCTCTTACCAGATCGCCGAAACGCTGTACGATGACACCGCCGCCTAACATGTTGGAGAGGCGGGCAATACTCTCACCGTAGCCGTTGCTGTCCTTGAAGGGCTCGGAGAAATGCTTGGCTACCAGCAGGGCAAAGTTGGTATTTTCTGTCTGCTTGTCGGCGCCTTCGTAGCTGTGACCGTTGACGGTGACGATGCCGTTGGTATTCTCATTTACGACGATACCGTGGGGATTCATACAGAAAGTACGCACGGAATCCTCGAATTTCTCGGTACGGTATACGATCTTGCTTTCATACAGCTCATCGGTCAGATGAGAGAAGATGACAGCGGGCAGTTCCACGCGGACACCGATATCCACACGGTTGGACTTGGTGTTGATGTTCAGATCCTTACAGATCTGTTCCATCCATTTGCTGCCGCTTCGACCCACGGAGATGATGCACTTGTCGCAGTCGTAAGTTACGTTTTCACAGCTGATGCGGTAACCGTCACCGTTCGTCTCCACCGTTTTCACCGGTGTATCGAAATAGAAGGTTACTTTACTTTTAAGTTCTGCGTACAGGTTCTCCAGCACGATAAAGTTGATATCGGTACCTAAATGACGGACGGAAGCATCTAAGAGGGTCAGCTTGTTCTGCATGCAGAGCTTTTTAAAAGAAGTACCTGCGGTAGAATACAGCTTGGTGCCTTCGCCGCCGAACTTCATGTTGATGTCATCCACATACTTCATCAGGTCGATTGCCTGATTTTTGCCGATATATTCATACAAAGTGCCGCCGAAAGCGTTGGTGATATTGTATTTTCCGTCGGAAAAAGCGCCTGCACCGCCGAAACCGCTCATGATGGAGCAGCTCTTACAGTTGATGCAGCTCTTGATCTTGTCACCGTCGATGGGACAGTGGCGCTTCTCTAAAGGGTGACCGGCCTCGAAGACAGCGATCTTCAGGTCGGGATTCTGCTGTACCAGTTCGTAAGCGGAGAAGATACCTCCGGGACCGGCACCGATAATAATTACGTCATATTTCATAGGGAAAGGTTCCTTTCTTAGTGTTCTCTTTTCTCTTCGGTAAAACCCAAACATACAAAATATAGTATACCA
>CAVFMG010000161.1:0-5690 GCA_963623435.1 Odoribacter splanchnicus
TCTAATTTTCTCGCATAGGCAGGCGGCAAAACGAATTTACCTTTCAACGCTGTAAACAGACTGTTGATATTTTAAAATGGATAATATATACTATGAATACAGAAAAAATATAAAATATCTATATGCAGAATGCCACAAAGGGATTATACTTATTCAAGTGAATGAATCAAGGGGAAATTTATGTTAATTTACGAAGAGGTGCTGGTAGCAAATGGAATCACTATGCTCACAATGTGGTTTCTTTTGAATTTTCGGAGGAAGAATCGAGAAAATATCCATACGGAAGACAGGATATTTGATGGGATGGTTTTTATTAATTTCTTAGGAGCATTATTTGAGACGGTTTCATTTGTAATAGACGGAAAGGATGTTGCTTTCGGACGGGCAATTAACTACATTACTAACAGCTTATGCTTTGCGGGGACTGTGAGTATAGGGATGTTGTGGTGCTTGTATGTAGATTTTCGTATTTACCGCAACTATAAACGAACTACCCGTCATGCAGAAATAGTGATGCTTCCGTGGTGTTTGGAAATCGCATCCATCATCTGTAATCTTTTTGGTACCAATATACTGTTTCAGATATCAGATGACAATGTGTATCAGAGATGCAACGGATCAATTATCGGATATGTCACACTTATGATTTATTTTTGTTACAGTATATATCTGGTGTATCATTCAAAAGAGCAGGGCATTAATCTCAGCTTTTTCCCGGTACAGTATTTTGTAGGACCATGCCTTGCTGGAGTTATTATCCAGCTGTTCTGTTACGGAATTACAACGTCGTGGATTTCCGTAGCAGTGGCATTAATGTTTGTTCAGATGCATTCTTATGCTGAAAATCTATATATGGATGAACTTTCCGGACTTTACAACCGTAGATATCTAAATGGTGTTCTGGAGGAACAGACGAATAATAAGGGACGAGCCTTACATGGAATCATGATGGATATAAATGATTTTAAGAGTATAAATGACCGTTTTGGTCATAATATAGGGGACAGGGCTATCTGTACTATGGGGGATATTTTGTTTAAATCGATACCAGATGGCGGTATGGCAATTCGGTATGCAGGAGATGAATTCATTGTCCTGCTGACAAAGGCTGATACAAAGACTGTTATTCTCACTATGGATGAGATAAAAAATAACATTATTCAATTTAATGAATCCAACGTGGAAGAATTCACGTTAAGTATATCAATGGGATATACGGAATTCGGACCAGAGGATGATGCAGAGAAATTTTTCGCACGCATGGATAAGAAAATGTATGAAGAAAAGCGCAAATATCATCAAAAAAATGATCGTTAAATGTGTCTGTAAGCGATCTGAATGAGGAGAGTAAGATCTGGCTTTATAAGAGTACTATGAGAGGAATAATACATAAGAGTAATGAGTAACAATGAAGGAAATAAGTTCTGGGAGATGGTGGAAGAGTATTCACCAGAAATCGTAAAAGCAATTGCCGATTTAAAGCAAAAGTCCTACATTTCTATTACAGATCTTCGCTCAGACGTGACATGGTGGTCGAGGAATGCAATGGAGTATTTTGGCTTGTCTGAAAATTATACTGCCCGCGGACAGGAAAAATCGAAGAGAACAATTCACCCGGATGACCGCGAAAATTTCAAGAGAGGTTTTATGGACAGACTGGATGGTCAGAAATTGGATGAACCATGGGAATATCGTATTCTGGATGGAAACAGATATAACAGAATAAAAGCAAGAGCTAAAATGCTGTATGATAATAATGCCCCTGCTGTTCTTGTGATCCAGTATAACAATTATGGTATTGCGGATGAGGTGGACGCCATAACTGGACTATATACTGAAATTGCACTGAACAACGAAATTAAACAGCTTTTAGAAGAAAACAGGCAGTCTGCTTTGCTAAAGATAGGACTGGATCAGTTCAGCCATATCAATGTAATGTATGGAGCAGCATTTTCTGATAAAATTCTTAATTGTGTGGCGCAGGAGTTATTAGAACTGCTGAAGGATAGAGGCTGTGCCTATCGTTTGTCCGGAGCAAAATTTGCTATCAGCTTCCATGAGATCGCAAGAGAGGACCTATGGCAGATATATGAGAGAATAGCGGAAGGCCTGAGGAATATTTTGGTGGAAGGAAGAAAGATTCCACTGAAGATTTCTGCGGGAGCAGTATTTGTTGAACCATATATGCGGGAAGCAAATGCAGTCCGCAGCCGACTTACGTATGCATTGAATCATTCGCGCAGTGAACATCATGGAGAATTGGTCATTTTTAATGATGATGTCTGCAATAATGAAGAACATCAGTTTGAATTGATTGGTGTGATACATCAGTGCGCGACACATAATTGTGAAGGGTTCCGGTTGTTTTATCAGCCAATAGCAGATACCGTGACGGGAACAATTTGTGGTATGGAGGCACTGCTCAGATGGGAGATGGAACCGTACGGGATGATATCCCCCAGTGTGTTTATGGAATGGCTTGAGCAGGACCCCTGTATTTTTGATCTTGGCAACTGGATTCTTAGAACAGCCTTGACAGATGTACAGAAATTACGTCAGGAAGTACCTGGATTTTTCGTAAATGTCAATATCGCGGCAGCACAGTTGGAACGGCATGAGTTTCGGTCTGCTGTCATGGATATCTTAAATGAGACAGGTGCGGATCCGGGAACGTTGTGTCTGGAGCTGACCGAGCGCTGTAGGAATCTGGATATAGAGTTTCTGCAGCGAGAAGTAGAATTCTTCCATTCCTGTGGTATCAAGGTGGCACTGGATGATTTTGGAACCGGCAACAGTTCCTTAAGTCTGGCACTTGAACTACCATTTGATGAACTGAAGGTGGACATGAGCTTTATCCGCGATATCCGTAATAAGCCCCAGAATCAGGCTATGGTGCAGTCTATTGTGGATTATGCTAAGCGTACGCATATCGAGACATGTATTGAAGGTATTGAAGATCGTGAGGTTTGCGATTATATAAGCCGGTTCGGTGCTACCTGGCAGCAAGGCTATTATTATTCCAGACCGGTGCCGCTGGAACAGTTTATAACCATATTACGGAAACAGATTCAATAGAGTAAAGATATATACTTGGTACACCAAAGGGGAAAGGGAATGTAATAACTACAAATAAAAGAGCCATCTGTGATGGCTCTTTTAGCATGTCTCTTTTAGTTTTCACTGTATTTCTCTTCGCAGTATTTGCAGCGGTAGATTTCTTTTTTTTCATCAGAGAGGACAAATACATGAGGCAGACCCTGCTCGATGGAAGTGATACATCTGGGGTTGCGGCATTTAATGACATTTTTGATCTGTTTGGGAAGTATCAACTCCTTCTTCTCCACAATCTCACCGTTTTTGATTACGTTGACTGTGATATTATGGTCAATGAATGCCAGCACATCAAGGTCCAGCTTATCAATATCGCATTCTACTTTCAGAATGTCTTTTTTGCCCATCTTTCCGCTACGTGCATTTTTGATGATTGCAACAGTACAGTCTAACTTAGCCAGCTGAAGATGCTCATAGATAGAGAGACTTTTTCCGGCTTTGATATGATCGAGGACGAATCCCTCTTCGATTTTTCCTACATTTAACATTTTAATACCATGCCTTTCTCATAACCTGCATGCTTACGGGTACATTGTCCCTCCGCAGGTATAAATTGCGTGTGAAAAATTATTGTTCAGCCATAGTTTGTTGTTCGTTGGCAGCTTATGCCAGACCCAGTAAGGTCAGTATCAGAGCCATGCGTACATAGACACCGAACTGCGCCTGCTTGAAATAAGCGGCCCTGGGATCGTCATCGATTTCCACGGAGATTTCGTTGACTCTGGGAAGGGGATGCAGTACCAGCATATCGGGCTTAGCCAGTTCCATTTTTTCCTTGGTCAGTACATAGAAATCTTTCAGACGAACGTAATCTTCTTCGTTGAAGAAACGTTCCTTCTGGACACGGGTCATGTATAAGAGATCCAGTTCCGACATTACATCTTCCAGACGGATGACCTCCTGGAAAGGAATACCTTTTTCCAAAAGCATATCGGTAATGTAATCAGGGACCTTCAGCTCTTCGGGAGAGATGAAGATGAATTTGATGCCCTCGTAGCGCACCAGTGCGTTGATCAGAGAGTGCACGGTACGACCGAATTTCAGATCACCGCACAGACCGATGGTAAAATTATTCAGATCGCCGTGGAGGCTGCGAATGGTCTGGAGATCTGTCAGCGTCTGGGTGGGATGCTGATGTCCACCGTCACCGGCATTGATTACGGGGATCAGGGATTTCTCTGCAGCTACCATGGGAGCGCCTTCCTTAGGATGACGCATAGCACAGATGTCCGCATAGCAGGAGATGATGCGAATGGTATCGGATACACTTTCTCCCTTGGATGCGGAAGAAGAAGCAGCATCGGAGAAGCCGATGACTCTGCCGCCCAGGCGTGTCATGGCAGACTCGAAGCTAAGTCTTGTGCGGGTGCTGGGCTCGTAGAAGCAGGTGGCGAGGATCTTGCCGTCGCATTTGTGGGCATATTTGGCGGGATCCTTCTCAATGTCGTCTGCCAGAGCGAACAGCTTGTCCAGTTCCTCAACAGAGAAGTCAAGTGGGTTCATCAAGTGTCTCATTTTATGGTATCCTCATTTCTGCGCCGTGTTATGGATAATTTAATTAGAAAAAAGAACGACACCGCCGTATCACAGCGCTCTTTACGGCAATGCAGGTGCAGCATGACCGCACCCTGACCAGAAAAAAGTCGAAGAGAAAAAACTCTTCGACTTTAAAATTATTGTTGATAAGATAACAGATCCGTTACGGATTTACGTCTGGGAGCAACGGGCGCTTCTGCGGGATATCCGATGGGGATCAGTGCGATCAGATCTTGATTTTCAGGAATCTCAAGGAGATCAGCAGCTTCCTGCTGATCGAAGATACCCATGATTACGGTGCCAAGACCCTGCTCGTAAGCAGCCAGGCAAAATGCTTCGCTGGCAACACCGGCATCAAACATCTGCCATGCATCGCCTCTTGCGGTAGTGAAGGAACCGTCTCTCTCGAAACCGCTTCTGCCCTTGATTACAGTAACTGCAACGACCATGGGAGCGTTCTCCATGATCTTGCCATTATTTGGGAAGGAGGAAGTACATGCGGCAAGTTTTGTTTTCTTCTCGCCTTCCACAGCGATATAACGAACGATTTGTGTATGCTTCCAGCTGGGAGCATAAGAAGCTGTCTCTACGATCTGAGCCAGAAGCTCATGAGATACCGGCTGATCCGTGAACTGACGGATGCTTCTGCGGCCTGTGATACATTCTTTTGCGGTCATGTGTTTGCCCTCCTGTAATTTTGCATTTGTAATAGAATGATTCGCAACTTCGGTGCTTGTTGTTGCTTCGCAACTATCAAGATTCTATTTGTTGTTCACCAATTATGCAAGCATATTGGTTCATTTACGTTCATAATATCTTAGCATTTCTTAGTAGGAGAATCAAGCGAAAAGTTATCCGGGAGTAATAATTCTACAAATAAAATTCACAATCAGAATAGTTGCAAAAATAAGACCAAGAATGTAAAAATATAGTAAAAAATTAGAAATGACATTGTTTTATAAAAAATTACATTAATTGTAAATACTTACAAATAATAGTTTCCCAATTCGCCGGACTATAGTGATCCGGCGGTGGGATTTGCA
>CAVFMG010000162.1:0-5651 GCA_963623435.1 Odoribacter splanchnicus
GTACGGGACTATATTGAATCCGGTAAGAGCGTATTGTTCACCCATGACAGCAGCTCATATGTTAATAGTCAAACGAATAAAACTTATAAAGAAAATGGTAAAATAAAGAACGTATCATGGCACTGGGGATATGAGTTTAACAAAGCAATCCGTGCGTCGGTAGGATTAGACCGTTATGGAGCACTAAAGGAATATTATAACAGTTCAGACCCATATTCTGCTGTTTTGAATAGTTACCAATATGATTCCATTAAGCAGCCCACAGCGGATGAAACCAAAGCAAACAATAATCTAAATGCTAAGGAAGGACTTACCAGATATACTGTGGTACGATTCCTGAATTCGCAGTTGACTCAGCTGAAAGATAGTAAAGGGAAGGGAAGTATTAAGTTCCCGGTGAATAATGCGAAGCTTTATGCAGCATTGGACGGTTCGGGATTAAATGGCGATTATTCCAGCAGTAATCTGATTGCAACAGAGGTCAACCAGGGACAGATTACAAATTACCCTTATTATATCGGTGATGAACTGATAGTGGCACCGACACATTATCAATGGCTGCAACCGAATATGGAATTGGATAAAGATGGTGATGGGAAGAATGATATCGTTGTATGGTATTGTTTATCTAATGTCGAGGGTAACCAGAAAGACAACAATATTTACAGCTTGACACCGAACGATGTGGTGAACAATTACTATATTTACAATATGGGTAATGTCACATATTCCGGTGCCGGACATACAAAACCGGAAAATGGGTCTGCAGAGAAGAAGCTTTTTATGAATACTATGATTGCCGCATATAATGCAGGAACCAAGGCCCCTACCATAAGCTTCCAGAATGAGAATGGTACCAGTATCGATTCTGTATATATGATGTACGACAGAGCTAATAAGATCGTACTACAGCAGGATGAACAGGTAAAAGTAAGCTTCAAGGCTAATGATTACAATATTTTGGCTTCGGTTCCGGAGATCCGGGTAGAATTCTACAAGGCTTGCGGAGAGAATGAATCCGGTGCCATGGACGTAGCCGGTATTGCCGGAAAAGTGAAGCTGTTAAACGGTGTAAGCGTTACAAAGGCTTCAGACGGTTCTAAAGTTACAGCACAGCAGTCCGGAAGTACGCAATATTATGTAGTGTCATCGGATACCGTATATAATCTGTCAGTTCCCCTTAGTGAGATGGGATTATTCAGAATTACAGGTAATGGCTCAGAAAAGGAATATACGTTAAACGGCACAGATACGGATCCGGTGGAACCTGCCGGAATCTATGCAAAAGTAACAACCTATTATGATAACGGCAATAAAAAGACAGATAGCACGGCAATAAAACTTAGCGTCAGCGTTGCCGACCTGTTTGATCTGAATTAATAATTTTATACTTGTAATATTGCACAAAAATCAGAGTTGTGAGAAATATCCAATTTCCACAGCTCTGTTTTTGTATAGCAATAGAAGGAATGAAAAAATTCTGGTGAATTGATAAACAACGGTATTGACTTTTATTTCCTACTATGCTAAATATATACTATACCTACTGGAACAGTAGGAAATATAGCGAGATATCATAAAATATTATACAAAGGCATAGGAGGAGAAGAAGATGGCATTTGCAGCAGAGACCATATGTGTCCAGGGAAGTAATGAGAGAAAGGATCAGTTTGGAGCCATCAGCATGCCCATCTATCAAAATGCGGCGTATGCTCATCCGGGACTGGGAAGAAGCACTGGGTATGATTATTCCAGAGTCAGCAATCCCACCAGAGATGAAGTACAGAAGACGGTTGCGCTATTAGAGCAGGGAACGGAGGCTTTGGCGTTTTCTACCGGTATGGCAGCAATCACAGCACTGATGGAGATTTTTTCTCCCGGAGCCCATCTGATTGCTACGGATGATTTGTATGGCGGTACGTTAAGACTGTGGAATACCATCAGCCATAAGAACGGCATTTTGGTAGACTGCGTGGATACTTCAGATGTCGAGACTGTAAAGGCAGCAATTCGTCCGGAGACGAAGGCGATTTATCTTGAGACACCCTCCAATCCTATGATGAAGGTAGCGGATATTCAGGCAATCGCAGAACTGGCTCATGAGAACGGCTGCCTGCTGATTGTAGATAATACGTTTTTATCCCCGTATTTTCAGAAGCCTCTTACCTTAGGCGCAGATGTTGTTGTGCACAGTGGTACAAAATATCTGGAGGGACATAATGATACATTGTCCGGCTTCCTGGTAGTAAAGGATGATGCCCTGTACCAGCAGCTGAATAATATCTATAAGACAACAGGAGCCTGTCTGTCCCCGTTTGACAGCTGGCTGTTACTCAGAGGTATCAAGACACTTGCAGTTCGTATGGAACAGCATCAGAAAAATGCACTTGCAATTGCACACTGGCTGGAACAGAGACCGGAAGTGGAAAAAGTATATTATATCGGACTGGATTCCAGATCGGATAAGGCACTGATCGACAGACAGTGCAGCGGATACGGCGGAATGATTTCTTTCCGGTTGAATTCCCCGGAAAAAGCTGTTAAAATTCTGGAGAGCGTTAAGCTGATCCGTTTCGCAGAGAGCCTGGGAGGTGTGGAGAGCCTTCTGACGTATCCTATGAAGCAGACCCATGCAGATGTACCCGTAGAAGTACGAGAGGCACTGGGAGTGGATGAGAAGCTTTTAAGAATGTCTGTAGGTATTGAAAATATCGATGACCTGCTGGCAGATTTAGAGCAGGCATTTGCTTAGTGCCGGTGTAACCTGGTATACATAGTAGTTGTATCAGGTAAATGAATTTAACGAAAACGAGGATATTTGATATGACTACGTACAATTTTGATAAAATTACGAATCGTAAGGGAACGAACTGCCTGAAATACGATTTTGCCGTGGAGAGAGGAAAGCCTGCAGATGTACTGCCTCTGTGGGTGGCAGATATGGATTTTCAGGTATCCGAGGAGATCACGAAGAGTCTTCATGCAGCGGTAGAACATGGAATCTATGGCTATACGCAGCCCAAGGACGCTTATTACAATGCGGTGACGAACTGGATGGAGAAGAACCACAACTGGAAGACGGAGCGGGAATGGATCGCGAAGACTCCGGGCGTGGTGTTTGCTCTCGGAGCAGCCGTCAAGGCATTTACCAATCCGGGAGATGCCGTATTGATTCAGAATCCGGTATACTATCCGTTTACCAACATCATTCGTGACAATGATCGTAAATTAATAGACAATACGCTGGTCTATGATCCGGAGAAGGGCCCGGCTTATCACATAGACTATGAAGATTTTGAGAAAAAAATCGAGCAGGAACATGTGAAAATGTTCATCCTGTGCAATCCTCATAACCCGGTGGGCAGAGTGTGGACGGTAGAGGAACTGCAGAAGTTAGGAGAGATCTGTCTTCGTCATCAGGTAATCGTGGTGAGTGATGAGATTCACAACGATTTTGTATATCCCGGTTATGAACACACCGTGTTTGCAAATGTAGATCCCCGTTTTGCAGAGATTACCGTGACCTGTACAGCACCCAGCAAGACCTTCAATCTGGCAGGATTGCAGATTTCCAATATTTTTATTCCGAATGAAGATCTGCGGAAATTATTTAAAAGAGAAATTGACAAGACCGGCTATGATGAGCCGAATGCGCTGGGCGTAGTTGCCTGCGAGGCGGCTTATTGTGCGGGAGAAGAATGGCTGGATCAGTTGAGAACTTATTTGCTGCAGAATCTGAATTTCCTGCGTACGTTTTTGAAGGAGAAGATTCCGCAGATCCATTTGGTAGAGCCGGAAGGCACTTATCTTGTATGGCTGGATTGCAGTGAACTGGGAATCACCGGCAAGGAACTGGACCAGTTCATCGTGGAGAAAGCAGGGCTCTGGCTGGACGGAGGATCCATGTTCGGACCCAGTGGAGCAGCTTTTCAGCGTGTGAACATCGCCTGCCCCAGAGCAACCCTGGAGCTTGCCCTGAATAAGTTGAAGACAGCGGTAGATGGTTTGGCTCTGTAAATTTGTCGGCGGGATGGTATATTTTTACAATCTTGTCCATATACTGTATCATATTTCATTACTGAAATCTATGAAAGAGAATCATGGAAAGGAGCATACAGTATATGCCGAGAGGACAGAGAAAATCTCTGGATGAGAAAATCCAGGCAAAACAGGAACTGATCAATGCGCTGAATATCCGCATAGAATCAGAAGAGCGGGAATTAGAGGAATTATTCGAGCAGAAGAGACGTAAAGAATTAGAGGCGGTGAGTGACCTGATTGCGGATGTCGGACTGGCACCGGAGGAAGTTACCGAAGTCTTACAACAGTATATCGAGAGCCGAAAGGCAAACGCATCATAAGGACCGGAATCTCCGGTCCTTTTTTGCTGTGTCCCGGAGATTTTTATGACAGAAAATACTGTGTAATGATCTGCTGCACCTGATCCGTGGAAATGGGGCATTTGCTTGTCTCATAAGTAGTAATCAGCTGCATGGAGGGAAAGATTCCGTTATAGCAGTAGGTTTTTAATTTATTACATGCGGAATCACAATAGGAAGCATTATCCATCATTCCGAAATGCTCCCAGTAGTAGATTTTATTAGCAACCGGATGCAAAATCGTAAAATCCGGATATGCTGTGAACTCTTTTAACGATAGCGCCGCTTCATAGCGATAGGGGATGTTGTTGGTATAGAGCAGGTTGGCGATGATGACTTCAGACTTGGACCGAACTTTATGCCCCGCCAATGTGGTGTGAATCAGATGCTCCGGATGAGAATGATTGGTTTCATAACTTTCCGCACGCCATTTCTGCGCAGATACCGGAAGCTTGTCCTTCGCAAAATAGCCTTGCAGTAATGGGTAATAAGGGGAGGATTCAGTTAGTAGGTCAGACGCGGATAAAGTCTTGGAACGATTTGTCATAGAATGAAGCAGGGAGAGCTCTTCTTTGGTTTCAAGCAATAACAGGGAATAATATTTTTTCAGAGCTAGAGCCTCAGCCAGAGAACGTTTACTCTTTGGCAAATAGATTTGCTTACCCTGATGAGCGCAGATCCACTTTGTACTGTTTCCTGCGGGATAAATATGAAGTTCACCTTCAGGTAGAACAGAAAGTCTTGCTTCCAGGTTTTTTTGATCGGATAGTAATTGTTTTACTCTGTTTTCTGAATTCATAGATTAACCTCCTTTGACTTAAGTCATGAATGCGTTTCATAAAAATGGTGGAAAATAAGGAAAATATGAAAAAAACATGGAATTTCAGATGCTTAAGAAGTTCATTTTTCATAAAATAATACATTATGACTATTCTATGAAAAATTTTAGCATTTTATAGGGGAAAATTGAATTTTTTAGAACAAAAGGCTGTTTTTATGAAAAATGGAAAGGAAAACTGTCTTGCGGCGCCCCGGACGGTTTTACGTCTGGGGCGCGCCTGACATTTCAATTCAAAACATACATTAAATTATTCCGCTTCCTCGCCCTTCTTCAAATTCTTCTGGGCGGTGGAGAGCATAAGCTTGATACGGTTGAGCTGGTTAACTTCGCTGGCACCGGGATCGTAGTCGATGGCTACAATGTTGGAGGAAGGATAAGCCTTCCGCAGCGCCTTGATAACGCCCTTACCTACCACGTGGTTCGGCAGGCAG
>CAVFMG010000163.1:0-5601 GCA_963623435.1 Odoribacter splanchnicus
GTCAGATTCCGCATATACTCCGCATAATCGTTGACCTTGTTTACTATTTTATTTAGTTTTCTTAATATCCTTTTCTGACTCATCTGCAATTTCCCGAATCACAATGGAATGGAATCGACACTGTGTCATCCCTCCATTGATCAATTGAAGTCTGTAGCTATATGTTTTCAGAGGACATCTGAACGCTGTCTTTTCATCCCTTATGGTCAGACTCCCCGCTTCCATTTCATATTTATCGTAAAATACCAGCCTTATCAGCCATTTTTCCCCTTCGTCATGATCAATATGAACCTCTATCTGATATGTACTTTCTCCATCGATCATGGGTAACGACGGCTCTATCTTCTGCATCTGAAAATTCGTTTTGGAATACCATTGTTTGATCACTGTTCCCGGAGGCATCAGGCGGTTATGGAACTCTACATCGTCTTTGGCATGAAAGTTCAGCTTAGATCCATACAGGTAAGTATCCGAGGAATATTCATTCCAGTAAATTGTCCAGCTTGCCTCGGTCATTACTTTCCCACCTTTCTTCCGAAATCCTCATACAACAATTGATCATACTGCCCGGAAAACCAGCTGACGATTGCACCTGTGGCATCATTATGTCTTCCATGAATGCCCTTCCCGTAGATCTGAGTTCCCTCAGACTGCAGATGTGCGATCATATCTTCATAAGCAGTTTTATCATAATCATCTTCTATCATATAAGATACAATGAATTTTGTATCGCTCCAGTCCGTCCGGTCGAATTTGCTCCAAAATCGCTGATCCAGCCCATCCACAGCACTATCAAACGCATCACCACTCAAATATTGCAATATGTCCAAAGATGTGGCAAATCCTCCCGGTCGGAACAATCGTTCATTCTCCGCAATCGTTCCCAGATTGGTCAGAGGCTTACCCAGCAATACGGCATGGGGGCCGATATCACATCCATAGTATAAGGCCCCGGTAGTTCCCATGGATATTCCTGCCATGATTACCTGGTCTCTGGAAAATCCTAGTTTCCGCATATATTTGGCAATACATTTTCTTAACAGGCTTTCATACTCTGCCGATCCCATATAAAAGCTGCCGCCTTCCAGCCTAGGTTCCGCTATCAGCAGAAACGGGCATCCCAGTCTCCGCATAAAATGATACCCTTCAAATCCCTGTCTTGTTTTATAACCGGAAAAAAACACATTCAGAGGAGGCTTGCAATCTCCGGGATCAAAGTAGCAGAAAATCTCCTCCCTTTTCGTGGTCACATATCGTTCTCCTCCCGGGAGGAAGTGACCATGCCCTCTTCTGGAATACCGGTCATGGAGTGCTACTACTTTAAGTGTTCCGTTTCCTCTTGCAAGCAGGGATACAAAAATCATACCGTCCGGCTTGCCGTTATCTATCCGGACAATATCCTGCAGCTCTTCTTCAGAGAACTGCCATTCCTGTTGAACTTCCGAAATACTTCCCTGTACAAACTGCGTGATAGACAGAGCAATCTCCACATCTTCCGTTTTCTCATATTCCAGCCACAGATCTATGGCCTGTCCCCGAAATACAGGAATGTTATTTCTCCAAAATACGATCTGACTCCATGCTTCTCCGAAATCCCCGGTCAAATTAATACTGTAATTTCCGTTCCAGCTGATGTCTCCATGGAATCCCTGGGCGATTCCCAGGTTATTCATTGAGAACTTTTCTCCATAAGAGATAGCAAAATAATTACGGGCTTCTTCTGCCAGAAATTGAGGAATTTCACTTCTGCCAATCCTTTTTCCATTACGACATTGATAATATTCCTGCATGAACTCATTGCAGATTATTTCATTCGTAATATAAAGGGTATAGGCTTTCGTGTGTTTCCTGAGTACTGACGCTTCGTCCTCTGACAGCTGACGATCCACAAATACCAGGTCATACGGGATTTTCATATCCTCTTCTTCTATTTTTTCATAAAAGAAGTCAATGCAATCCGGCATCTGGTACAGAGTGCTCCAGTCCTCATCTCCCATTTGTAATACGCGAATCCCGTCTAACACTGTCAATAACCTCTTTCCATTCTTCGATCAATACTTCTGTGGAAAATCTCTTGCCCAGTTCATAGGAAGCTATCATGGCGTCATTCCAATTCGCCAGGCTGTCCAGATAAAAATGAATATGCTCGTTCAATTCCTCAGGCTGTTTCACTATTCTGCCGTTTTTCCCATCTTCCACAAACTGTGTACCGGTAGCGATCAGTTGGGGAATCCCGGTGCTTAATGCTGCGACACGCAGATATACTTCCGCTGTACTCCTCAGATCTACAACAAGTCGTTGTTCTCGGATACATTTGCTGACTGCCAGCTCATCTACACATTGCTCTACATAGAACAGAACCGGTACCCGCTTTTCTGTATCTATTGTATTCTCCGCGGTGTTGTTCTCCGCTTCTCCTGCCCATTCTTCGTTCATTCCGGCCAGCCGCAGATATTTTCTTGTCTGTTCCAGCAGAAACTCCTTCCGCTGATAAGAAGCCTCTCTGGTAAAAAGAATCATTCGTGCATTCTCATTCTGTTGCAGATACTTACCTAACTCAGGGATCAGCCACGCTAATTTTTCTTCTTCCATTCCATCCACGGGAACTAATATTTTCTGCACATTCAGCTGTTGGCTGATGCCAAAGTCCTCTCTGGAATCAAATGGCGTGATATTCTTAATTCGTAAACTGCTCCCTGCCGTTTTGTCACGCAACAGCATCCTGTTCTCTCCGGAATCCGCTATAAGATAGTCTGCCTCTGCCACTATCCCGGGAATCTGTGTCCATTTCGTAATATCCACCCTATCTTCAAAAAAAGATAATATCTTCGTACGACCTCTCAGAGTCCTCTGTAACAGATCTGTATGCTGATCCTTCATTGCAATGCAGAAAATATCCGCCTCATCTGTCATAGCAACATAAGAGGAGTATACCTCTTCAATGACATCTTCAATTCTGTCATATCTGCTTCGTTGAAACTCTCTCTGCTCTTCCAGATCTCCTATCTGCAACAGATAAGTTGCACACCTGGGATTGATCTCCACATGTCCATCCTTCTGGAAGCAGCGCATTTTCCATGTCCCTTTTTCCGTAAGATATTCCTGGTACAGCATTTTACCCTGTTCATATACCACTGAAGAAGACAAAAATCCCCTGTCATCGTAAATGTTGCGCCGCCAGAGATTTCCCTGCTGGAACAGATCAATCTGAATGGGATTGCCGTCCTCGCCGAATTCTACCTGCGCATACTTTTCTCCCTGCAGCATGGCTACCAACGCAAACGGAGTATATATAAATTCTACCTGCTCCGGCCAGTTCAAATTATGAAAAGACAGCACCATTACCTTTTTACGCCGCACCTCCTGGATTGCATCAAAGCAGGACCAGTAAGGTGCATGATACACACTCTGCCTATGCAGGAAATGCCGCAAATTCGGTGTATAACTTAACAAAATAATCTTATACGGATATACCTTACTTCGGTGAAACAGCTGAATCTGTTTAACCGTATCATCAAATTCCGTATGTTCTCTGCGGACATACCACTTTTGTTCATTTTCGCTCCATGTACCAGGCTGGTACCACGCCGGTATGAAATATAACATAGTCCCTCCTGTCAGATAAACGGTCGATATGCTTCCAGATCTCTAAGTGCGGTATATTCACGATATAAATTACACCAGATGCCGGTAAGCATCATTGCGGAGGATGGCAGCATTACAAGCGTACTGTCCACCTTACCGGTTAGCTGTAAAGCCATAGGCACACCTATACAAACAGACATCACCGTTGCGCTCAGAACACCAAGGCGTAACATTCTGACTGTCAGATATCTCTTCGTATCGCGACCCGCATGAACATTTAAAATGCTGTCGCCGCTCTTCAAAAACTGTTCCGTGGTGTCTCCCGGATTGATAAATACCATAGAGAAGAAAATCGTCAGAAAATACACAATTAAAATGTAAATTCCAATGCCTAACGGATTATCTAAAGTCATATTTTCCTGCCACCATGTTACATTTGCATTTTCAGGAAACAGGTAGCTCAATCCACTTAACAGCAGCTGCGGCAGCATAAAAAAAGCTGTAGAAAACATAACAGGCATAACACCGATAGGATTTAATTTGATTGCCATATAATTTTTATCTGCATAAATGTTATGAATCGAAATACGCTGCACCGGAATTCTGAGTTCTGTATTCTCCATAAATATCATGATAACAAGCACAATCAATGACACTCCCGCAGGAACAGCCAGCTCCTCCGCCGTGTGCCCTACCAGCATCTCCATAAGTCCATCCACAATATTGACAAATATCAGCATCGTCTGTCCGCCGATTCCGTATTGCTTGTTCCTCTCGGACAGCCAGAGAATCATCATGGCTCCTGCTACCATTTCAAATACGGCTGTCACCTGCAGCCACAGCAGTTCCTCCTGATTCACAAAATACAATCGCCTTGCCCTGTAAATTGCCTGTAAAAAAGCAAATACCAGTGTGACGATCATGGTAATCTGACTCATTTTGTTCGGTGAGGTCCTGGCTTTTGTCTCCTTGCTCTGAAAAGCAGATACCAGCTGTACCAGCAAAGAGGACAACATAAACGGAGAAATCCCCAGTGCAAATACGGAACATTGATATAAGTCTCCACTGATTGTCTGGGTTAACAAATTTCCGGAGTTGACCCCCTGTTCGCGGTACACAGCGATATCCACTCCGTACAATGGCAATGATTTTCCAATCAAGTATACCAGAAGAATGACCATCGTATATAAAATTTTATATTTCATGAGATTACTTTTCTCGTATCTGTTCTCTGACAAAGTACCCTCCAGATATATCCATATATAAGAAATTAGTGACCACCCGCCACATGGGAGTGGTCACTAATTCTAGTAAACATCTTTTTTGCTTTTTTGTCTACGATTTATTCTTCGGTATCCTCAGATTCTTCATTACTTACTGTAGCCTTCTCTGCGAAGATACCTTTTTTATGCTTCTTGTCATAAGCAGTTTTAATAGCTGCAATGACCAGAAGAATCCACCACCACCAGTGGCGCTTGCCATTCTTTGCAATTCCGGATGCAAGAGCACTCTCTTCTTCAGGAATCTCTACCACATCATTGTTGGCATCATCCTCTATAACTGCCAGAGGTACCTCTTCATCTGCGACCTCTGTCGTCTGCTGTGCATTATCATTTGTATTCTGATCAGCAGGTAATGCAGGTGCTAAAGGTGTCTGGGTATCTGCAATCTGTGTCAGTGTTGCAACAGTTGCTACAGGAGCAGATGCTGCTGCAACAGGAGTTACTACGTTTGCCACAGGTGCGGTCTCACCGGCAGGAGCATCGGAACCGCCGTCGCTACTGTCACCACCATCTCCTCCGGAAGGAGTTGTGCTGGATGCAGTACTTGTGGATGTACTTGCACTTTCACTGGTGCTTACGCTTTCGCTAGTGCTTACACTTTCACTGGTACTTACGCTTTCGCTAGTGCTTACGCTTTCACTGGTACTTACGCTCTCACTGGTGCTGACACTTTCACTGGTGCTGACGCTTTCACTAGTACTTACGCTTTCAGATGTGCTGACACTCTCAGAAG
>CAVFMG010000164.1:0-5589 GCA_963623435.1 Odoribacter splanchnicus
TCCTATGACAGATGGCTTTGGAACCGGTAGATATATGATGCTTCTGGAAGGACCTTGGAAGGTTGCGGAAATGCAGGGATCTTATCCTGATTTTGAGTATGCAACCACAGAAATGCCTGCCGGAGATGCCGGATCCATATCTGTTCTGGGTGGTGAAGACATTGCTATGTTCAATAGTGCAAATAAAGATGCTGCATGGAAATTCATGAAGTTTATGACCAGTGAATTCGCTGAAGAGGAAATGGCAAAATGCGGACAGATCCCTGTCAACAAAGAAGCACTGGAAAGTGATACGGTAAAAGCAGCAGATTATGCACCGTTCCTGGAAGCTATCAAAACAGCAAAATCCCGTCCTACCGTAGCCTGCTGGTCTGAAATGGACAGCGAATTATCTGTAGCAGTTACGGATGTAATGAACGGAGAGAAAACGGCACAGGAAGCTATGGATGAGCTTGCAGAGCGTTTTGATGAACTTCTTGCGGAATAATATTAATTATAACTTGCCATATGTATAAAGTCAAATAGCAGTCCGGGGCAGTACCGACAGGTGCTGTCCCAACTGTAAAAGAGGTATTTCTATGAAGACATCACGGAAAAGCAAAATACAGATTGGACTATTACTTTTACCCGGGTTACTTGTATTTGGGATTTTTACGATTTACCCTATTTTGAAATTATTTATTATGAGTTTTTTTGAATGGGATTTTGGCAGTATGCTGAGTCACCGTTTTATTGGCTTGGAAAATTACAAGGAAGTATTGGGAGATGAATATTTCCGGACTGTTTTTATAAATTCACTGTTATATACGCTTGTGACAGTGCCAGGACAAATGCTGGCTGGATTTCTAGTTGCGCTTTTGCTGAATCAGATTACACGTTTTAAAGTCGGGTATCGTGTAATGTATTATCTGCCCGTAATTACGTCGTGGGTAGTAGCATCCCTGATTTTCAAATATGTGTTTAATACAGAGGGATTGCTGAATTATTTTCTGATGAATGTTGTACATATCACCAGTGCAAATGTAAGATGGCTGGATACCAGATGGGGTGGTATGACAGTAGCAATGTTACTGGGAATATGGAAGGGAATCGGATGGAACATGGTAGTGTTCCTCGCAGCATTGCAGACGGTGCCCACAGATCTCTATGAAGCAGCAGCTATCGACGGAGCCACGGCATGGGATAAAATGTGGAATGTTACGATACCAAGCATCCGCGGAACAATTTTATTTGCCCTGGTGATGTTGACCATTGGCGGATTTAACGTATTTACTTCTATTAAGATGATAACCGGCGGAGAACCCGGACATCAGACGGATGTTATTCTGACATGGATGTATCACAAGGCGTTCAGTACCGGAAAATTTGGCTATGCTGCAGCATTGTCCTTTATTACGACAGTAGTGCTTGCAATTCTTGCTGTAATACAGTTTAAACTCATGCAGCAGAAAGACCAATAAGATAGGCAGGTGTGAGTATGAAAAGAAAAACATGGATACAGATATTTCTTCACATTATATTAATTGCCGGATTGATCATTGTTGTACTTCCCATGGTATATATGATCAGCACATCGCTAAAGCCGAATGGTGCATTATATGAATACCCGCCGCGTTTTTTACCTGCGCTGGATGAGGTGACTTTGGAAAACTACCGTTACATATTGGGACAGGGAAAATTCTATCGTAACTTTTTAAACAGTATGTGCGTATCCGTAGCATCCGTGTTGATTGCAGCAGCGATTGCTTCGGCTTTGGGATATGTAATTGCAAGATTTGATTTCCCGGGAAAAAATTTCCTGTTTGGATTTATCGTCTTAACAATGATCGTGCCGGGACTGACATTGATCGTTCCCCAGTATGAACTGGCGGTAAAATTACGTGTAATTAACTCTCTTGCGGGACTGGTTCCTTTTTATGCAGCATGGACAATTCCTTATTCCACATTTATGATAAAAGGTTTCGTAGAAGGGATTCCCAGGGAATTGGATGAGGCGACTTACATGGATGGAGGAAGTGTTTTCACCGTTTTTGGAAGGATTATTGTACCGCTTGCCAAACCGGGAATCGCTTCCGTGTCAATTTTCAATTTTCTGACTGCATGGGAAGAGTTCCCGTGGGCGAATACAGTTTTGAACGATAATCTGAAGCGGACAATGCCCATTGCTATTTCGGGATTCTTCGGAGAACATCAATTTACCCAGTGGGGTTATGTCTTTGCATTGTCAGTATTTAGTCTTTTACCGATACTTATCGTATTTATCTGCTGTCAGAAGTTTTTTGTGGCAGGTCTGACAAGTGGCAGTGTAAAAGGCTGATACCATATATTACCTTTCCTTTGCGGTGTTTGCAGTTGCTGGCAGGCACCGCTTTTATCTGTATACAGCAAAAGGTCTAAACCCACATGAAATTATCGTTAAGCGAGTTTAGACCTTGAAGTTAGTAAATGGAGTACGTTATAAATATTTTGCAACTATCTGGTTGCAGTAGTTACAAGACCATTGGTGGCATCCTCAACATAATAATTGTCTGCATTTCCAAAGAGAACAACACTTCTTCCCGGAGCCAGCTCCTCAGCATCTTCCGGAAGCTCTGCCCATTCCAGTGGCTCATCGACGGATTCCTGGGATACGATATTGGAATCATCAATCACTACTTTCGCACCGTCATAGGTATCAAATTCATAGGTCTGATATGCGGAAGAAGTCTTAGTAGTTAAGGTAAAGGTACCTGCTACTGTCTCAAATGCAGCGCTGATTTGCATTGCATTTTCTTCCTCTGTCTCCAGCGTGCTATAGCTTTCAATCAAAATTACATCAGAATCAACCGGAATTGCTGTGCATGCAACATTGATCTGTAAACCGCTGTCTGCGGAAGCATCGAAGGTTTTATTGAAGCCGTAGCTCTCAACTCCGTCTGCTCCGAAATAGGACATTGTGATTTCTGCATCGGCTGCATCATAGGATGTCTGCATGTCTTTCAGAACTGTCTCATAATCGGTATCTGTCTTCTTGCTGATCAGCATGTAATTAGTTCCGGCAGGGGTAAAATCCTCGGGATAATAAGAGAAAGTAACGGAACCATCATCTGCGGCAAGAGCTGTAATTACGCTGGAGTCGTATTCCAGGGACCAGCCGTCTCCGTCATAACCTTCCAGGGTAGAGCCTGCAGAAGCTGATTCATCTGTAACAGTCTCTGCTGCTACAGTAGTTTCCGTTGCAACTGTAGTCTCCGCGTCTGTGCTTGCAGAGGATGCGCTTTCCTTCTGACCACAGCCAGCCAGCATAGATATTGTCATTGCTACTGCCATTCCGGCAATTATTCTTTTTTTCATATCAAATCTCCTCCAATTTGTATGTTATTATCAATTCCACCATATAATACTCACGAATTGTAATGTTGTCAAGGATCATTAAATCATCCGAAATAAATTTAATTGCATTGATTTTCTCAACGTGTTAGGATGAATTCGGAGAGAAAGGCACGGCAAAGCCATGTTCTCTGAAAAAGTGGAAGAAACACTGAAGAGAGAGGATGAGCTGATTGCCATTCTGCATGAAATCTACAGCTACATGGATGGGCTACTATAGATATGTTTGACTTTGAAGAAGAATTGAAAAAGCTCCCCCGGAAGCCGGGAGTATATATTATGCGGGATGACAAAGATGTCATTTTGTATGTGGGAAAAGCAGTCAATCTGCACAATCGTGTAAGGTCTTATTTTCGTGAAAATATCGGCAGGGGTCCCGCCATTGACCAGATGGTGTCACTGATCGCAAGGTTTGAATATATTGTGACGGATTCTGAGCTGGAGGCGCTGGTGTTGGAGAACAACCTGATTAAAGAGAATTCTCCGAAGTACAATACCCTGCTGAAGGATGACAAGACGTATCCTTTTATTAAAGTAACTGTGGGAGAGGATTATCCGAGAATCCTGTTTTCCCGTGCCATGAAAAAGGACAAATCCCGGTATTTCGGCCCTTACACCAGTGCAACAGCGGTGAAAGATACCATCGAACTGCTGAACAAGCTGTACCAGCTGCGTACCTGCAACCGGGTATTGCCCAGAGATATCGGTATCGAGCGTCCCTGCCTGAACTATCACATCAAGCAGTGCCTGGCGCCCTGCCAGGGCTACGTGAGCAAAGAAGAATACCGGCAGCAGGTGGCGGGAGCGCTGGAGTTTTTAAACGGTAATTACAGTCCGATCCTGAAGGATCTGGAAGAAAAGATGAACAAGGCGGCAGAGGCTATGGAATTTGAGGATGCTGCCAGATACCGGGATCTGCTCTCCAGTGTAAGACAGGTGTCCCAGAAACAGAAGATCACGGAAGGCGTTGGTGAAGACAAGGATATTCTGGCATTGTATCAGGACGAGACCGAGGCAGTGGTGCAGGTATTTTTCGTCCGGGATGGCAAGCTGATCGGCAGAGAACATTACTATATGACACATGTGCCGGAAAATAACAAACCGGCGATCCTACAGGATTTTGTAAAACAGTTCTATGCGGGAACGCCGTTTATTCCCAGAGAGCTGATGCTGCAATATGAGATCGAGGATGCGGAACTCATCGAGAAATGGCTGTCCGAACGAAAAGGCAGCCGGGTCTATCTGAAAGTGCCCAAGATCGGCAGCAAAGAAAAACTGGTGGAACTGGCAGCTCAGAATGCGAAACTGGTACTGTCGCAGGACCGGGAGAAGCTGAAGCGCGAAGAGGGCCGGACCATCGGAGCGGTGAAGGAAATCTCGGATCTGTTGAAACTGCCCATGAACGGCACAGCCCGGATGGAGGCCTACGATATTTCCAATATCAACGGTTTTGAAAATGTAGGATCCATGGTGGTCTATGAAAAAGGAAAACCCAAGCGCAGTGATTACCGTAAATTCAAGATCAAGAGCGTCTCCGGTCCGGATGACTATGCCTGCATGAGGGAGGTGCTGACGAGGCGGTTCCAACATGGCATGGAAGAGAGCAAAGAGCTGGAAGAACAGGAGATGGATCAGGAGTACGGCAGTTTCACAAAGTTTCCGGATCTGATCCTGATGGACGGTGGCCGCGGACAGGTGAATATCGCGCTGTCCGTACTGGAAGAACTGGGAATCGACATTCCGGTCTGTGGCATGGTCAAGGATGACAACCACCGCACCAGAGGCCTGTATTATCATAATATCGAGCTTCCCATTGATACTCATTCGGAGGGGTTCAAACTGATTACGAGAATCCAGGATGAAGCGCACCGTTTTGCCATCGAATATCACCGTTCCCTGCGAAGCAAGACCCAGGTGAAATCTGTGCTGGATGACATCCCGGGAGTCGGTCCCGCCAGACGAAAAGCCCTGATGCGGCACTTTAAGTCACTGCAGGAGATCCGGCAGGCAACGGTGGAAGAACTGATGGAAATTCCGGAAATGAACGAGCGCACGGCACAGGAGATTGTAGCCTTTTTCGCTTCACAGACAAGCCAACCTGTGCTACAATAGTAACGATTCAGAGCCGTGCCGGATTGATCGTGTAAATGGAATGCGGATTCGTTATGGTTAGGTTTTTATAATAATGGGGCGGGGAACCTTCAGAAGAGAATGTAGGGG
>CAVFMG010000165.1:0-5326 GCA_963623435.1 Odoribacter splanchnicus
AGAGCTGCACAGGAAAGCGGTTTCTGTGAGGAAATGATTCAGAATCATGATGAGAGACCTACTAATTCCTTCCTGTATAATCTGGTAATGGACACTTATTCCTTTGGCTACAATGCATCCTCCTTTGTGGATATGCCGATCAGCCATAAGGTGTTCCTGGCTCAGTTCGATACGATCAAGAAGATCGCTGATGAGGGCCCCTGTGTGATTGTTGGACGTTGTGCAGATTATGCACTTTCCGATTATAAGAACTGCATCAATCTGTTTATCTTCGGTGATGACGATGTGAAGACCAAACGTATTATGACTAAATATGATCTGACGGAAGCGAAGGCGAAGGAAATGATTATCAAGAAGGACAAGCAGCGTCAGAGCTATTACAATTATTATTCCTCTAAAAAGTGGGGCAGAGCCGACAGCTATGATCTGTGTATCAACAGCAGTATTCTTGGAATCGATGGAACTGTAAAGCTGATTATCCAGTATGTAGAAGACTTCGAGAAGAAAAATAATGCAGACATCTTAGAAAAGTAAGAAGTAAAAGTATTTTTGGCTTTTTTTGAAAAATCAAAAAAATAAGTCTTGACGAAATAGGGCACCTCATGCTATTATACTACGGTATGCCGCATAACTAGGTATAAGCGTGTTGGATTTTAGGATCTTTCACCACCAAAGTTAGCGAGTAAATAATAGGAGGTGCCTTATTATGTACGCAATTATTGCAACAGGTGGAAAGCAGTACAAAGTTTCTGAGGGTGATGTGATCAAAGTTGAGAAGATCGATGCAGAAGCTGGTAATACTGTTACTTTTGACCAGGTGATCGCAGTAAGTGACAATACCCTCAAGGTTGGTGCTGACGTTGCTAACGCAACTGTTACCGCAACCGTTATGGAGCAGGGTAGAGGTAAGAAGGTTATTGTATACAAGTACAAGAGAAAAACCGGTTACCACAAGAAGAATGGTCATAGACAAGCATACACTCAGGTTAAGATTGAAAAGATTAACGCGTAATCGTTATGACAACTATTATCATTCGTAAGAACCATGAGGGAATCTACAATGGGTTCTACTGCATGGGACATGCGGAATATGCGAAGAAGAGACTGTTCGGTAAGGAACCGGATATCCTCTGTGCAGCAATCTCTGTGACTGTACAAAGTACGATCATGGCGCTGGAGGAGATGGTCAGGGAAGAGATTCAACTGACCCAGAATGAGGAGACCGGCTTTATCAAATGTGATTTTGTAAATTCCATTCCGCAGGACAAGACCGTATTTCTGATGGACTTTATGGTGTTTTCACTGACAAAGCTCAGCAGTCAGTACGGGGAACAGTATTTGCAAGTAAAAATCGAGGAGGTGTAGACCATGTTTAACTTTAACCTTCAATTTTTTGCACATAAAAAGGGAGTTGGTTCTACCAAGAACGGTAGAGATTCCGAATCCAAGAGATTAGGTGCGAAGAGAGCTGATGGCCAGTTTGTAAAAGCTGGAAATATTCTTTACAGACAGCGCGGTACTAAGATCCATCCCGGTGTCAATGTTGGTATCGGTGGAGATGATACTCTGTTTGCTTTAGTTGATGGCGTTCTCCGTTTCGAGAGAAAGGGCAGAGACAAGAAGCAGGCTTCCGTATATCCTGTAGAGAAATAAGTTGATTTAACCAGGGCTTCAAACATGCTGATTGTTTGAAGCCCTTTTAGTCCGTAAAGGATTTAGTCGGAAAGGAGAACAAAATGTTTGCTGACAGAGCTAAAATTTACGTAAGAAGCGGTAAGGGCGGAGACGGTCATGTGTCCTTTCGCCGTGAAAAATATGTTCCCAGTGGCGGCCCTGACGGTGGCGATGGTGGTCACGGCGGTGACGTGATCTTTGTTGTGGATGAGGGATTAAATACCCTGATCGATTTCCGGCACATCCGTAAGTACAAGGCCGGAGACGGAGAAGAAGGCGGCAAGAAAAACTGCCGGGGCAAGGACGGAGAAGATATCATTATCAAAGTCCCTGCGGGAACCGTTATCAAAGAAGCACAGAGCGGGCAGGTAATTACGGATATGTCGGGGGACAACAAGCGTGTTGTTCTCTTAAAAGGCGGTAAAGGCGGCAACGGCAACCAGCATTATGCCACCAGTACCATGCAGGCACCGAAATACGCGCAGCCGGGACAGGCAGCACAGGAACTGGAGCTTCTGTTGGAACTGAAGGTGATCGCTGACGTAGGACTGGTAGGATTCCCCAACGTGGGCAAGTCAACTTTCCTGTCCCGTGTGACCAACGCCAGACCCAAGATCGCCAATTATCATTTCACCACCCTGAATCCGAATCTGGGTGTGGTAGACCTGGAAGGAACCGGCGGTTTCGTCATTGCGGATATCCCGGGACTGATCGAGGGTGCTTCCGAGGGTATCGGTCTGGGACACGAATTTCTGCGCCATATTGAGCGTACCAAGGTCATTATCCATATCGTGGATGCTGCCGGCACGGAGGGCAGAGACCCCATTCAGGATATTTATGCCATCAATAAGGAACTGGAAGCCTACAATCCGGAGATTGCAGCCAGACCTCAGGTCATTGCAGCTAATAAGATCGACGCCATCTATACCGAGGACGGCTCCGATCCGGTAGCGGCGATCCGTGCGGAGTTCGAGCCGAAGGGCATCAAGGTATTCCCTATGTCCGCTGTAACCGGTCAGGGCGTAAAGGAACTGTTATATGAAGTGAATGAAATGCTTCAGAATATCGGAGAAGAGACGACGGTATTCGCACAGGAATATTTCCCGGAGAGCATGACGGGATCCGTAGATGATGCCTATACGGTAACCTATGATGAGGAAGAGGACGAGTACGTGGTAGAAGGACCCAAGATCGAGAAGATGTTAGGTTATACGAATCTCGACAGCGAGAAGGGCTTCACCTTCTTCCAGAACTTCCTGAAAGATGCCGGAATTTTAGAGGAACTGGAAAATCTCGGTATCCAGGAGGGTGATACGGTGCGCATGTACGGACTGTCCTTTGATTACTATAAGTAAATAAGTGAAAGGTAAAGGTAAAGGAAAAGACTATGACGAGTAAACAAAGAGCTTATTTGATGAGTCTGGCAAGCAATCTGAATCCTATTTTTCAGGTAGGGAAATCCAGCCTGACTCCGGAACTTACCACAGCAATCGGTGAGTCTTTCAATAATAATGAACTGATCAAGATCGGTGTACTGAAGAACTGTTTTGACGATCCCAGAGCCATCGCAGAGATGGTGGCAGAGCGTACCCATTCCCAGGTCGTACAGGTGATCGGTAAAAAGATCGTACTGTACAAGCCTGACAAGGACAAGCCGAAGATCGAACTGCCCCGTTAAGCATGATTCGCAATCAGAATCCGTACAGAGGGATGAAGCATGAGTAGAATAGGTATTATGGGCGGCACCTTTAACCCGATTCACACAGGACATCTGATGCTTGCCGAACAGGCACTGGAGGCGGCGCATTTAGATCAGATCTGGATTATTCCGACAGGCTGTTCTTATCTGAAGAGAAAAGAAGGAATTGCCGTTCTCCCCGGAACAGAACGTTATGAAATGGTACAGCGTGCCATTGCGGATAATGATAGATTCCGATGCCTGGATATCGAGATCCGGCGCCCGGGGGATTCTTATAGCTATGAGACTATGGAGCAGTTGCAGCGGGAATATCCGGAGAACAACTTCTTCTTTATCTGCGGAGCGGACTGTCTGTTTACCATGGAACACTGGAAGTGCGTAGACCGCCTGTTTGCCGCCTGCGAGATTCTGGCGGCAGTGCGGGGAGATGCGGACGTGGAAGGAATGCGGGAGAAGATCAGAGAGCTGGAAGAGAAATTTTCCGCCAGAATACAGCTGCTTTCTTTCCGCAGAATAGAGATTTCCTCTTCCGAAATCCGTGATAGAAGACGTGACGGTCTGTCTATTCGCTATCTTGTGCCGGAAGCAGTGAGAGAATACATGGAAGAAAAGGGGCTATACCGGTATGAGTGATATTTTAAAAAAGCTGACCAAAGAAATGGAAAAAGTACAGGATCCCAAGCGCTTTACCCATACGTTGGGTGTGGAATATACGGCGGCGGCACTTGCCATGCGCTACGGTGAGGACGTGGAGCGGGCACAGATCGCCGGACTTCTTCATGACTGCGCAAAATGTATGAGCAACGATAAATTGTTATCTGCCTGCGAAAAGCATCATCTCCCGGCGACCGACGTGGAGAAGCGGAACCCGTATCTGCTGCATGCCAGGGTAGGAAGCTATCTGGCGAAAAAGGAATACAAGATCGAGGAGCCGGAGATTTTAAGTGCGATTTTATATCACACGACGGGACGTCCCGGCATGACACTTTTGGAAAAAATCATTTTCACGGCGGATTATATCGAACCCGGCAGAAAACAGGCACCGAATCTTACAGAGATACGTCACCTGGCATTCACAGACCTTGACGCTGCAGTGAAGAAGATCCTGGAAGATACGTTGGAATATTTGAAGTCCGGGGACGGGGAAATGGATCCCATGACCGAAGAGACCTATCAATATTATAAGAAGAATAAAAAGAGTGAGGAGTAAATATGAGCGAAGAATCCAGAAAAATGGCAAAGCTTGCCGTAGAAGCATTGGAAGATAAAAAAGCAGAAGATATTAAAGTAATAGACATCAGTAAAGTGTCTGTCATCGCAGATTATTTTATTATTGCCGGAGGTAATAACTCCAGCCAGATCCAGGCATTGTGTGACAACGTGGGAGAGAAACTGGGAAGAGCCGGGTTCCCTGCCAGACAGACCGAAGGATATGAGACCGCTAACTGGGTTCTTCTGGACTTCGGTGACGTGATCGTACATGTCTTTGACAAGGAAAACCGTCTGCTCTATGATCTGGAGCGCATCTGGAGAGATGGCGTGCAGATCCCCGCAGAAGAACTTTAATTTTAAGCCTGATTGTCTCCCAGATGGAGAAAGAAACTGATGAGATAAAGACCGCAGATCCCTACCAGCACATACACGATTCTGGAAAGCCAGGACATATCGCCGAACAGAAATGCCACGAGATCGAAACGGAACAGGCCAATCAGCCCCCAGTTTACGGCACCGATGATGGCGATCGTAAGAGCGGTTCCATCCAAATATTTATTACCCATAAAATCTCCTTATCCTGTCTGTATGGAATTTGCAGAAGCAAATTCTGTGCAGACTTTTTTTGAAATTTTTGATAAACAGTTGTTTCGGGGATAGTATTTGCCAAATTCTAAAGAAATATACTTTTTTAAGCAAAAAATATTTTCTTGATGTATTTTAATGTTATAAAACATCAAA
>CAVFMG010000166.1:0-5265 GCA_963623435.1 Odoribacter splanchnicus
AAATAGCCTTAAATTCTACAAATTTAGTGCGAATTATTTTTACCTTTTAATACTGGCCTTGATGGAAGCGGCAAACCGTGCTATTATGAAAACAAAATACACTCGTTGTCGGAGAAAAATCCATGAAAAACAATCGAAAAAGCATGGCGCTGTTTGGAGGAATCATCGGCGTCCTGTTACTGGTATACCTCGGGGTGTTCTGCTATCTTAACCTATACAAATATGCACAGCATGTAGATTCGGATATTGCCGCGGAAGCACTGCTGGCGCGGGAGATCTGGACGGAGAAGGACATCGCTCCAGATGACTGGATCTCCAGTACCGAACGCCGTATTATCGGCATGCCCACGGTCGCGTCTGTATTTTACGGCATGACCGGCAGCATGCAGACAGCGGTGGGAATCACCTGCATTTTGCTGGGGGCAGCGTTCCTGGGAACCTTTTATTATTTCCTGAGAAAATTATCACTGAGCAGACCGGCGGCATTGACCGCACTGCTTGTATTGTGCGCACTGCCGGCAAACGGATGGCGCAACGAAGGGCAGATGGTACCCTTTGTGACATTATTGTTGTTTTTGTTTGCGGAATATTATGTATTTCATGGTATTTTCTTATTCTTAAGCATTTTATTTTATCTGAAACTGCGGGAAGAACGCAGACTCACGAAAAAGGGATTGCTTTCCTGGCTTGCCCTGTTCGTGGCAGCTGTGCTATTAAACTGTGGCGGACAGCGGTGCCTGCAGGTAGTGATCCTGCCATTAGTGATAACAGAGGTGATCGCACTGTTTCTGGAATCCGGACAACTGCGGGAGAAGCTTTCGGGAGGTCGTTATCTGGCGACAGGATACATCGGAAGTTTGGCGTTTACATTTTTGATCTCCTGCCTGTATGGCGGAAGAGGGAATTATGCCGTATATCTGTTACAGTCGAAAGAAGCAGTGGAGAAACTGCTCATCACAGTACCGGCAGCGATTTTAGAGAATTTCGGGCTTGCGGGCAATGCAAAGGTAGGTAGTTTTGCATCTATGATCCAGTTGATTTTATGGGCATTTCTGATCCTGTTGGGATACGGCATCTGGTACATTTTCCGGAAGAGATCCGAGGTGTCTGACAGAGAGAAGAGATCCGTGGGGATCCTGCTGGTTTCGGTAGGAGTTACAGCGTTTATTATCGGCATTACTTCCGCGGAATCCGCGCATTACTATTTCTTCATGGCATGGTTTGCCGCAGCGGTGATCGTGGCAGTTCTGGTGGAGCATCTGAGCAGAAAACAGCCCGTTTTTGCAGGAGTGATATTCCTTGCGGTGACAGCATTTTCCGTATTGAATCTGAAATACACCTATTACGGTGCGGTGACGACGCAGGACAACCTGCAGGAGTATCAGGAGGTTGCGGATTTCCTGACGGAAAATGATATCGAATACGGTTATGCGGAATTTTGGGATGCGGAGAGAATCTGCCTGATCACGGATGGAAAAGTCACCATGGGACATTCCTATTCCATGGGAAACTTAGCAGGCTACTGGTGGCTTACCAGCACAAAATGGTATCCTCCCACCCTTCCCACGGACATGCAGACCGCCTATGTGGTGAGGACAGGCATGCGGGAAGCCTTCGAGCAACAGTTCCCGGAGGGAGAAGCTCCCGCGTTGGCATACGAGAATGAAAAGCTGGCGGTATATATAGGCGACCGGAATTATGTGGACCTATAGAAAATGAAAAATGACCGCTTTGGAAAAGGATACAAAGAGATGAAAGGAAAGACAGAACAAATATATCATCTGCTGTTGGGATTACTCCTCCTCTGCACACTTCCGATCATGGCACTGCTTGCTTACTGGGCATGCCGGTATTCTTATTACGGAACTGTGGATTACAGTATCCGGAATATTTTGGTAAAGGACACTGCGTGGAAACAGATTTTGGTGTTCCTGCTGGCAGTGGCGGTGGTCTGGGGACTGGACAGATTGCTTGTGCGGACGAACCGGGCAGCGCAGGAGAAGATCTGCCTGGGCGTTTTGATGTTGACCTGTGTGGCAGCATTTGTGCTGGGGATCGTGTATGTCTGGAAGAATCCTTATTTTCCGGAAGGAGATCAGCTCGGTGTGGCGGCATTCGCGGCATATGCCAGAGAGGGCAACTACATCATGTTAGGGCCCGGCGGTTATGTGGGAATGTACCAGCAGCAAAAAGGGCTGGGCGCATTGTATGAGATTCTGTTCACCTTTTTCGGCAACTTTAATTATATGTCTGCGAAGATTGCTCATGTGATCTGGTGGCTGTTTGCGATCGCAGCGGGATATGGTTTTTTAAAACTAAACACCGACCGGTCGGTATTCCGCATTCTGTATTGCGCAATGCTGCTCGGCTGCATGCCGTTTTTGCTTTATTTACCGTATATTTACGGGGACATTTTAAGCATCAGCTTCTGTATGATCCTGTTTTGGGCAGTCAGCGCCTATGAACACTATGAGCAGAAGCGGTACCTGGCACTGGCGGCGTTTGCGGCAGCCATGGCATTGCTCGCCCGGAAAAATACGTGGATCGTCCTCATCGGTGTGGCGATCTATGCATTACTGATCAGTCTGAAGAAAAAGAAGTGGAAGTGTTTACTGGCGGGAGCTGCTATTCTGCTGACAGCGGCGCTTTCGGTAAAAGCAGTGGATGTGATGTATGAATACCGTTCCGGATATCCCAGTGGGATCGGCATTCCCAGCATTCTCTGGATCGCCATGGGCATGCAGGAGACGGACGGTATGGCGGGCGTCTATAACCGTTACCAGCAGTCTGTATTTGAAGACAATGATTTTAAACAGGAGCCTTCCGCGCAGATCGGAAAAGAATACATCCGTGAGAGATTGCAGGAATTTAAGGAAAATCCGTCGATGACAAAGGAGTTTTTCAAAAATAAACTGGAAGACCAGTGGCTGGAGCCGTTGTTTTCCAGTCTGAAGGCAACGCATGCCTTTCCGGAAGGAGAGGAGCTGCCTCCTGTAATTAATAGTCTGTATTACGGAAATTTACACGAAGTGGTATGGAAATATGCGAACTATTATCAGAGCATTATATATCTGGCAGGTTTGCTCACGGTGATCGCTTCCTTCGGAGCACGGCACCGGAAAAAGGATCTCCCGGCGGCGCTGTGGCTGCCTCTGATCGCTGTGGTGGGTGGATTCCTGTTCAGTATTTTGTGGGAAGCGCAGTGTAGGTATGTATTCCCCTATTATGTCTTCCTGATCCTGTATGCACCCATGGGACTCTACGCAGCAGGCAGAATGATCGGACGACTGTGGAATCTGCGCAGAGGAAATAAGACCAAGGAGCAGACAGACACGGAAAAAGACCGCTTACGTGAGATCGCTTAAGGCTTTCCTTGCTGCTTTTTCCTGCTTGTTACGGATGCGGAGCTCTTCAAAAAAGGTCTTCAACATCTGACTGCATTCTGCTTCTAAAATGCCCCGGGTAACCTTCACCTGATGGTTAAACTGGGGCATTTCCAGTATATTCAGGATCGATCCGGCACATCCCGCCTTGGGATTCATGCAGCCCATGACGACTTCCGGGATCCTCGCCTGGACGATGGCACCGGCGCACATCTGGCAGGGCTCCAAAGTCACATAGAGTGTACATTCTTCCAGACGCCAGTCTCCGATGACTTTGCTGGCTTTGTTGATCGCAGTGATCTCTGCGTGCGCCAGCGTGTTTTTATCCGTGTTGCGGCGGTTATAGCCGCGACCGATGATTTTGCCCTCACGGACGATGACGCAGCCGATGGGGACTTCCCCCAGGGCGTAGGCTTTTTTTGCCTGTTTCAGGGCTTCTTTCATATATTTTTCTTCTACACTTTTAATGACTGCCATGGTTGTTGCCTTTCTGTACTTGTTATTTTCCAGATTTTCCCTGCCTTGGAAAACCTTTTCCAAAAAAATGCACCATATTTCGTAAATGCTGTACATTGACGAAAGCGTTATTAACTTATAGTATAGAGAATATAGTAGCAATCGTCAAATAGAACAAGACCGCATTTTGCTGCGGCAACTGAGAGAAACGGGCACAGGCAGCTGCGTCCGGAACGGGGGATTTATGGTATCAATCAAAGAAGTAGCGAAACACGCCGGAGTGGCGATCTCCACGGTATCCAAGGTCTTAAACGGTTATCCGAATGTCAGCGAAGAGACGAAAAAAAAGGTACAGGATGCCATTAAGGAGCTGAATTATATTCCGAATTCCATTGCCGCGGCGCTGTCTTCCAAGCAGTTCGGAAGAATCGCACTGGTGCTGGATCCCAATAGACAGACCCAGGCAATCGACCAGATCTTCATGCAGTATCTGGTGGGGGCACTGGACAAGGCGAAGGAACTCAATGTGGAAGTCGTGACGATCTTCCCCTCCATGATCGCGGGAATGACGGCGGAGGAGATCACGAGATCTTTTCTCTCACAGAGTATCTCCGGTGTGGTGATCTACGGCATGTCCAAGGAGGACAAGGTGCTGCAGAAGCTGATCCGGGAGAAGCAGTTCGCCTGCGTGGTGGTGGATGCGCCTATCGTGAATGCCAGGACCACTTCCATCAGCATCGATCAGGAACAGGCCCAGTACGATGTGGCGAAGAAGACCGTGCTGGATGACAACTGCAAGCGGGTTCTATATATTGCGGGCAGGAGAGACGGTTATGTCACGGATCAGAGATTAAAAGGCATGAAGCGGCTGGTGAAGGATCTGGATCTGACCATGATGGTACGGCAGGGAGATTTCAGTGAGCTGACGGCGAGAAATGTGGCATTGAAATATGCGAAAAATAAAGACGTGGTAGTCTGCGCCTCCGATCTGATGGCGATCGGTGCCATGAATGCCCTGATCGATATGGACATTTTCCGTCCGGTGTGCGGTTTCGATGGCATCACCCTGATGGGATATGTCGGTAAGCAGATGAATACCATAAGGCAGGACTTCTACAGCATCTCCAGCAGAGCCGTGGAAGAGGTACATCAGCTGATGAACGGCGGAGAGGGACATCAGGTAGTCATGCCCCACAGTATCGTGAAAATGTACTATAAGGACATTATCTGTTAAGCTATTTTGCACAAAATTCCGGGATAATAAAAGAAAGACTTGCGGAAAACGTTTTCCTATGCTATTCTGTGTAGTGTAAGAGATAGACATACACATAATCTTAGCATTGCAAGGGTATGAAGAGCGAAAAAGGTGGAAAATACCCACGACGTAGCGACAGAAAGGGTATGGAGAGCGGAAAAGGCAGGAAAT
>CAVFMG010000167.1:0-5230 GCA_963623435.1 Odoribacter splanchnicus
CTTCTGTGATGCTGATGTGCTGCAGAAATATTTCGGAATCCGTGCAGAATGGGTAGATGAGGTGGAGATTCTTCGCCGTATTGCTATTGGCATCTATGATCCGGAGGAATATGAGAAGGCACTGCAGTGGGTCAGAGATCACTGTAAGGAAGGCTTTGATAAAAATATTGGGAAAAATCTGCCGGAAGTCATCACAAAGTCCAAAATCATTCCTGCCGAAAAGGATTGGGAGTTTATTGTGAAAATGACACTGATCATCCGTGATATTCTGTTCGGCAATCCGAAGCTGGATGAGCTTGGCTGGCATGAGGAGGCTCTGGGGCATAATGCTGTGGCAGGCGGCTTCCAGGGACAGAGACAATGGACGGACTGGCTGCCGAATGCAGATTTTACCGAGGCAATCCTGGCATCTACCTTCGACTGGAACGGTCCGAAGGCACCGACCCCTTTTGCTACGGAGAATGATACCTGTAATGGCATTGCCATGCTGCTGGGACACTTGGTCTCCGGAACAGCTCCCTGCTTCCATGATGTCCGCACCTACTGGAGTCCGGAGGCTTGCGAACGTGTGACCGGCAGGAAGCCGGAGGGCGTGGCAGCAAACGGCTTTATTCACCTGATCAACTCCGGTGCAACCGCTCTGGACGGAACCGGGGCATGCGTGGATGAACAGGGAAACCATGTCATGAAGCCTTTTTATCAGATGACAGAGACAGATATCCAAAGTTGCCTGGATGCTACCGACTGGTGCAGGGCAGATTATGAGTATTTCCGGGGCGGCGGATATTCCAGCCATTTCCGCTGCATTGCACAGATGCCGGTAACTATGTTAAGATTTAACATTATAGAGGGGATCGGACCGGTGCTGCAGATTGCCGAGGGATGGACAGCAGAACTTCCGGAAGAGATTCATCATGCGATCGATCAGAGAACGGATCCTACCTGGCCGACCACCTGGTTCTGCCCGAGACTGACCGGTGAGGGAGCGTTTACTGACGTATACAGTGTAATGGCCAACTGGGGGGCAAATCACGGTGTGACCGTATATGGACATGTGGGTGCAGATCTGATCACATTGTCCAGTATGTTGCGGATCCCGGTGACCATGCATAATGTGGAGAAGGATAAGATATATCGCCCCCACGCTTGGGCAAGCTTTGGAACACAGGATACACAGGCAGCGGATTATGCGGCATGCAGACAGTATGGTCCTTTGTACCGGTAAAATCGTAAGAAAAGCGGAGAAATCCTATGGAAAATTGTCTGAAAGTAGGTATTTTAGGTGCCGGAAATATTGCGGGACCCATGGCAGAAGCGCTGAATGGGCTACAGAAGGAAGGTAAAGCCTGTGTTTATGCAGTGGCATCCCGTTCGCAGGAGAAGGCATCCCAGTTCGCACGGAGATGGAAGATCGGAAAAGCGTATGGCAGTTATGAGGAATTGATATCGGATCCGGAAGTGGATCTGATCTATATAGCAACACCTCATTCCCTGCATTATGAGCAGGCAAAACTCTGTATGGAACATGGCAAAAATGTTCTGGTAGAGAAGGCGTTTACAGCCAATGAAAAACAGGCTGAGGAATTATTTGCACTGGCAGAAGAAAAGGATGTCTTTATTACAGAGGCAATCTGGACACGCTATATGCCAAGCCGTGAAATCATAACCGGATTGCTTCGGGAGGGAGCGATAGGTACACCGCAGATTCTGAAGGCAGAATTTTCTGTGCCAAATCATGAAAATCCACGGATGCATGATCCGATGCTGTGTGGAGGAGCACTGTTGGATCTGGGAGTGTACGTACTGACAACGGCTTCCATTTATTTTGGAGATCATATTGTGAAGACACAATCTTCCTGTGAAAAGTATCCGACCGGAGTAGACGCTGCAGATGAGATCCGGCTGACATATGCGGATGGCAGTGTTGCGCAGCTGCGTTGTTCCATGGTGGATGAAAAGAAAAACTGCGTAAAAATCTGTGGAACGAAAGGGTATATTTCCTGGGAGAGCAATAACAATCCCAGAAATCTGGAATTGCATCACCCAGGAGGAATGTTGATTCGTAAAATACCGATTCCCGCGCAGATCAATGGTTATGAATATGAGGTACAGGCATGCCGGGAAGCAATTCGAAATGGACGGAAAGAGTGTGAGGAAATGCCTCATGCACAGACACTGAAGATCATGAAGCAGATGGATGAGCTTCGGGCACAGTGGGGTGTGAAATACCCTTATGATGAATAACGACAGAATTAAAAGAGCGGACCGTAAGGATCCGCTCTTTTGGCGAGATGGCTGCAAATGGACATTTTTGACAGGATGTGTTATAATTCAAAATTGTTCGTAAAACAGTTTGCAGACAGGAAAAGAGAACAATAGAAATTACTATGAAAAAAAGAGTGATTATGGCATTGATCGTGGCGCTGTCGGGAGGGATCCTGACAGCTGCCGCGGTTACCGGAGAATTAAAAACACAGAGCGAGTCTGCAGTACAGACAGTATATGCAGCTAAAATACAGCAGACCGGTGCGGAACAGGTTCTGGCAATCGGGGAAGTTACCGTTGAAGATCTGTTGGCTGTGATGGGAAGCGAGACAGAGGATCCCAGGGCAGAGGAAGTCACAGCAGATCCGGAGGAAGTTTCTGTAGAGGAAGCATCTGTAGAGGACACAAATGAGGATGAGTATGCATCTCTGGCGATTGCAGATGTAACGAATTATGTCAATGTACGGACACAACCGGATACGGAGAGTGACATAGTGGGCAAAATCTATGACGGAGCTGTAGCACAGATCCTGGATGTGGCAGGAGAGAACCAGGACTGGTTCCGAATCGTCTCCGGAAATGTAGAGGGCTACATTAAGGCAGAATTTTTTATCTATGGAGATGCGGCTGCGGAAGTGGTGGACAATTACGTGACCCGATATGCCACTGTGACTGCGGACCGGCTGAATGTGCGCCAGGATCCTGCCACGGATGCGAAGCGTATCGGTTATATTGACAACGGTGAAAAAGTAAAAATCCTGGAGAATGACGGGGAATGGTTGAAGGTACAGTACACAGAAGACAAGGAAGGCTATGTCTCTGCAGAATATGTGACGATCTCCGAAGAATTTATCTATGCAAAGACTATCGAAGAGGAACAGGCGGAGATTGCCGCCCAGCAGGCTCTGCAGGAGAGAGAAAAAAGCACAGAGCAGGAGACACCGGAGGTGATTACTAATATCACACTTCCCGAGACGACCTACACGTCCAATGCGGAGCTGCGCCAGGGTATCATAGATTATGCAATGCAGTATCTGGGTAACAAGTATGTACACGGCGGCTCCAGTCTGGAGAGCGGTACGGACTGCTCCGGTTTTACCTGCTTTGTCTACGCACAGTTTGACTATTCCATCAGCCGTACACCGGGAGGACAGTACAGCAGTGCAGGACGAAGCATCAGCTCCGAGGAACTTCAGCCCGGAGATATCGTCTGCTACAGCTCCAACGGTGGAAAAAGCTGTACGCATGTAGGACTGTACATCGGGAACGGTCAGATCATTCATTCCGCCAATTCCAGGAAAGGAGTTATCGTCAGTTCCGTGGACTACAGCCCCATCATTGGAATGAAAAATGTTATTGATTAGTAATATCGGAACCTGTATTATGGAGCACCTGATCCTTGGTGAGAACGAAATCACCGAGAATCTCGCTGCTCCATTTTTGCAGGTCCTCGAGGCGCAGTGTCACACCGCCGTAATTACGGATGCCGTGAGCAGCAGCCAGCTCCTCTGTATAATCCTCCAGCAGATACACATTGGAGAAACGCACGGGTCCGGAAGTATATTGACATACAAGCGGGATCACACCGGTAGCTTCCCGGTTGATGGATACACTGTCCTCCGTGACATGAAATGTCAGCCATGCCATGCCCTCTAACATACTGAGGGCTTTTTTCTGGGTGGATACATAGTTGCCCAGGGAATAATAGCAGAGAGCTTCGTTACCGTTTTCTGCCCGGATCCATGCAACCGGCTCTACTACATGAGGATGCGTTCCAATGATGACGTCTGCACCGGCCTCTGTCATGGCAAGTGCCCATTTTTCCTGATAACTAGAAATTTTGGATGAATACTCGGTTCCCCAGTGAGGACAGACGATTACGACATCAGCCAGTTCTTTTGCACGGGAGATATCGGTAAGAACCTGAGGATTCAGGGTAGTGAAATCCATTTTGCCGGTGTTCTCATTCACAGCACACAAAAGGTTGAGATGTCCCAAAAGGTTTAAAGGAAGAGTCTCGGTATTGGCACCGTAAGTATAATTTAAGATTGCAAAAGTGACATCGTCTATCGTGAGTAGGGGAATGTCATCCGACTGTGAGGTATCCTTATGGATTCCGGTGACCAGAACGTCCGGATGGCTGCTTTCCCAGAAATCAGCACAGTATAACAGACCTTCCAGCTTCTGATCTGCCGTATGATTGGATGCATGTAATACTACGTTGAATCCGGCACCTGCAATCGCATCTCCTACCTCTGTGGGAGAATTGAAATTGGGGTAACCGGAAAAACCGCGGGAATTCCCGGCCATAATGGTCTCCTGATTGATGATTTTCACATCAGCGGTATCTAGAAACGGACGAATTCCGTCATATAGCATGGAAAAATCATAGGTTCCATCCGCCTGCTTCCCGCTGGCTACGATTCCCAGATGCATCAGATTGTCACCGACAGCCATGAGAGTGATATCATGCTCCGGATAAGGAGTAGGTGTCGGTTCCGGTGTTGGAGTGAGAATCGGTTCAGGGGACGGTATAGAAAATGCTTCCTGCATGGCTTCCGTTTCATATGCAGACGCAGACCAGATTCCGTCCGCAATATAATAGTAGCCGCAGATTCCCAAAAGCAATACCAGAGGAACCAGGAGGAATAACAGGCGAAGTCGGTTTCTTCTTTTGTTCATAGGGGAGCTCCTTTCACGCAAAGTAACTTTTCCACTTAACACAATAGTATAACCGCAGGACTGATTCTGTCAAACAAATCACAAAACACACTCCTTTTTTCAGAAATCAAAAAATAAGTGTGATTTTCGGTGAAATGTAAAAATAAAGTGTCTTTTTACAAATCTTAGTGTCTCATACCTTTTTACAGAATCCGTTATAATAAAATCATCGTAACTATTCAGAACCCCATTCGCCATATAAAACTGCTTATCTGCCAGAATGCAAGCATTCGCAGATTGCAGT
>CAVFMG010000168.1:0-5197 GCA_963623435.1 Odoribacter splanchnicus
GTCAATGGCTACGATGTTGGAGGAAGGATATGCCTTCCGCAGCGCCTTGATAACGCCCTTACCTACCACGTGGTTCGGCAGGCAGCCGAAGGGCTGGGTACATACGATGTTCGGTACGCCTTCCTTGATCAGTTCCACCATCTCACCGGTTAAAAACCAGCCCTCGCCGGTCTGGTTGCCGATGGATACGATGGGCTCCGCATAGGAGACGATCTTGTAGATGCTGGTGGGCGGATCAAAATGCTTACTTTCTTCAAATGCCTTCACGGCAGAGCCGCGGAGGATATGTTCGATCGCCCAGATTCCAAGCGCGGAGATCTTCGCGGTCTTCTTGCTGGTGCCTAAGTGCTCTGCCTTGTAGATCTGGTTGTAGAAGCAGTACAGCATGAAGTCGATCAGGTCGGGAACCACAGCTTCCGCACCCTCGCTCTCCAACAGCTCGACCAGATGATTGTTGCCGGCAGGAGAGAACTTCACCAGAATCTCGCCGACCACGCCGACACGGGGCTTCTTGATATCCAGTACCGGAATCGCATCGAAATCGCGAATGATCTGTACGCACATCTTGCGGAACTTCGGAATGCTGATATGCTTCGCAGATACAAACGCCTGTACCTTTTTAAGCCACTCCTGATGTAATGCATCCACAGAACCCGGAGTTGCTTCATAAGGACGCATCCGGTAGACACAACGCATGAAGATATCTCCAAACTCTGCACCTACAGCGGCACGTAACATCAGATCCGCGTTCAGGTGGAAGCCGGGATTGCTCTCGATACCCGCCAGATTCAGGGAGATTACGGGAATCTGCTCCATATCTGCTTTCTTCAGGGCACGACGGATGAATCCGATATAGTTCGTCGCACGGCAGCCGCCACCGGTCTGACTCATGATGATGGCCGTCTTGTTCAGGTCATATTTGCCGGACAGCAGTGCTTCCATGATCTGACCTACTACCAGCAGGGAAGGATAGCAGGCATCGTTGTTTACATATTTCAGCCCTACATCCACGGAGTGCTTGTTATCGTTGTCCAACACAACAAAATTGTAACCGCAGGCATTGAACGCAGGCTGTAAGATCTCAAAATGGATCGGGGACATCTGCGGACAGATGATGGTGTAGTCCTTACGCATCTCTTCGGTGAACTGTACTTTTTCAATGGCGGAAGAACGGATATTGCGGTGCTTGCCCATTTTTTCACGGACACGGATCGCGGACAACAGGGAACGGATACGGATACGGGCCGCACCCAGGTTGTTGACCTCATCGATCTTTAAGCAGGTGTAGATCTTGTCGGAGCCGGAGAGGATATCGTTCACCTGATCGGTGGTAACGGCATCCAGACCGCAGCCGAAGGAATTCAGCTGGATCAGATCCAGATTTTCTACTGTCTTAACATAGCTTGCAGCAGCATATAATCTGGAATGGTACATCCACTGGTCGGATACGATCAAAGGTCGCTCCGGTTTCGCCAGATGGGAGATGGAATCCTCTGTCAGCACTGCCATATCGTAGGAGGTGATCAACTCGGGAATACCGTGGTTGATTTCCGGGTCTACATGATAGGGACGACCTGCCAGCACGATGCCGCGTTTGCCGGTCTGACGTAAGTACTCCAGTGTCTCTTCGCCCTTTTTCTCCATATCGTGACGGGCATTTGCCAGTTCCTTCCAGCCCTTTTCGCAGGCTGCGGCGATCTCGGAAGCGGGAATCTCGGTGAATTCCTTCGTCAGAGCATCCGTTACTGTACCCAGATCTCTGAAGGACATGAACGGATTGCGGAAGGTAATCTCACCGTCGGCAATTTCCTCTACGTTATTCTTGATATTCTCAGAATAAGAAGTAACAATAGGACAGTTGTAATGGTTGTTCGCATCTTCAAATTCGTTGCGCTCATAGAACAGCGCAGGATAGAAGATGAACTTGATTCCCTGGCGGATCAGCCAGGTCACATGACCGTGCGCCAGCTTCGCCGGATAACACTCGGATTCACTGGGGATGGACTCAATACCAAGCTCGTAGATCTTACGGTTGGAGCTGGGAGAAAGCACCACGCGGTAGCCCAGTTCGGTGAAAAATGTGAACCAGAACGGATAGTCCTCGTACATATTCAGCACTCTGGGGATACCTACCACGCCTCTGGGAGCCTTGTCAGCGTCCAGGGATTCGTAGGAGAATAATCTATGCAGTTTGTATTCGTATAAATTCGGTACATTATGGGCATTCTTCTGACCGCCGATACCACGTTCGCAACGGTTACCAGAGATAAACTGACGACCGCCGGAGAACTTGTTGATGGTCAGACGACAGTTGTTGGTACAGCCTTTACATTTAGCCATGCTGGTCTCGAACTGCAGGTCGCAGATCTTCTGGTAATCCAACATCGTGGTCACATAACCGTCCTCATAATGCTCTCTGGCGATCAGAGCCGCACCGAAAGCGCCCATAATACCGGCGATGTCTGGACGGATTGCCTGGCAGTTAGCGATTTTCTCAAAGCTGCGCAGAACGGCATCGTTGTAGAAGGTACCGCCCTGTACCACGATATTTTTACCAAGCTCCGAAGCATCGGAGACCTTGATTACCTTAAATAAAGCATTCTTGATGACGGAGTAAGCAAGTCCGGCGGAGATATCCGCTACGGAAGCGCCTTCCTTCTGCGCCTGCTTTACCTTGGAGTTCATGAATACGGTACAACGGGTACCCAGATCGATAGGATGCTCTGCGAAGAGGGCAGCCTGGGCGAAATCCTGTACGGTGTAGTTCAGGGACTTCGCGAAAGTCTCGATAAAGGAACCGCAGCCGGAGGAACAAGCCTCGTTTAACTGTACGCTGTCTACGGTCTGGTTCTTGATCTTGATGCACTTCATGTCCTGACCACCGATGTCTAAGATACAGTCTACGCTGGGATCGAAGAAAGCAGCGGCATAGTAATGCGCCACGGTCTCTACTTCGCCGTCATCCAACAGGAAAGCAGCCTTCATCAGCGCTTCACCGTAACCGGTGGAACAGGAGCGTACAATCTCCACCCCCTCGGGCAGGAGAGAGTAGATCTCCTTCAGGGAACGGATTGCGGTCTTTAAAGGGCTACCGTCATTGCTGGAGTAGAAGGAATATAGCAGAGATCCGTCCTCGCCCACCAGCGCGATCTTCGTGGTGGTGGAACCTGCATCAATACCGAGGAAGGCCTTGCCCTGATAGGACTGTAAATCTCCGGTGGTTACATGATGCTTGCTGTGACGCTCTACGAACTCCTGGTAAGCCGCCTTATCTGCGAACAAGGGCTCCATACGCTCTACTTCAAATTCCATCTTGATATCGGAGGACAGCTTTTTCACCATATCGGACAGACTGATGCAGACATCTTCCTTCGCATTCAGTGCGGAACCGATGGCGGCGAACAGATGAGAGTTGTCCACGTCGATGATGTGCTCGTCATCCAAATTTAAGGTGCGGATAAAGGCTTTCTTCAGTTCGGACAGGAAATGTAAGGGTCCTCCTAAGAAAGCTACATGACCGCGGATGGGCTTACCACAAGCCAGACCGGAGATGGTCTGGTTCACCACTGCCTGGAAAATAGAAGCAGACAGGTCTTCCTTGGTAGCACCTTCGTTGATCAGGGGCTGGATATCCGTCTTGGCAAATACACCACATCGGGCAGCAATGGTGTAGAGAGATTTATAATTTTTCGCATATTCGTTCAGACCCGAAGCATCCGTCTGGATCAGACTGGCCATCTGGTCGATGAAAGAACCGGTACCGCCGGCACAGATACCGTTCATACGCTGCTCCACGTTACCACCTTCGAAATAGATGATCTTCGCATCCTCACCGCCCAGCTCAATGGCAACATCGGTCTTGGGAGCTAGTTCCTGCAGAGAAGTAGCCACGGCTACAACCTCCTGGGTAAAAGGAACACCTAAGTGGTTAGCTAAAGTTAATCCGCCGGAACCGGTGATCATGGGGTGCAGCTGCAGCTCACCCAGCTGATCGTAAGCTTTTTTCAGAAGCCCGGACAGGGTCTCCCGGATATTGGCGAAGTGACGCTCATAATCGGAAAATAAAATATTGTGTTCTTCGTCCAAAATAGCAATCTTGACAGTGGTGGAACCGATATCTATGCCGAGAGTTGCGTATTTTTCCTGTGAATTCATGTGATACATCCTTCCTGAAATAAAACTAAATCTTCTTAATTAATGCAATTTTTTCATCAACAAAACATTCTCATTATACGACAAAAAACGCTGTAATGCAACGAAGAAAGCGCCATATAAGTTGTTAAAGTTTTGTAAAATGTAACTTAAAATTTTTAGGAAAACTCTGAAAAAAGAGAACGTGCGGTTTACTTATTTCCTTGCGGATGTTACAATCCCATATAGAGAAAAAACGAAATATCAAAGTATCTGATAGAAAGAGAGAACTGGATTTATGAGTAAATTTGAAAAAAAGTTCGGAAAATATGCGATCCCGAACTTGACACTGATCCTTATCTTATGTTATGTGGCAGGATATGCAATCGAACTGATGGGAAGTGCAACTAATGTGAACATGCTGGGGTATCTGACATTGGATCCTTATCGGATTCTGCACGGACAGATTTGGAGACTGGTGACCTGGGTCATCGTGCCTCCCAGCAGCTTAAATGTTTTCACCATAATCATGCTGTATTTCTATTATAGTCTAGGTACCACGCTGGAACGTACATGGGGAACTTACCGGTACAACGTCTATATTTTCTCGGGAATCCTGTTCACAGTCATCGGAAGCTTCCTGTGCATGGGTGTGGTGTATTTGATGTACGGAAGCCTGCCAGCAGAACTGGCATCTTTGTATTTTTATCAAGGATCTTATGCTTTCAGTACGTATTATATCAACCTGTCAATTTTCCTTGCCTTTGCAGCAACTTATCCGGATATGCAGGTATTGCTAATGTTCGTGATCCCTATAAAGGTCAAATGGATGGGAATTCTCGATGCAGTGGTTATGCTGTATTATGTTGTAGTTGGCAGTGTGTTCACCAGATTCGCCATCATAGCATCGTTACTTAATTTTGCACTATACTTTTACAGAATGCACAAAAGCCGGATTTCATCGAGACAGATGCACCGCAGAGCGCATTTTGAACGGAAAACAAACGAGGGTAGAGCAAAAGTCACCAGACACAAGTGTGCGATCTGTGGCAGAACGGAAGAGGAC
>CAVFMG010000169.1:0-5163 GCA_963623435.1 Odoribacter splanchnicus
ATTCCAATGGTAACTACGAAGCATTCGCAAGACCCAAGAAGCCCGAAGGAGTGGACGAGAAGAACGCATACATCGTAGGCAGCGGACTGGCATCTCTGGCAGCAGCGTGCTTCCTGGTACGTGACGGACAGATGCCCGGATCCCATATCCACATTTTAGAGGCAATGGATATCGCGGGCGGTGCCTGTGACGGTATCTACGATCCCACCAGAGGCTACATCATGCGTGGCGGACGTGAGATGGAGAACCATTTCGAATGTCTGTGGGATCTGTTCCGCAGTATTCCCTCTCTGGAAGTACCCGGAGCCAGCGTACTGGATGAGTACTACTGGCTGAACAAGGAAGATCCCAACTACTCCCTGTGCCGTGCAACGAAGGATTGCGGACAGGATGCTCACACCGACGGTAAGTTCAACTTAAGTCAGAAGGGCTGCATGGAGATCATGAAGCTGTTCATGACCAAGGACGAGGATCTGTATGACAAGACCATCGAAGATGTTTTCGATGATGAAGTATTTAATTCCACTTTCTGGTTATACTGGAGAACCATGTTCGCTTTCGAGAACTGGCACAGCGCACTGGAAATGAAGCTTTACTTCCAGAGATTCATCCATCATATTTCCGGACTGCCTGATTTCAGTGCCCTGAAGTTCACCAAGTACAACCAGTACGAGTCTCTGATCCTTCCCATGAAGAAGTATCTGGAGGCAGCAGGTGTGGACTTCCAGTTCAATACTGAAGTGACCAACGTGATCTTCGATATCCATGACGGCAAAAAGGTGGCAAAGGCCATCGAGTGCAAGGTAAAGGGTGTAGAGAAGGGCATTGTCCTCACCGAAAACGACCTGGTATTCGTTACCAACGGAAGCTGTACCGAGGGCACCATCTACGGCGACCAGAATCATGCACCCAACGGCGATGCAGAGGTTCGTACCAGCGGCGTATGGAGCCTGTGGAAAAATATCGCAAAACAGGATCCTTCCTTCGGACATCCCGAGAAGTTCTGTTCCGATATTTCCAAGACCAACTGGGAATCCGCTACCGTGACCACACTGGATGACAAGATCCTTCCTTATATCACCAATATCTGTAAGCGTGATCCCAGAACCGGTAAGGTCGTGACCGGTGGTATCGTAAGCTGTCAGGATTCCAAGTGGCTCATGAGCTGGACCATCAACCGTCAGGGACAGTTCAAGGAGCAGGACAAGAATCAGGTATGTGTATGGGTATACGGTCTGTTCACCGATGTACCCGGCGATTATATCAAGAAACCGATGAAAGATTGTACGGGTAAGGAGATCACCGAAGAGTGGTTGTATCATCTGGGTGTGCCTGTAGAGGACATCGAAGATCTGGCAGAGCACAGCGCAGTCTGCGTACCTACTATGATGCCTTACATCACCGCATTCTTCATGCCCAGAACCAAGGGTGACCGTCCCGATGTCATTCCCGACGGCTGCGTGAACTTCGCTTTCTTAGGACAGTTCGCAGAGACCCCGAGAGACACCGTGTTCACCACAGAGTACTCCGTAAGAACCGCTATGGAAGCTGTCTACGGACTGCTGGGTGTCGACAGAGGTGTGCCTGAGGTATGGGGCAGCGTATATGATGTCAGAGAGTTGCTGGACAGCAGCGTGAAGCTGATGGACGGAATGTCTCCTCTGGAGATCGAACTGCCCGGACCTTTAAACGCATTGAAGAAGCCGCTGCTTCGCGTAGTGAAGGGCACCGTAGTGGAAAAATTGCTGCGTGACCACAACGTGATCAAGGACGGCATGTTGGATTAGAATTGTAACAGAATAAAATCAGAAATCGCCCGTCGGAGTATTTCCAATGGGCGATTTCTTGTGCAAAAATATAGTGTAAAAACCGTGTAAAGAAAGTTGAACAAATGTAAGCGGTTACATAATGCTAAAGTACTAGACAAAACACACAAAAACATAATGTTAAAATTTGACATTATGCACGAAAATTGGCACTCTGTCAAAAAATTATCAATTTCGGCTTGATATTCCATTGGTAGATTGTTACAATATTAAAGTACTTAAAAACCGAAGCCGAAATGCTCCGGTAATGGTTTGGGTTACAGAGTTTTGTCAAAAATATTATAAAAAGGGAGACAAAGAAGTATGAAGAAATGGGTATATTTGTTTACCGAAGGTAATGCAAACATGCGCGAACTGCTTGGTGGTAAGGGTGCGAACCTGGCTGAGATGACCAACATCGGTCTGCCGGTTCCTCAGGGCTTCACCATTACAACAGAGGCATGTACACAGTATTATGAAGATGGACGCGAGATCAATGAAGAGATCCAGGGTCAGATCAACGAGTACATTATAAAGATGGAAGAGATCACCGGCAAAAAGTTCGGCGACCATGAGAATCCTCTGTTAGTATCCGTTCGTTCCGGCGCGCGAGCATCCATGCCCGGTATGATGGATACCATCCTGAACCTTGGTCTGAATGAGACCGTTGTTAACGTAATCGCTGAGAAGTCCGGCAACCCTCGTTGGGCTTGGGACTGCTATAGAAGATTTATCCAGATGTATTCCGACGTTGTTATGGAAGTAGGTAAGAAGTACTTCGAGCAGCTGATCGATGCAATGAAAGAGAAGAAAGGTGTTAAGCAGGACGTTGAGCTTACCGCTGACGATCTGAAGGAACTGGCTGGTCAGTTCAAGGCTGAGTACAAGGCTAAGATCGGTGTAGACTTTCCTGATGATCCGAAGGAACAGCTGATGGGCGCTATCAAGGCTGTATTCCGTTCCTGGGACAACCCTCGTGCAAACGTTTATCGTCGTGACAACGATATCCCTTATTCCTGGGGTACTGCTGTTAACGTTCAGTCCATGGCATTCGGTAACATGGGTGATGACTGTGGTACCGGTGTTGCATTTACCAGAGATCCGGCTACCGGCGCAAAGGGACTGTTTGGTGAGTTCCTGACCAACGCACAGGGCGAGGATGTAGTAGCAGGTGTTCGTACACCTATGAAGATCGCTGAGATGGCTGACAAATTCCCTGAGGCATTTGCTCAGTTTCAGGAAGTATGTAAGACTCTGGAAGATCACTACAGAGATATGCAAGATATGGAGTTCACCGTTGAGCATGGTAAGCTGTACATGTTACAGACCAGAAACGGTAAGAGAACCGCTCAGGCAGCTCTGAAGATCGCTTGTGATCTGGTAGATGAGGGTATGAGAACCGAGGAAGAGGCAGTTGCCATGATCGATCCTCGTAACCTAGATACTCTGTTACATCCTCAGTTCGATACCGCTGCTCTGAAAGCTGCAACTCCTATCGGCAAGGGTCTTGGTGCTTCTCCCGGAGCTGCATGTGGTAAGATCGTATTCACTGCAGAAGATGCAGAAGAATGGCATGCAAGAGGAGAGAGAGTTGTTCTGGTTCGTCTGGAGACCTCTCCCGAAGATATCACCGGTATGAAGGCTTCTCAGGGTATCCTGACCGTTCGCGGTGGTATGACCTCTCACGCAGCAGTAGTTGCTCGTGGTATGGGTACCTGCTGTGTATCCGGTTGTGGCGACATCGCTATGGATGAGGACAACAAGCAGTTCACTCTGGCTGGCAAGACCTTCCATGAAGGTGACTGGCTGTCCATCGATGGTACGACCGGTAACATCTATGATGGCGAGATCAAGACTGTTGATGCTACTATAGCCGGTGAGTTCGGTCGTGTAATGGCTTGGGCTGACAAATATCGTAAGTTAAAAGTTCGTACTAACGCAGATACTCCCGCAGACGCTAAGAAGGCTCGTGAGCTGGGCGCTGAAGGAATCGGTCTGTGCCGTACTGAGCATATGTTCTTTGAAGAGGACAGAATCGCAGCATTCCGTGAGATGATCTGTTCCGATACTGTAGAGGAGAGAGAAGCAGCACTGGAGAAGATCCTGCCTTATCAGCAGGGCGACTTCAAGCAGCTGTACGTGGCTCTGGAGGGCAACCCTGTTACCATCCGTTTCCTGGATCCGCCTCTGCATGAGTTCGTTCCTACCGAGGAAGCTGACATTGAGAAGCTGGCTAAGGCACAGGGCAAGAGCGTTGAGACCATCAAGAATATCATTACTTCCCTGCATGAGTTCAACCCTATGATGGGTCACAGAGGATGCCGTCTGGCTGTTACTTATCCTGAAATTGCCAAGATGCAGACCAAGGCTGTTATCCGTGCGGCAATCGAGGTTCAGAAGGAACATCCCGACTGGAATGTAGAGCCTGAGATCATGATTCCTCTGGTATGTGAAGTGAAGGAGCTTAAGTTCGTTAAGAAGGTAGTTGTAGAGACCGCTGATGCTGAGATCGCAGCTGCCGGCGTAGATCTGAAGTACGAAGTAGGTACCATGATCGAGATCCCCAGAGCAGCTCTGACCGCTGATGAGATCGCTAAGGAAGCTGATTTCTTCTGCTTCGGTACCAACGACCTGACCCAGATGACCTTCGGCTTCTCCCGTGATGATGCAGGTAAGTTCCTGAACGCTTACTATGACACCAAGATCTTCGAGAATGATCCTTTTGCAAAGCTGGATCAGACCGGTGTCGGCAAGCTGATGGAGATGGCTATCAAGCTTGGTAAGCCTGTAAATCCTAAGCTGCATGTAGGTATCTGTGGTGAGCACGGCGGAGATCCTTCTTCCGTTGAGTTCTGTCACAAGATTGGTCTGGACTATGTATCCTGTTCACCTTTCCGCGTACCTATCGCAAGACTTGCAGCAGCACAGGCAGCTATCGCAAATAGGTAGGAGTTCTCTTTCCTTTGAATTACCGCTTTCTTTTGAACAGGCAGACGCCTATCGAAAAACTAACGGTCAATATGTAAGGAAAAATCAATGGCGAGAAACAACTGTAAGGGTGCTTATCGACCTTGATTGATAATTGAATTACAATAAGCGTATCATTAGAAATAGTGGTACGCTTATTTTTTTTACCCTGCATCGCACCTTTGAGTTTCAATTTTGTTTTTGACGTTCATCGGAAAATTTGATTACAAGCTTTTGCATTGATGGTTTACCTCGCATATTTGATGCCTATATTCTACCATACAATGAGCAGAAAAGCTTGATTTCAGTTGCTTTATGTGAGGCATTTTTAGTCACCCATTGGGTGAAGCGAAAATATAGAAAAAAAGCTTCTCGGAACCTTGAATTACAA
>CAVFMG010000170.1:0-5106 GCA_963623435.1 Odoribacter splanchnicus
GAGAAAACTTATAGCGTGGTGGCGTCAATCCCACGAGAAAAATGATTGACCCAAAGTAAGTTTGATTATTTTCGCTCTAAGCTTCTGGATATGGGTGTAGATTCTTATGATATGAGCGGTATATTTAGCAATGAAAAGCCTTTTGCAGATATTACCTGTACTATACGTGGGCAGACGGTTACTATAGTGCGTATGGATATTGTAGATGATGTTGTTATAAAGTTTAGACCTGTTATACGTGGGTTTATGTGGCTTATGCTTGTATTTTATAACTATAATCAATTTATGCACTTTATAGGTCAAGGTAGCCTTACTCTAGGCGGTATTATAAGGACTGCAAGCGCAAAATCAGAAAAGGAGTAAATGTTTATGATTATGGAAACTATAATCAATATTTTCTGCGGTGTGTTTGACACATTGCTTAGCGGTTTACAGCTTGTTAATATACCTGTACAGGGTATTAACGTTTTGTCTACCTTTACGGCTTATGGTTCGTATGTGGTCGGTGCTGACCTTTTGTTGTGTTTTGCTTCGGTCGTTGTTACATGGATGCTTATAAAGATTAGCGTTGGTATCGGATTATTTTTGTGGCGGTTGTTACCGCTTACATAACAAGCTTGCCCTTAATCTGTGCCCATGTACTGGGGCGGTGGTGCTCTTTCACTGCCCCGGTGGGCAAAGATGGTAATGTCCTTGTCCTTGGCTCAACCTTGGCAAGCCGAAAGTACCGTTCTGCGTTGTTACTTGGTGGCTGTCCGGTATATGATATTCGCTTGGTAATGCCCTTAGATAGAAAGGAGAATACTTTTGAAAAACTTAATGTTGATTCTGTTGTGTTTGGTGGTGGCTGTCGTTCTGTGGCAGTTGCCTTTTTTGTGTAAAGTGTTACGGTGGTAGTTGGTGGATGCGTACCGCTTTTTTACTGAACCGCACAAACTACACTTGTATGGTATATGGTTATATTGTGGTCTGTATGGACAAGGAAAAACAATGGCATTAACTGAGTATCTCGTCCGTATGCGGAAAAAATATGGTGACAAGATATATATATCAACTAATTACGGTTTTGCACAGGAGGATTTCCCACTTACTACGTGGAAAGACTTATTGACGGAGTATGACCGCCCTGTGATATTCGGTTATGATGAAATACAAAATGAATTTAATTCACGTGATTATAAAAATTTTCCATACGAACTTGTAAAACTATTAACGCAGAATCGTAAGGGGCATGGCAAACAGATAGTAGGCACTGCGCAAAGGTTCGGCAGAGTGGATAAGACTATTCGTGAACTGTGTACCCATGTTATAGAGTGCCGGAAAGCGTGGTTTGGTCGTGTCACTAAAGAAAAGAAATATGATGTAGAGGACTACGAACAAATGATATCGGAAATTGACGTTTTAAAAAAACGAAAAGTGCCTTGCTCTAGGTATCGTTTTATTCAGACTGACTCGCTCCGTAATGCTTATGATAGTTTCAAGATGCTTGACTCTGCACGTACTAAGGAATATGTGAGCGCATCAGAAAAACTTGCTCAAATACTCGCAGACGTGCGGTAGGCACAGGGGGGGCACTACGACACCCCCCCTGGGGATCATTGATCATTGATCAAAGGAGTTCATATATATGAAAAATTCTTGTTTATCCGGTAATGGTGGTAGGGTGCGTAACTTTGCTACTATAGTTTATAAAGAATCTGCACCTGTAGATTGGTTAGATACTCTTAATCGGCTTTGTATCCCTTCTTTTGTGTCTCCTCTGCATGATAAAGATATTGCAGAAGATGGAAAAGTTAAAAAAGCTCATTGGCATGTAATGTTTATGTTTGACGGTGTAAAGTCCTTTGAACAGTGTCAAATGGTTGTTGATTTGTTAGGCGGTGTTGGTTTAGAAATTGTTCAATCTGTAAAAGCATATGGTCGTTATTTGTGCCATTTAGATTCAACGGATAAAGTTCTATACGATATAGAGGATGTTCAGCAGTTCGGCGGTGCTGATTATATGTCTATTATCGCCCTTGCGACTGATAAATATAAGGTTATAGGGGATATATTAGACTTCTGCGAACAAAACCGAATTATTTCTTATGCTGAGTTAATAGTTTGGTGTCGTCTTAATCGTTCAGAATGGTTTCGTGTTTTGTGTGATAATGGTACTTATGTTGTAAAAGAATACCTTAAAAGTAAATCTTGGACTTTAGAAAAGGAAAAAATATAATGGAAAATTGTTCGGTTGAATGGGTCTTACGTTCTCTTAATCTCTATCCCTATACACATATCGTTATTAAAAAACGTTCTGCTGATGGTATAGTTTGCTTGGGTGGTTCTGATAGGGTTTTTGATATTATACATCGGTTTGGTGGTATGATAGTTGAACACGCTTATATCACCTCTGATGGTATATTTATAATATTTGTGTATGAATGTAATAATTTGAACTAGTTCGTTAAACTTCACTTTTGCAAATAGTGCTTCGGACTATTCGCAAGAATTGCAAGTTTAACGAATAGTTCCACCAAGAAATAGCTCAGGAACTATTCGTAAGGCTTGTTTTAGCAGATTTCCGCGGAATCCAGCAATATGGTAAAGGGACCGTCATTCAGCAGGGACACTTTCATGTCAGCACCAAAGATTCCTTTTTCCACTTTGGGAATGCTTTCACGGCATTTACTGATAATGTATTCGTACAGTTCATTCGCCATATCCGGTTTCCCGGCATTAATGAAGGACGGACGGTTGCCTTTTCTGCAGTCTGCGTATAAGGTAAATTGCGATACCAACAACAATTCACCATCCACCGCGTACAGATCTAAATTGGTCTTGCCCTGAGCATCTTCAAAGATCCGCAGCCCTAAAAGCTTCTTAATCATTTTGTCAGCAATCTCTCTGGTGTCTGTCTCAGCCACGCCGATCAGCACCAGAAAGCCTTTGCCGATGCTTCCGGTTACCTCACCGTCTACTTTTACCTCTGCATGTTGTACCCGTTGTATTACAAATCGCATTTGTCTACTTCTCTCCTGCGTCTTTCTTTTCTTGATCTATTTTAACCGCTTCTGAATTTGCTTGATCTTTGATCTCATGATCCTTTTGCAGTCTGGAATCCAGCTGGTGGAACCCATCTTCATCAATATTTTTCAGATAAGAATACTTTACCGTCTCTATCGGCAGATCCTTTTTCAGAAGGAACGTATTGACTACCGCCTTAATAGCTGCATAGACTACCGCAAAAATAGGCACACCGACGATCATGCCGATGATTCCGAACAATCCACCGAATACTGTGATGGCAAATATTACCCAGAAACCGGTAAGACCTGTAGAATTGCCTAAGATCTTTGGTCCCAAGAAGTTGCCGTCGAACTGCTGTAATATCAGAATAAACAGAACAAAATATACACAGTTCAGCGGATGCATCGGATCTACCACCAGGATCAGAATCGCACTGGGAATCGCCCCTAAGTAAGGACCGAAGAACGGAATAACATTCGTCACACCTACGATTACGCTGACCAGTGCAGCATATGGTGTCTGCAGCAAGGAAGTTCCAATAAAACACAGGCATCCGATGATGAAGGAATCTACAATCTTGCCACCGATAAATCCGATAAAAGTACTGTGCGTAAAACGAAAGCTTTTGATCAGACGGTTAGCAGACTTTTGCTCAAAGAAAGCATAAGCCATTTTCTTCGCCTGTCCGGCTAATTTTTCCTTACTTGCCAGTACATAAATGGAAATGATGAATCCAATGATGAAGTCCCACAGCCCTTTGAGAATATTGATCACACTTAAGGACACCGTCATGATTACCTGGCTGGTCTTGGACAGCACCGTGTTATTTAACCAGTTTTCCAGTTCTACGGAATATTTATCGATCAGAAAAGTGATCTGACTGCCCAGTTCCGGATTATCATCCATGATTTTGCTGATCCATTTTGTAAAGTTGTTGATATAAGTATCAAAATTAGAAGCAATATTCACAACACTGGGAACAATCTGAGAAAGCATCATGGCAACCAGACTGTATATCAACGCGATAAACAAAAATGCAGTAATCAATATGCCGAGTCCCCGAACAATAGAATTACGCTTCTTAGTTTCTTTCACATTCAGTTTCCTGCACAGAGGGAATAACAGCTTCGTCTCTATAAAATTCAGTACCGGAGTCAGCAGATATGCCGTTACCAGACCATATACGACCGGCATTAGGATGCCGATGATTGTATGGAAGCCAGCTTTAATGCTACTCCCGTGAAATACCAGATAATAAAAGCAGATACTGGCTGCAATTGTCAGGAATGCAGTCAGTCCCCATCGAAAATATTTATTGTTTCTTAAGTCGTATTTCATTCGACCACACCTTTCTGAATAAACCTATTAATTTTAATATACTATGGTTTCGTCCATACGACAAGAAGAAATCTATCGTTTTGGTTGAAAAAGAATTTCCGGCAGTATAAAATAGATACCAGTAAAAGAATGGAGTAAACAATGACATTACAAAAAATATTAAGTCGTGTCAGACAGGCTGTGGATGACTATCATATGATTGAAGAAGGCGACCGGATCGCTGTGGGAATCTCCGGTGGCAAGGACAGCCTTACTCTCCTGCTGGCGCTGCATGAATTAAGCAAATTTTACCCGAAACATTTTACCGTTTTGGCGGTAACGGTGGATCTTGGTTTTGAGAATCTGAACCTGGACGAGATTCGTGCGCTGTGTGCCTCCCGGAATATTCCCTATACCGTGGTGGAGACTTCCATCGCCAAAATCGTATTTGAAGACCGCAAGGAGGACAATCCCTGTTCCCTGTGCGCCAAAATGCGTAAAGGTGCCCTGAACGATGCTATTAAAGAGGCAGGGTGCAATAAAATCGCTTACGCGCATCACGAGGATGATGTGGTGGAAACCATGATGCTCTCCCTCTTCTATGAGGGACGTCTGCATACCTTTTCCCCCGTGACGCACCTGGACAAGACGGATCTGACGGTGATCCGTCCGTTAATCTATATGCGGGAGTCCGAGGTCATCGGATTTGTACATAAATATCAGGTTCCCGTTGTAAAGAGTCCCTGCCCCGCCGACGGACATACCAAGCGGGAATATATC
>CAVFMG010000171.1:0-5092 GCA_963623435.1 Odoribacter splanchnicus
TAAAATATATTTCATTAACTCTCAAAAAATAAAGTGCTAAATCCTAAAGACGGGAAAAAATATAGCGGTGCGGGGATGGCAGTGCATCATGCGACTGCTTGCACCGTTACTGTAACGAATGACCTGAAAATTGGAACCCTTGCAACAGGTGTTGACAGCAATTTCTGCTTATGATAATATATATCAAATAAAAGGGAGTAGTTCACATCGGTAGTCCGATGTTGTGTTGGTCGTCATCACGTCAGCAAAGTTACAGACATCTGCTGACCGGGCAGTACACTTTTAGAGAAACGGAACGAGACTTTTATTGTACGTTTATCGTGCAATAAAAGTCTTTTTTTGTTTCGTAGGAAATAGGATTCTTTTTGCGTGATAAACGAGTATCCGATGATATCCGATGAAGGAGGAGTTATTAATGACGCAGAAAAAAGAGTGGAACATTTCAGGAAAGGAACTGATGGACAGGTATCAGGTGACGGAGCGTGGATTGGATACCGTCAGAGCAGAACAGATCCGTCAGGAGAAGGGAGAGAATATTCTGCTGGAAGGCAGGCGCAAAAGCATACCGGAAGTATTTATCAGCCAGTTCAAGGATCTTCTGGTAGTCATCCTGATCGTTGCAGCGGTAATTTCCATGTTCTCAGGGAATGCTGAGAGTACTGTTGTAATACTGCTTGTGCTGGTAATCAACGCTGTCCTGGGCACTATTCAGCATGTAAAAGCGCAGCGTTCCTTGGACAGCTTAAAACAACTATCGTCACCGTGCGCAAAGGTGATGAGAGATGGAATAAAGCAGGAGCTTCCGTCCAGAGACATTGTACCCGGAGACATTGTGGTATTGGAAGCAGGAGACATGGTTGTTGCGGATGGCAGAGTAGTTCACAATTATTCTCTCCAGGTCAATGAAAGCTCTCTGACAGGGGAATCTACCAATGTGGAAAAAAGCGCAGATACTATAGAGGAAGATGCAGCTCTGGCTGATCGGACATGCATGGTATATTCGGGAAGTCTGGTCACTTATGGCCGTGCGGAAGTATTGATAACGGCTACAGGAATGGAGACGGAGCTTGGCAAGATCGCCGGACTGATGAATGCAGCAAAAGAGCGCAGGACACCTTTGCAGGAGAGCCTGGATCAGTTCAGCAGCAGACTCGCTCTGCTTATTATGATTATAAGTGCAGTCGTGTTCGGTTTGTGTATATACCGGCAGATGACATTGCTGGATTCCCTGATGTTTGCGGTGGCACTGGCAGTCGCTGCTATTCCTGAGGCATTGAGCTCAATCGTCACTATTGTACAGGCCTTTGGAACACAGAAAATGGCAAGGGAAAATGCTATTATCAAAAATCTTAAGGCAGTAGAAAGTCTGGGTTGTGTTTCGGTCATCTGTTCTGATAAGACAGGAACGCTGACACAGAATAAAATGACAGTGCAGCAGATCTATATAGATGGGAAAATATTTGAGCCGGAGCAATTGGATCTGTCGGATCAGACACACAGATATCTGCTCTATAATGCCGTACTCAACAATGATTCCAGCATTGTCGATGGTAAAGGTATCGGAGATCCTACCGAATACGCTCTCTTAGAGATGTTTCACAGGATTAAGGCGGATGCTGCTTCTTATCTGAAGCAAACAGATGCCGGAGAAGAACTTATCCGGCAGAATATGAGTCGGCTGGAGGAAGTGCCATTCGATTCGGAGCGAAAACTGATGAGCACCAAATACAAGCTGCATGGTGTGCCTGTGGTGCTGACAAAAGGAGCAGTGGATGTACTGCTTGACCGTTGCGATTATGTGCGTTACAGCAATGGTATTCGCCAAATGACAGAAGCGGAAAAAGATAAAATCAGACAGCAGAATCAACAATTCTCAGAAAACGGACTTCGCGTGCTGGCATTTGCATACAAGGAATCGTCAGAGCCTCTCTCTGTCAGTACGGAGCATGGTTATACATTTCTGGGATTAATCTCCATGGTGGATCCTCCCAGAGAGGAGTCAGCTGTTGCAGTTGCTGATTGCAAGAGAGCAGGTATCCGCCCTGTTATGATCACCGGTGACCATAAAACCACAGCAGTAGCAATTGCCCGCAGAATAGGAATATTTGAAGAGGGAGACATTGCATTGACGGGAGCGGAGCTGGATGCCCTGACTGATGACGAGCTTGCTGCCCGTATTGCCGAGATTACTGTATATGCGAGAGTATCGCCCGAAAATAAAATTCGGATCGTGGATGCATGGCAGCGAAAGGGCAGTATTGTGGCCATGACGGGAGATGGGGTGAATGACGCACCGGCTCTGAAAAAAGCGGATATTGGTGTAGCTATGGGAATCACTGGCACAGAGGTATCCAAGGATGCAGCAGACATGATTCTGTCGGATGATAATTTTGCCACGATTATCAAAGCGGTGGCTAATGGCAGGAATGTGTATCGAAATATTAAAAATGCTATTTTGTTCCTATTATCCGGGAATACGGCAGGAATACTGGCAGTATTATATACATCGCTTCTTGGTCTTTCTGTGCCTTTTACGCCGGTGCATCTTTTATTTATTAACCTTCTGACGGATTCTCTGCCGGCGCTGGCTATCGGGATGGAGCCTGCAGATGATGAGATCCTGAATGCTCCGCCCAGAAATCCTAAGGAAGGGATTCTGACCGGAAGTTTTACACGAAGAATGGTAATACAGGGTATTTTGATTGCTGCAGTCACTTTAGTGGCTTATCATATCGGTATCAAAGAAAGTGCGGCAATGGCTTCCACCATGGCTTTTGCTACACTGACTCTGGCGAGATTGTTTCATGGCTTCAATTGTCGAGGACGGGAGAGCATTTTCCGGTTGGGAATCGGCACGAACCGTTACAGCCTATATGCATTTGCAGTGGGAGTGATATTGCTGGCACTGGTAATCGCCATTCCGGGATTGCATGGAATATTCAGTATCAGTGCACTGCATATGCGCGAGATGGGGAGAATCATCGTACTTGCCTTCCTGCCCACAGCTGTTATACAGACAGCAAGAAGCATTAGACATAGATGCTAAAAACGAACGTGCCCGATCACACTCAGCGGTCTTGTCAGCTGAGTGTGATCGATCAATGACTATCCAAAGATGCGGCAGAACTGCTGTTCATGAACTCGTCCATCGGAATCAGTACACAAGCACAGTACCCGTCCTTAGGCTGAAAACAACTGACATATAAATCCTTTCCGATCTCCGGGCTATAGTCTAAAATATGACGGACACCACCGTTGACAGTAACATCGGTATAGGCAACCAGCCATTTTTTATCAGCATTCGGAAATACCTTGAAAAAGGATCTGTTCAGCATTTCTGAGATTTTCTTCCCTTCTACTACCTCCATCTGCCGGTTACAATACCGGAATACAAAATCTACTCCGGCGCCATCAGCATTAATTACCAGTTCAATGACACAGAAGGCAATCGGCATATTATCCAGAACAGAAAAGTTCATAAATTTATTTTCAAAAGCTGTATCCTGCAAAGCGGCATTGTCTTGTAGCTGATGGTTCAGACGCTTGTGGGCAGCAGGAGTACGATGGCGCCCCTCCAGCGTAGTGCCGTCTTTCATATAATAAGTAAAATCTTCGATGTGATCAATCTGGGCTTTTGATACAATGATTCCCTTACATATATTCAGAAAATCTCCCTCTGGCAACACCCTCAGGATATCCTTCACAGGGATATAAGTACGGATCACATGACCATTCTGCAGATGGATACAGGTCTTACCGTCTTTCCTTATTAGATATTTTATGTCCATTGGCTGAATCCCATTTCTTATTAAAAAGCGTGATATCTTATCTTCCATTACTTCCTCCGGTGAATGTAAAATCTTAAATATCTTAAATATTACTCTTCATATTTTACAGAGTATAGCAGATGTTGACGGCAATGTCACTTAGAAATTGATTTATCTGCAAGAAATTTACGAAAATCTACGAAAATACATAAAAACGCTAAAAATTATTGAATTAAAACATATAAAGTGATATTATCTACATTTAGTGAATGAAAGTTATGAAAAATCAAATTAAAAGCGTGTAAATTAAATTATGCGCAAAAGGAGAAAATTATGAGGAATTGGATGCAGTCAGCGAAAAGAGGAATGGTTCTGCTTCTCTGCGGAATCATGGTATGGAATCTGGCGTATAACAGCAATCTTGTCGTTAGCGCCCAGAATGAAGATACCGCGACAATCCAGACGGAGGATGTGTTATCTTCGGGCAGTGGGAACGATGCTCTGGAGATAGCTGCACCGTCAGACGGGGGGAATGCCGGAACGGGCACGGTAGAAGACGATGACAGTGCCGGGAATGACATTTATGAAGAAAATAGCGAGGATGGAATTGCCCTGATAGCAGCATCCGACGAATCAGGTATTATGGTGGCGGATGATACAGCATCAGATACCTGTAAGTGGACAGTATATGTTAATGGCAAAGATATTGAAGCAAGTGAAAATCAAGGCATGGTAATACATGAGGGAGATCCTGTGAAAATCAGCTTTGAGTTAGATATGGCTGATGGACGAAGAGACCCCTTTACAAAAGAAATTGATTTTACAGACTCGAAGAATGTCGTATTCCCAGATACAGAGGAACAAGATCTTATTGACGGATCTTATAACGATAAAATAGGAACAGCGCAAGTTGAAAACAATAAATTAATCTTAAATTTTACAAGCACTGAATTTCTTAATCAAGATTACGGTAATGGGCAGTATGGTCGTCGGAACAGAAGAGCAATCGGTATCATGGAAGGGAAAATTACCGCTGAACAAACAGAATACAAAAATGGTGATAAAATACCTGTCCAGATTGGCGGTAGAAATTACGGAACATTTACATGGAGTGACGGCTCTCCGGTCAGCCAGTTAAACGTTTATAAACAGGCAGATGGAAGTGCTTCTTATGATACATCAATTGGTCTTGTACAGAAGTATAAGGTGACTGTTGAAGCTCAAAATGGTGAATGCAAGTTAGATACAATTTTTGACACTATGGGTGAGTATCTTAGTTTAAATGGTAAATACACTGTAAGTGAAAGTACGGTTGATGGAGTTAA
>CAVFMG010000172.1:0-5067 GCA_963623435.1 Odoribacter splanchnicus
AAAATGCAAATCCCACCGCCGGATCACTATAGTCCGGCGAATTGGGAAACTATTATTTCATATCCCAAATATTCAATATTCAAAATTTATCCTCTGATACCAAAAACACTAAATAGTAATTCGTACTATTTCCCCGCAATTATGCTTTCCACATCCTCCAGCTTTTCTTCCGTAACCGCTGTAATCTGTTCTGCGGTAAATCCTTTTTCGTGCATATTTAAAATAATCTGTCTTATTTTAGCCTGACCCTCCGCACGACCGATTGCAATTCCATTATCTTCTATTCCCTGACTCAAATTACACATAGTATCCATGTCCTTTCTGAAATCTTCTTTGATAGGAATGTTATATTCATTTCCGATAATAGATAGTTTCTCATCTATCGTCAGGCTCTGTGATAACAATGCTCCCAGCAGACGATGCAGCTCATACGTTTCATTATATTCCGGAAGTTCTCTTGCTAAACCGATCATAATGATATTCAACAGATCCAGTTTGCCTTTCCAGTCATAAGAGCCAATTATATCATCCTTTGTCAAATGGATATGACTCATACTATTTTCATCCATATTCATGCAGATCCATATGGAATAGACCCGTTTAATATCATCATAAGCAGATTTTGCAAAATCCCGCTCTTTCTGAGATGAAATTAATCGACTCACATAAAAAATTGCTCGGTTTAAAATTTCGTATTCCGTGGGATCATCCTTCTGTGCTTCCACATTAATAATAATCTGTGTCAGCCCATCCTTCATACGTACATAGAAAACGATGTCGAATCTAATCAGTCCCTCACTTGCTTCTTCATTTTCTGTATTAAATCCAACAATTCTCTGTCCATTTTCCTGCCTCACTCTATTCGTGAGTCCCGGTTCCACAGGTACTGTGCTGATGTAAGGGACGCCCTCGATGCATTCGACAATCTCTTCGGGTTTCATTCCTTTAAACTCATCCACAGTTCTCGTCAATATGTGCGCTAAAATGATCTTTTGACCCACTAATCGTTTTGCATGCGCATCATATTGTGCTTTTGCATCGACTGCTTTTACTGCATTTTTCAATTCTGTGTTCATCGATCTCTTGTCCTTTCTGATAGGTACTCCTATCGTTAGACATAAGACCTTCTCCTAATCTGACTGCTCCCCTACTTATTATATCTTATCAGGCTCTTTTCCACAAATAATTTTTCATAAATGATTTTCTGTCAAAGCCTGTTTTTATATACTTTCGCATTCTTCATAATAAACAGCATGTTATCCTGCACAGACAGCACATCCAGATCCTCTGTGGGATTGCCGTTTACGATCAGGATATCCGCAAAGGAACCCGCTTCCAGCACACCGATCTTGCCTTCCGGGTACGGATTCTGGTAGGTGGAGAGTTTAAAAAGTTCATGGGCGTTGCCGGTGGCTGCCACGAGCCCTTTGAAGCTTCCGAATCGTCTCTTAAAATACCGGAAATCCTCCAGCTGATGTTCCTCCGCGAAATGGGGATCGCCGAAAGAATCCGTGCCGAACACGATGGGCAGATCGTACTTGTTGATTACCTCTGTGGCGATCTCGCAACCCGCTTTCACACGTTCTGCCTTACGGATCACATGATCCGGCTGCGGTCCGTGAGAGGTCACGGGGCGCTGGGACTGGGGACCCGGCATGACCCAGATTCCTAGGTCTCTGATGATGCGTCCGGTCTCATCATCCATCATGGTGGCATGCTCGAAGCTTTTGATTCCCGCTTTTGCCGCACGCTGCATGGCTTTCGGAGTATAGAGATGCGCCATGACATAGGTTCCGTAATCTTCCGCCGCGTCTACGGCAGCTTTCATCTCTTCGTAGGTGAACTGCACCGTATCCAACGGATCATATCTGCTGCTGATACCGCCGCCTGCCATCAGTTTGATCTGGGATGCTCCCAAGAACAGCTGCTCCCGTACTGCCCGCAGCATCTCCGCAGGACCGTCTGCGATGTAATTTGCACGATACTGCAAAGTGGCATTGAGGAAATTGCCGTCCGGCAGTCTGGTCTCTGCGCGGCTTTTTCTGCAGTCCCCGTGTCCACAGGTCTGTGAAATATATGCATTGGACGGAAAAATTCTGGGACCGTCCAGATATCCGTTGTCGATGTTGCGCTTTAATCCCACCGTGACACCACCGGCATCCCGCAGTGTGGTGAATCCGCGCATCAGCATATCGTATGCATACCGCACACTGCGCACCGCCATATCATCGATCCGCTGCTCCTCGCTTCCGATCGGCACATTATGGGATACATGTACATGGGCATCCGTAAGTCCCGGCATCACAAAGTGATCTTTTGCATCATAGATTTCAGAGAATCCTTCCTCTGAGATCTCTCCCGCGTAGATTTCTTTTACCAGATTTCCTTCGATGACGATATTGGCATGTTCCTGTAATCTGCTGCTTTTTCCGTCAAATACCGTGGCATTTTTGATCAGCTTTCGTTCCATGTGTCTTTATCTCCTTTTCGTGGGAAACGGATCGTCGATTGCTCTCATTGCCTTGAAATTACCGTTCTCGGCACTGTATGCCTGTAAGAGCATCGCACCGATACCCGCAGCACCGTCGAGGAACCCGATGGGAGTGGTCAGTACCTCCGGTGCCACACGGTCCAGTGCAAACTGCCATTTTGCAGTAAGTCCTGCTTCCGTTTCTTCATAGACTGCCCGGTCTAACAGAACCTTTTCGCATTCCCGTGCCTTCTCATAATATCTGTCCTCACCGAAACCTGCCCAGAGTCCCAGATACATATTGAGAACACCTGCGGTACCGCAGCAGATATTGAGTACATTCCAGTATCCCGCACTCTGCTTTGCCGGAACTCCCAGTGACTCCATGCCGTCCGTCAGATCTTCGATCTCTTTTTTGTATTTTTCATCGCCGGTCATCTGGTAGAGCTGGTAGAAGAAACGGTTGGTTCCTGCCGGTCCGTGACAATATCCCGCATAGAACAGATCCCCTCTGTCCGGCAGTCCGTGGGGCAGTAATTTTCCGGCTTTCATTTTCACCGCAGCAGTATCCATGTACTCCGTAACACCCGTCACAGCATTTAAGAACCGTTTGTCGCTGCTTGCTTCATACAGTTTCAGCAGCGTAAAAGCGATTCCTCCGGTGCCCATGGGGAAATTAGGATCGATATAGTCCTTCCCCGCGCCAAAATACGTGGGATCCACGCCCTGGTAGACAATTTTGCCATTGCCCATTTCTCTTCCCTGATGTAAAAAGGTCTGTCCGGCGTCCAGTGCAAAATCCCGGAATTTCTTATTTTTCAGAACATCTGCCGCTTTCAACAGAAATAATACGGTTCCCGCATTGCCGACGATTCCCTGGAACGTGGACCACTCATAGCCCTCTCCGGACGCTGCCGGCCTGGCATCCCGGATCGCCTGTTCCACGATGGAACTTACCGTATCCGCATAAGTCTGTTCTCCGGTCACCTGATACAGCTGCAACAGTGCAAATCCCGCACCGCTCCAGCCGCTGGAAAAGGCATACTGTGAGAAGTTTCGCTTTAAGGTTCTCTGATGGTTCCAGCGATACGTAAGATACGCGGCAGCCTCTTTTGCTTCCTCCAGATATTCCGTCTCTGAAGTAGTATCATAGAGTCCTAACAGGAAACAGAGGATTCCGGATGCTCCCGCATACAGACAGATCTCGTCATAATAGGACGCGTGTCCCGTCTCTGCATCTTCCAGAGAAAAATAAATGCCTTCCGGCGCCTGTCTTTTTCTCGTATTGATAAATCTCATTGCCGCCTTGGCAGTCTCCAGTGCGTTATACTTATCTTCCATGTCCTTCTCCTCAGATCCGTCTCTTATCATAAAATTATTAGATTGAAAATTCCGGTGGAATCATAATACTGTTTTTAATCAGGAAAGCTCTTGTACGTTCATTTTGGGGATTCCCGAAAATCTGCTGCGGGGTGCCCATCTCCACGATCTTGCCGTTCTCCATGAAGATCACCTTGGTCGCCACATTTTTTACGAAATTCATCTCATGGGAGACGATCAACATCGTATTGCCTGCCTTGGCGATCTCCCGGATTGTCTCCAATACTTCACCTACCAACTCCGGATCCAGTGCACTGGTGGGTTCGTCGAAGAGGAGCAGCTCCGGCTGCATGGCAATGGCTCTTGCAATCGCCACACGCTGCTGTTGTCCGCCGGACAGATGCTTAGGATAGTAATCCTTACGTTCCAGCATCTTTACTTTTTCCAGCTGTTTCAGGGCAATCTCTTCCGCCTCCGCCCGCGACAGCTTCTGTACCTGTGTCAGTCCTTCCATAACATTTTGCAGGGCTGTCTTCTTACGGAACAGATTAAAGCTCTGAAATACCATGGTAGTCTTCTTGCGCAGCGCCAGGAGGTCCTTACGGTTCACTTTCTGATAATCCAATTCAAAATCGTCGATGGCGATCTTTCCTTCGTCCGGGGTCTCCAGCATATTGATGCAGCGAAGCAGTGTAGATTTTCCGGTGCCGGAGGGTCCGATGATCGCCACCACGTCACCCTTTTCAATGTCAAAGCTGATGCCGTCCAGTACTGTATTGTCTCCAAAGGATTTCCTTATATTTTCCAGTCTGATCATTACAGGACACCTCCTTTGTTTTTCTGAGCTTTTTCTGCTGTCCTGCCTTCTTTACCGACCACATCGGGTACCCGTACCCTGCTCATTACCAGACGGATGATCTGCTCCAGCACAATAGTGATCACCCAGTACAGAATCGCCAGTGCCACATACGCCTCAAAATACCGATAGCCTCTCGCTCCCAGTAATTTGCCCTCGGCAGTCATCTCCACAACGCCACAGGTAAATGCCAGAGAGGTTCCCTTAACCAGACCTATGATCTGATTGCCTAAGGACGGCAGTGCGATCTCCGCTGCCTCCGGCAGGATGATCCGGAACATTCTCTGAGGTCCCGTCATTCCCAGTGCGATTGCAGCCTCGATTTCACCCTTATCCACCGCTTCTAAGGAAGACTGGATGATGACCGAGCAGAATGCCGCATTGTTCAGTGCCAGCGCTACGATGGCATACAGGATGGCAG
>CAVFMG010000173.1:0-5047 GCA_963623435.1 Odoribacter splanchnicus
GAGCACGGAGCAATCCGTAGGCATCAAAGTCGGGGGCTTTTGACCCCGACATCATATAATAAAACAGGGACAACTTGGAAATTTCCAGGCTGCCCCTGTTTTTGTTTCAGAAGATTATGCTCTGTGTCCGGTCTTGATGATGGGACTTAACGGCTTGTAGATCAGCAGTGTCACGACAGATACTAACGTTCCCTTGATCAGGTTCATGGGAGCCACGCATGCTACGACAAAGCTTATGATGTTGCCTTCTTTTGCCAGCGGATTGACTTCCGTTCCCATGGCAAGGATCGCATCCATGGGCATTCCGTAGAATTTGGAAAAGGCGGGAAGCAGATATACGGCGTTGAATGCGGTGCCAAATACGGTCATGACCAGGGTGCCGGCGATGCAGGCAATGATCGCATTTCTCTTCGTTTTCTTAAAAGAATATACGGCGGAAGCGGGAAGGATCAGACTGCAGCCTACTACGAAGTTCGCCAGGTCTCCGATGAATGCGGTGGAGGTGCCCTTCATGCAGAGTTTCAGTAAAATCTTTACGAATTCCATCATAACGCCAGCCACCGGACCGAAAGCGAAGGATCCGACTAAAATCGGCAGTTCGCTGAAATCCATTTTATAGAAGCCGGGAGCAAAGAAGATAGGGAAGTCCAGCACATGCAGGATCATGGCGATGGCGGAGAACATTCCGATCATGGCAAGTTTTCTTGTGTTAAAGATGGGCTCCGAGATACCGTTTTTTTTCTGGGCACCTTTTTCCAGTGCCACGGCTACCAGGAAGCATCCGACGATGACTGCCAGGAAGATCACTACATAAGCTACATTTTCAGTTACGGTTTGCATTAATTTGTTCATTTCAGAACTCCTTTCCTATGTGAAAAATACAAGGAAAGCCTTCAAAAAAAGCCCCGGAGTCCAAAGACTTCCGGGGCATAGGTATCACAAATAAACAAAAGTGACACTTCTTCTTTCATCCAGACTGTACTGTTGGTCCCGGATTTGCACCGGATCAGCCGCAGAATAGGTATCTGCGGGTCGCGGACTGTAGCTTACGCATTCACCGCCAGTAGGGAATTGCACCCAACCCTGAAGAACTTTACCTTATGAACGGAATATAACACTTTGTGAACAAATTGTCAATATAGAAAATCTTTAGAATTTTCCAAACATTTTTTTCGGATTTCTCTGATAGAGTATCTGGTAACGGAATACAAATGATGTCGGGGTCAAAAGCCCCCGACTTTGATGCCTACGGATTGCTCCGTGCTGCGCACTTTCACAATCCTACCCTTCATTCGCATATCGTGGGATTATCATCCCACTTTTATGCTCATATCGGGGCAGATCCTAAGGTCTTTCACCCACTTATGAGCAAGCTCATGTGGACTTAGACCTTTTGACCCTGGCATCATAGATATAAAAAGTATTGACACTGCAAAAATATTATTGTATTATGCAAATAGTACAATAACACAATCGAATCAAGTCGATATACACAATAGAAATGGGAGTATGGAGGAAATGAGTGCATTGGTAGAGATCAAAGATGTATGTAAGGTCTACAATCCGGGCGAAAATGAAGTACGTGCCCTGGATCATGTGAGCCTGACCATCCATGAGCAGGAATTCGTGGCGATCATCGGACATTCCGGAAGCGGTAAATCCACCCTGATGAATATGTTGGGATGCCTGGATGTGCCCACCAGCGGGGAATACTGGCTGCATGGACAGGATGTATCGGCGCTGACGGATGATGAGCTGTCGGATATCCGCAACCGCGAGATTGGATTTATTTTCCAGGGATTCAATCTGATCCCGAATCTGACAGCACTGGAAAATGTGGAGCTGCCGCTGATTTATCGGGGAGTAGCCCGCGGTACAAGAGAGGAATTGTCCAGAGAGGCTTTGAAAAAAGTAGGTCTGGAACACCGTATGGACCATAAGCCCTCGGAGATGTCCGGTGGACAGCAGCAGAGAGTGGCAATCGCCAGAGCCATTGCCCAGGCACCGCCGGTGATTCTGGCGGATGAGCCCACCGGTAACCTGGATTCCAACTCCACGAAGGAGATCATGGATATCCTGAAAGGTTTACATAAAGAAGGAAGAACCGTCATACTGATCACGCATGACAATGAGATTGCGGCACAGGCGAAGCGTGTGATCAAAATCAAGGATGGCAAAGTGGAATCCGACTCCGGGCGGATCGAACAGGCATAAGGACGTTAAACAGTAGAAAAACATAGAAAGGGTCATGAGTGAAGGATCATGGAACAGAAAGAAAAGAAGAAAAAACGTAAAAAAGCACCTGTTATCATAGCAGTTATCGTAATTTTATTGATTGTGATCCGCATGGTAAGCTGTGCTTTTTCCGGCAATGCGGGCGTTATGGTCAGCACCACCAACGCATTCCGCGGTGACATTGAAGAAAATGTCAGCACCAGCGGTAAGGTAGCCAGCGAAGAGAAGGAGATCCTTTTTGCTCCGGTCAGCGGCAGATTAAGCGAGATCAATGTAGCAGCCGGTGATGCGGTGAAGGCAGGGGATGTTCTCATGACCTATGACATGGATCAGATGGAGGAGCGTCTGCAGGAGGCAACGTTACAGCAGACAAAGAGCAGTGCTTCCTATAACAGTACCATGACAGAGAATAGCAAGAGTCAGGCAAAATTAAACGAAGCGAACACGAACCTGGCAGTCCTGGATCAGCAGCTTACAGATTACAAGGCTTATTTGAAGGAGCTGCAGGATAAGCTTGCCAAGAGCCAGAGAGAGACCCAGAGACAGCTGTCCGAGGAAAGCTATGAATTATCCAGAAAATCCGCAGATTTAAGCAAGGAACTGCAGGATTCGTCCACCAGTGCAGACCGTGCAAAAGAAATCAACAAGGAACTGCAGGACATCAGTGCCAGTCAGGCGAGAAATTCTTATGTACAGTCCATCGCAAGCTCCAGTGATTATGTAGTGAACATGCAGAATGAGATTGCTTCTGTGCAGGAGCACATCACAGAATGTGAAAATTATAAGGCACAGATGCAGAGCCAGAAGGGCACCAGCGAGAGCACAATTTTAAATGGTTACCAGTCAGAAGCCTATGCGGCAGACAGAGATCTGGCACAGCTGACCTACAAGCAGGCCCAAGAACAGTACTATTCCGCCAAGAAAGGTATCGTAGCGGATTTCAACGGTATCGTAACGGAGTGCACCGGAGTCTCCGGCGCCAGCGTGGCGGAAGGAACTCAGCTGATCACCTTAGAGAGCAGTGAAAATGTAAAGGTAACCTTCGATGCTTCCAAGTCCGATGTGGCAAAACTGGAAATCGGCCAGAAGGTAGATGTTACCATCTCCGGCAATAAATACGAAGGCGAGATCAGCAAAATCAATCGTATGGCAACACTGAATGCGTCCAACACTCCCATGGTAGGGGTGGAAGTGCATCTGACCAATCCGGATGACAAGATCATTCTCGGACTGGATGCAAAGCTTACCGTATATACCGACAGCGCACAGAATACACTGTTGATCCCGGTAGAAGCCATCAATGCGGATAAAAACGGAGATTTCCTCTATGTGGTCGAGAATGGTATGGTAGTCAAGAGAGCAATTACCTGCGGCATCTCTTCCGATGAATATACAGAGGTACTGGAGGGGATCACCGAAGAAGATGAGATCATTGTAAGCAGTCTGACCGGTGCCAGTCTGGAAGAAGGTATGGCGGTAACCGCTGTACCGGAACAGTAGGAGGCAGATCTATGGCACAAGTATGGGAATACATCAAAATTGCATTGATGAATATCCGCAGTAATAAAGGACGTTCGGTGCTGACCATGCTGGGCATCATCATCGGTATTTCCTCCGTCATCATGATCATTTCCATCGGTAACGGTGTAAAAAGCGGTATCAATGGAGAACTGAATTCCATGGCAGGCGGTCAGATTGCTGTCTATAGCAATAATACCGCGGAGAACGGCACAGAGGTGGTATTCACAGAAGAGGATATGGATGCTATTTTGGAGAAAGTTCCAAATGTCAAGGCAGTAACTCCTTCCTGGAGCTTTGGCGGAAGCGCTACCGGTAGAAAGGGTACTTTTGACGCCACAGCGACATTTGGTAAGGCGGGGCTGGAATATTCCAGCCAGGATCCGATCATCAAGGGACGCTACTTTACCGATTCGGATTATTATACGGCGAATAAAGTCTGTGTGATTACAGAGAGCAGTGCAAAAACATTGTTCGGCAATACCAATGTGATCGGAATGAGCTTTGATTATACCCTCTATGGAGTAACACAGGAATTTACGATTGTCGGCATCCGGAAGGATAATGCATCGAAATTTTTCGGAACGGCGGGGAATACAGTGACCATGGAGGCACCGATTTCCACAATTTCCGAAGGGTATGGATTCTATGTGGATTATACAGACCTGCTGATTGTCAGTGATGGTGCGGAAAATGCCTCTCAGGTAGCACAGGACACGGTAAGATTATTGGAGAACCGCCATGGAGTCAGGGGGCAGAATGCAATCTCGGTACAGAATTTTAACGATATCATGAGCCAGATGGATCAGATCCTAAGTTATATCACGATCTTCGTAGTATTTGTGGCAGCCATCTCCCTGTTAGTCGGTGGTATCGGTGTCATGAATATCATGCTGGTATCTGTGACGGAGCGTACCAGAGAGATCGGTATCCGTAAGTCTCTGGGAGCGCGGACCGGATCCATTCTGTTACAGTTCCTGTCGGAATCCGCCATCATTACCCTGTTAGGAGGAATCATCGGTATCCTTATCGGCGTGGCGGGAGCCTTCGGCGTCTGCAGCCTGATCGGATTTACTGCGAAAGTGAATGTGAGCACGGTGCTGGGAGCCAGCCTGTTCTCCTCTGCCGTGGGTATCTTCTTCGGAATCTATCCGGCGAAAAAGGCAGCAAAATTAAGCCCCATCGAAGCATTGCGGCATGAATAAAAATATATAAAATTAAATCATGATTAAATAAAATAGACGGTATAAGAACCGCAGGTGACAGTTATTGTATTCCCTGCGCAGTATTAAAA
>CAVFMG010000174.1:0-4994 GCA_963623435.1 Odoribacter splanchnicus
AGTGAAAGCGGTGGAAGGAGATAAGGTGACGGTAACAGCGGTGCCGAAGGATGGATATAAATTGTCTGTATGGAAGATTACCCAGGGCATGAAGGATGTTGCCCTGAGTTCCGGATCGTCATCCGATACCAGTGTCAGCTTCGTGATGCCGGCAGCATCCGGGACAGATACAGTAACAGTCGGTGCGACCTTTGATAAGACATCCAGCGACACAGTAGTGACTTCTGAACCGAAGATCACTGCGTTTTCCGTGGCAAATGTCAGCGGAACCATCGACCAGAACAGTGGAACAATCACCATAGTGGTTCCAAATGGAACAGATGTGACTTCTCTGTGTCCGGCTATTGCTACATCTGATGCAGACAGTGTGACACCTGCCGGCGGAGCGGCAGTGAATTTCACTAATGCAGTGACTTATATGGTGAAGAGTGCTTCCGGCGAACAGAAATCTTATGTGGTAACAGTGAAGGTACAGGAGGCATCGGTATCCGATACCTTGTGGGATAAGATTACCAGTCAGGAGGGAGACCGTTCCTGGTGGAACAAAGCGGATAGTATCAAGAGCCATAAGAAGAATAAATATCCGAAGTATTGGTAAAGGGATGATACGGATATGAAAAAAAGAAAAAAGAGACGTTCGCTGATCGCTGTGGTGGGAACCATGCTGGCTCTCTGCCTGATGGCGACAGCACTTGCAAAACCCTTTTCCGGTAATACAGATCGGTGGCCGGAATTGATTACCAGTCTTGATGAAGAGGTATTAATCCCGAATTATAAAGATGCGTGGTATATTACGACTGATACCTGGCATGCCGATGACTACACAAAAGTCAGTTTTGCTAATAGTAATAATGGTAATAGCCATATGAAGGATGCAGATGGAAACTGCTATTTTCAGCCGAAGAGTACAGGTGTATTGTATACTGTACCGGTACCGTCATCGGCGGTACATAATACATCCGCAGGCGGAGTGAATGGATTTCAGGCAGATCTGTCATTCCCAACGTATGATTCTTACAGGACAGTTCCGAGCCGGAACAATATAAAGGGTGCTCATTTTGCAGCGGAAGCGGGAAAGGGTCTTGACCTCTACTACCCAACGATCATCTATTATCGTTATGAGTATGGTGGAGCAGAGAGAGCGATTCCGTTCCTGATTATAGGACAGCAGGAAGGCTATCGGATGTCGGAAAGTGATCTGCCGAAGCTTCTTAATCAGGCTCCAAGGTTTGTGCGTATCATGAACCGTCTGAATGACATGATGGCAGAGATGGAAGGAAAGAATGCGGGGACGGCTCAGGCAGGAGATTACCATCCGGTTTACGACTTTATGCTTGATACGGTTTACAGCACGCTAACCGGAGCCATGCAGACGCCGCTGGCAGATGTGGACGGTACGGGCATGAACTTTACCAAGTCACTGGTGGAGCAGCGGATGACGAAACTGGTAAAGGATGGGAATGCTGCTTTTACGCCGGAACAGTGTGAGGCACTGCTTACCAAAGCGGAGTGGTACATGGACTTCGTGGAGGAGAACCGGATCTCAGAGCCGAAGATGGAGAGCTTTACGTTGGCTGGCTATCCAGGTCAGATCGACGAAGAGGCAGGAACCGTTACGGTCTATATTCCGGAAGGGGCGGCTGTCGATGAGAGTGCGGAACCGGTGATTACCACAGGAGGATGGACCGTATGTACGAAGAAATCCGGTGATCTCTGGAAAGATAATACGGCTGTCTATAATGTGGCTGCCTATGAGGAGACCACTCCAATTACCTATGTGGGACAAGTGTCTGCGTACCATGAATTCTGGGCGGATGTTCAGCGGGATTATACGGTTACGATTGTAAGTGGGACACCCCAGTCACAGATCAGGGATTTTTCTATTGAGATTGACGGAAAGACCTATACGGCGACGGTAGATGATACAGAGAAAACCGTATCTTTGAACCTTCCGGCAAGTCTTCATATGGATGGTGTGAAGGGGACTGTGTCGGTAAGACATACGGGTACGGCATATAAGCTGCTGGATACCTCGGAGCAGGAACTGACAGGGGAACAGATTTCTCTGGATGCACTGGCAAAGGTTCAGATTGAGGATAGCATTTACAATAAGCCATCGACTTATAGCGTTCAGGTTTCCTGGATAAAATCGAAGGAATGCAGGATCGAAAGCTTCCGTCTGGGAACCTATGATGGCGTAATTGACGAGACGAACCACAGTATTACGGTAAAGGTTCCTTATGGAAAGGATATCAGCGGGCTGACACCGGAGGTAACGGTATCAGATCATGCGAAGTATGTCCGTTCTGATGGAGCGTGGAAATTTGATAAGCCGGTGACGTATGTAGTTACAGCGGAGGACGGTGCGACACAACAGACCTACACAGTGACCGTGCTAGAAGCAGATTTGTCTGAGAGCTGTGAGATGACTTCCTTCAAGGTGGGAAATGCTTACGGCGTCATTGACCAGGACGCAGGCACGGTAACGGTGACCGTATCAACAGATACCAACCTGTCGATGGTGAAGCCGGTTATCGGACTTTCGGAAGGGGCGAAGGTAAGCCCGGCCTCGGAGGAACTGGTGGATTTCACCGGTCCTGTGAAGTATACCGTCACGGGAACTACCGGAAATACGAAGGAATATACGGTGACGCTGACGAAAACGGAGGCGGCGGTGGATACCGACATACAGGCGAGATGCCAGAGCATGGTGGAGAAGATTATTGCCAGATACCGTACCAGTGCCGACGACAACTGGGAGTTCATGAATCTGGGCTTCTACGATCATCAGAAACGGGAGCCGGGTGATGCGCTTCCGAAGAATCTGGATCTGGAAACGGCAGTGAAGAAGCTGGCACGCAATAAGATGACGGATTATGACCGTGGTATCATGATGCTCACAGCATTGGGTGTGGATTGTACGAAGCTGGACGAGTATAATGATGGGAATAAGATCATGCATTCTTCCGGCGAAGACATCAGTGATCTGGTGGCGCAGCTTTACAACTATCCGGAGGACGATACTATCAACGGTCCGATATTCTGGCTGATTGCCATGGATATGGGAAATTATACCGTACCGAAGGATGCGAAATATACCCGTGAGAGCATGCTCGATACGTTACTGAACCATACTTATGGTACCGATGGATTCGGTCTTGATATGGTATGTATGATGATGCAGTCCCTGTACCCGTACCGGAATGAACCGGCGGTGCAGGAGAAACTGCAGGAAGGTTTGCAGATCATTCTCGGTGAGAAATCCGCAGAGGGAGTACGCGGCATGGAGGATGACTATACGTTTTATTCCACGGGCTCTTACAACAGTGAGGTAGTGTCACAGGTGATCTGTGCGCTCTGCTCCATGGGTATTGACCCGGCAACCGACCCGCGGTTCAGTGATGGCAATGGCAACAGTGTCATGAAGAAATGGATGGATACTTATGCCAGTGAGTCGGATGGATATTTCTACCATGTTACGGGTGGCGAGAAGGACTCAATGGCCACCTACGAGGCATGTTATGCGATGCAGTGGTATCTGGGCTTCCTGAAGAACGGCGGTTCCGGACATCCCTACTCCCTGTATGCGGACGGATTTGATTTTAACAGGAGCTTCAGCACAGATGCCAGGATCACATCCTTTAAGCTGGAAGGAAAGGTGGGTGTCATTGATGAGGATGCTGCGACGATTACGGTGACGCTTCCGGAGGGGATTTCCCTAAGCGGACTGACACCTGAGATCGAGCTTTCTGAGGGCGCGAAGCTGCTGTCTCCGGATTTGCCCTATTCCTTTATCAAGGATGAGCCGGTGGCTTTCCAGATACAGGCAGAAGACGGTGAGACCACGAAGATTTACCATGTAACCGTAACGCAGGCGGATGTAACATCCAGTGGTACGACGCTGAAAACGGATACAATCGGGATTCAGGATGTGAACCAGCGCGGGCTGGAAATTCAGAAGATCACCACTTCAACGGGTGCTGATGGAGTGACGGAGATTGAGCTCCTTCTCGGACCGGAGGCGGATCTGACGCAGCTGCGGCTTTACGCAGAGACTTCGGAGCGTGCAACTTCGGATGTGGATCTGAATTATAAGAAGGTGCTCGATCTGTCCAACTGGGTAACGATTACCCTGACGGCGGAGGATGGTACCACGAAGACCTACCGCATCAGAGCGACGAAAAATAGCTATGCATCCATCGCGGCATTCTCCATTTCTATAGGAGACGAGAGGTACAACGGAACCATTGACCACGACAAGGGACAGATTCTCATTCAGGGTGTGCCGTCCAATGCGGACGTGACGTCTCTGGTGCCGAACATTACCCTGTCGGAGGGCACGACCGGCTGCATTCCGCTGAGCGGAACGGCGCAGGATTTCACCAGTCCGGTAAATTATACCGTGACCGGTGAAGGTCTGACAGCGAGAACCTATCAGGTGACCGTCCTGAGAAATGGTGCCGCAGTCAATCCGTCTACACCGGACAATGAAGTAACCAGTGCACCGACGATTACGGCATTTTCCATTGATGGATGCCAGGGTGTCATTGATGATGCAGGCACCATTCAGGTTACGATGCCGCTGGGAACGGACACTACGTCCCTGATTCCTTCTGTCAGTGTATCCAGTGGTGCGACTGTCACTCCGGTATCCGGCGCAGCAGTCAACCTGTCTGCTCCGGTGACCTATACGGTGAGCAACAGCCGCGGAAGCCGTACCTATACGGTGACCGTCGTGCTGGAAAAATCCATTTCCGACCAGCTTTGGGAGCAGATGGAGCAGAACAATACAATCAAGGATGAGCAGGTGAGCCACGACCACTCCACGCTGAGCGGCGCAGGCAAATCTGACGGCGGATCCTATGACTATGACCAGACAAGCAAGGATCATTCCTGGCTGTCCCGGTAAAATAAGGACAAATGGTAGGTTACTGTTCAGACAGCAGCCAGACACTTGCTGTCAGGCTGCGTAAGAACTTGATTCAGGGGTGAGC
>CAVFMG010000175.1:0-681 GCA_963623435.1 Odoribacter splanchnicus
AGCACGGAGCAATCCGTAGGCATCAAAGTCGGGGGCTTTTGACCCCGACATCATTCTGATAAAAACAGTAGAAAAGAGGAAACGATTATGATACCACAGGATCCCGTAATGTTATTAAGCTTTGTAAATCTCAAACTCCGCGACTTTTACGGAAGTCTGGAGCAGTTGTGCGATGATCTGGATGTGGATAAGCAGGAGATCACGGATAAGCTGGCAACCATCGATTATCATTACGATGAAGAGAGGAATCAGTTTGTATAATACGAAAAAAGGAACCCGATGCCTCGTCTGTACCGGCTGTGGCAGATGTCCCGGGGTGGTGCGCAGGATGCAGGTGGTCTCAGAGAAATTACAACTGCCGAAACTGCATCTGGACAATGCAGACGGAGTGCGGCTGATGACTGTGGATATCGGCACGACGACGGTGGCTATGCAGCTTTACGACCGTGATGGCAAAGTCGTGGGCAGCTTTCCCAGCGTGAATCCACAGATCACTTACGGTGCCGACGTGCTTTCCCGGATAGCAGCTGCAAAGGATCCGGGAAAAGCGGCGGATATGCAGAAAAAAGTGCAGGATCTCATTCAAAAAGGCGTGCAGCGTTTTTCGAAAAAGCTGCAGCCGGAGGAGTCTTTACAGATGGTCATTGCGGCGAATACTACGATGGTCTACCTGCTCATGGG
>CAVFMG010000175.1:704-4919 GCA_963623435.1 Odoribacter splanchnicus
AGTCATACCGGAGCCGTAGATACACAGATCGCGGGAATTCCTTGTCATATCATCCCGGGATTAGCTGCGTTTGTCGGCGGTGACATCACGGCGGGCATCCTCGCCGGTGGAATGTTAGAACGGGAGGAGAATACCCTGCTTATTGACCTGGGAACCAACGGGGAGATGGCACTGGGTAACAGCAGAAAGCTCTATGCCTGTGCCACGGCGGCGGGACCGGCGTTTGAAGGCGGCGCTAACCGCGGTATCTGGGGAGCGGATATGGTGCGGCTGTTGGCGACACTTTTGGAGGAAGGACTGCTGGATGCCCGGGGACTGCTTAAGGAACCCTATTTTACGGAAGGAGTCCGTATCGGTGATGTATGTGTGACGCAGGATTCCGTCCGGGCAATACAGCTGGCGAAGGGAGCCATTGCTGCGGGCATCGAGATACTGAGGAGACGTTTCGGTATCACACTCTCTGAGATCTCGCGGGTCGTGCTGGCGGGAGGCTTCGGCTATTATCTGGATCCGAAAGCGGCAGCGAGGATCGGACTGTTGCCGGAGGAACTGGTGGAGCACACCGTGACCGGAGGCAATACGGCGTTAAGCGGAGCGGGAATCGTCGGAAGCCGGATCCTTGCGGGAGCGGAACCGGGGGATGATCTGCGCTGGAATCCGAATTGTGAAATACATATACTGAATCTTGCAGAGGAGGCAGATTTCACAGAAACCTACCTGAAAAACATGGATTTTTGTTGAATGTGTGCAAAAAAATATAAAAAACGCATAATATGTTGTTCCGTTCTGGGGATCTATATGTTATAATTTTTGGTGTGAATTACAAGTACCGGAGGGTATTCTATGAGTACGAATGTTGAAAAATCTAAAAAGTCTCTTTTGACGGGGAAAAAAGAGAAGACTTCTGAGAAGAAGCCGAAAAAAGTAAAAGAGCCGAAGCAGAAGCAAAAGGCTGCGAAGAGCCGTAAGAGTTCCAAACTGTTAAGCATCCGCAATAAGATCGTGGTATGTTTCTTGGTGCCCATTGTATTTATGGTCATTATCGGTGTATCCGCATACCAGAAGTCCTCGGAGGGCTTAAGTGAGAAGTTCACGGATTCCACACTGCAGACCATGCGTATGGCTACGGAATATCTGAATATGACCTGTGACTTTATCCGTTCCGAGGGTCTGAAATACGCATATGACGATGACCTGCGGAAGTATTTCCTGGGAATGTATGAGGACAGCCCGGTAGACAAGCTGAACTTCCTGACATCTACAAAGTCAAATCTGTTATCGGTGCAGACTTCTAATCCGTTTATCAGCCATATGCACATTATTCCCAAGAAGGGAGTAAGCCTTCTGTCCACCAAGCTTTCTTCCGGTGTGGACGGTTTTCTGGATGAATATAAGGAATCCGTAGCTACCGGGGAAGGGCGCAGAAGTATCCCCCAGTGGATCGACAGCCATCCTGTTCTGGATGAGAAGGTAACCGAGACCGAGAAGGATTACATCATGGCATTCCAGATGATGAGCCAGTCCAACAATGCCTGTGTTGTTATCGATATCAAGCCTTCTGCCATTACGGATTTCATGGAACAGATTGATATCGGAGAGGGCAGTATCATCGGATTTATTACTCCAAACGGCAGAGAACTGGTCGTTGAGAATCTTGGAGAGGGTCAGGACAGCGTGCTTCCAGAGGAAGGTAATGTATTCTGTGGTCAGGACTATTATGCCGCAGTGATGGATGGGGCAGTTGCAGAGTCAGGCACTGCTGAGGTGGATTTCCAAGGTGAGAATTACCTCTTCATTTACAGCCGCAGCGCAGATGTGGGATTCACCACCTGTGCACTGGTACCTATGAAGGTCGTGACCAGTCAGGCAACCGAGATCCGTAATATGACTATCGGTCTGGTGATTCTGGCATGTGTCATCGTAGTAATCATTGGTATCTTCATTACCGCAGGTATTGAGAATAACATGAGACGCATCTCCAAAAAGTTCGGTGATGTGGCACAGGGTGATCTGACCGTGACCGTATCTGCCAAGGGACATGATGAGTTCCAGGATCTGGCAGGTTCTGCGACCAACATGATCACGAATACGAAGAAGCTGGTCAATCAGGTAAGCAATGCCACCAGAGAACTGGAGATATCCGCACAGAACGTAGGTCAGGCATCGGAACTGATTCATGAATACTCACAGGATATTACCCGTGCCATCGGCGAGATCAACGAAGGTATGGAAGAACAGTCCAGACACGCACAGGAATGTGTGGAGAAGACCGATATCCTCTCCAGCGAGATCCAGGAAGTCAGCCATGTGGTAGAACGCGTGGAGAAGCTGGTAGACGAGACTGAAGGCATGATCAATAAGGGAATGGAGATCGTACAGGTACTGGGTGACCGTGCCGGTGAGACCACACAGATGACCGTGAAAGTAAGCGAGAGCATTGAATCTCTCCGTAAGGAATCCGAGATTATTACCAGTTTCGTAGGTACGATCACAGAGATCACAGAGCAGACCAATCTGTTATCCCTGAATGCTTCCATCGAGGCAGCCAGAGCAGGAGAGGCAGGAAGAGGCTTCGCAGTAGTAGCGGAGGAGATCCGTAAGCTGGCAGACGATTCCGCCAAGGCAGCCGGCGAGATCAGTAACAACGTAGCGAATATCACCGCCCAGACACAGAACAGTGTGGAGAGTGCAAGCCAGGCGAAAGCAATGGTAGAATTACAGACCAAGGCTGTGGAAGAAGTAATCGCAGTATTCCGTGAGATGCAGGCTCGTATGGGTCAGTTGATCGAGGGACTGAAGGACATCGTAGTAAGTACCGAGAAGGCAGACGGTGAGCGTAGTGCAGCCGTAGCAGCCGTGAAGAATATCTCCGATATCATCGAAGAGACCGCAGGCAGTGCTGAGACTGTCAATGACGTAGCGAACAAGCTGCTTGCTCATGTAGAGAAGCTGAGTGATACAGCAAGTGTACTGGATGAGAATATGGAAGGACTCAAGAACGAGATCTCTGTATTCAAGATTTAAAGAATTTCAAAAATCATAAAATAAGAAATAAGAGAGAAGGAGATTTGGAACTTTGGGTTCCAGAACTCCTTTTTGATTGCCAGGAATTGCGTATTATCCGGATGCATATATTTTCTGTGAAAGCATTGACCGGATGGCTGGAACCTGGAATGAAGAAAGTGCTGGCAGGAATTTTGATTTTTGATATTGTTGTGGGAACGCTGTGCCTGTGGACCGGGATACATAAATACAAACAGAAAACACCCAAGGAGGGCAGACCGGCTGTTTCTCAGGAGATATCGGCAGAGAGCATCAAAAAAATAGCGCTGACGTTTGATGACGGACCGCATCCGAAGTACACGGAACGGCTTCTGGATGGCTTGAAAGAGCGAAATGTAGTGGCTACCTTTTTCGTGACCGGTGAGAATGCGGAGAATTATCCGGAGATCATTCGTAGGGAACAGGCGGAAGGTCATCTGATTGGCAATCATACATACAGTCATATACAGCTGACTTCCCGTAACCGGGAGACTTTCAGGGAGGAATTGGTGAAGACCAATGAGATCTTAGAGGAGATTACCGGGGAAAAAATAAGCTTCGTCCGACCGCCCTACGGCAGCTGGGACAAAAGCTTTGAGAAGGAACTGAACATGTTCCCGGTATTGTGGAATATCGATCCCTTAGACTGGTGCTCCCACAATGCGGAATGCATTGCAGCAAAAGTTGTGGAAAAAGCAGGAGACGGAGATATTATTTTATTGCACGATTATTACGATACCTCCGTGACTGCGGCATTGGAAGTGGTGGATGCCCTGCAAAAAAGAGGATTCCAGTTTGTGACGGTGGAAGAAATCCTGTTTGATTAAAGGACAAAGCAGCTCCGGAATCATTTCTGGATCAGAGCCACCTGGGTGATGAAATTCGCAGGATCCTTGTGCTGGGGCGGACCTTCCAGATAAGTGTGCCGGACGATACCTGTGATGGGCAGCTGCTCCCGCGCAGACAGAGGACTCTACGGAATTTGAAGTCAAGAAAAAGCAGCTTTTAGGACTGTAAAAAGTGTATATTTGTAACTATTCAGAACCCCATTCGCAAAATCGCCTCTGCGAGGCTTTACTTTTGCTCATGTGGTTACTTCGCCATATAAAACTGCTTATCTGCCTGAATGCAAGCATTCGCAGAACGCAGTTTTGCATGGCTCTGAATAGTTAC
>CAVFMG010000176.1:0-4890 GCA_963623435.1 Odoribacter splanchnicus
CGACGGAAGGAGAGATTCTGTTAGAAGGCAGAGATATTAAGACCATGAGTGATGAAGAACTGCGCGGACGTATCGGCGTCGTGCCCCAGAAGGCGGTTCTGTTCAAGGGAACGATCCGCAGCAACCTCCAGTGGGGTAAACCGGACGCTACAGAAGATGAGATGTGGAAGGCTTTGGAGCTTGCACAGGCATCGGAAGTCGTAGAGGGTAAGGACGGTAAGTTAGATGCTGCCGTGGCACAGAACGGTAAGAACTTCTCCGGCGGACAGAGACAGCGTCTGACCATTGCAAGAGCCTTAGTCAGAAATCCTGAGATCCTGATTCTGGATGACAGCGCTTCCGCACTGGATTATGCAACGGATGCCAAGCTGCGCGCGGCACTGCGTACCCTGGAAGACAAGACCACAACCTTTATCGTATCCCAGCGTGCCTCCACCATCCGCCATGCGGACAAGATCATCGTACTGGATGACGGTGAGATCGCAGGTATGGGAACCCATGAGGAATTACTGAAGGATTGTACCGTATATCAGGAGATCTATTATTCCCAGTATCCTGAGCAGAGAGGAGGTGTTCAGTAATGCAGAAGACAAATAATTCAAATAATAAAAAGACTATGAAGCGCGTATTGAAATATATCCGCAAATATACACCGGCACTGGTACTTTCTCTGGTGCTGGCAGCAGTGACCGTATTACTGACCTTATATATCCCGATCCTCACCGGTAATGCGGTGGATCTGATCATCGGCAAGGGACAGGTGGATATGTCCGGCATCTTTGCCATTATGAGAAAAATTGCCATTGTCATGATCATCACGGCAGTAGGGCAGTGGGTCATGAATACCTGCAACAACTATATTACCTATCATGTCATCCGTGATATCCGTACTGATGCTTTTGCCAAGCTGGAGATCCTGCCCTTAAAGTATCTGGATGCCCACGCTTACGGTGATATCGTCAGCCGTGTCATTGCAGATGTAGATACGTTCGCAGACGGTCTGCTGATGGGATTCACCCAGCTGTTCACCGGTGTGTTGACGATTCTGTGCACCCTGGGCTTCATGCTGGTGACTAACGTGCCCATTGCACTGGTGGTCGTATGTATCACCCCGGTATCCTTCCTGGTAGCGAAATTCATCGCCACCAAGACCTACTCCATGTTCAAAGAGCAGTCCGAGACCAGAGGCGAGCAGACCTCCCTTATTGAGGAAATGATCGACAACCAGAAAATCGTAAATACCTTCTCCAGAGGAGATGCAGTCAAGAGTCAGTTCGGAGAGATCAACGACAGATTACAGAAATGCTCTCTGAAAGCCATCTTTTTCTCCTCCATTACGAATCCGGCGACCCGTTTCGTCAACAGCTTAGTATATGCCGGTGTCGGCGTATTTGGTGCGTTCGTGGCAATTAAGGGCGGCATCAGCGTAGGTCGTCTGTCCTGCTTCTTAAGCTATGCGAACCAGTACACCAAGCCATTCAACGAGATCTCCGGTGTGGTAACCGAGCTGCAGAATGCATTCGTCTGTGCCGGACGTATTTTTGAACTGATCGACGAGGAGCCGCAGATGCCAGATGCTGCGGATGCGAGAGTGCTTACAGATGCCCAGGGCAATGTAGATCTGGAGAATGTATATTTCCAGTATGTACCGGAGAAGAAACTGATCCAGAACTTTAACCTCCAGGTAAAACCCGGTCAGAGAGTAGCAATTGTAGGTCCTACCGGATGCGGTAAGACAACTGTGATCAACCTGCTGATGCGTTTCTATGATGTGAACTCCGGATTCATTAAGGTGGATGGCACCGACATCCGGAATATCACCAGAGGAAGTCTCCGTACCAATTATGGTATGGTATTGCAGGAGACCTGGCTGCGTTCCGGAACCATCCGTGACAACATCTGCATGGGCAAACCGGACGCCACCGACGAAGAGGTCATTGCGGCAGCCAAAGCGTCCCATGCCCACAGCTTTATCAAGCGTCTGCCAAAGGGGTATGACACCGTGGTCACCGAAGACGGCGGTAGCCTGTCCCAGGGACAGAAACAGCTCTTATGTATCACCAGAGTCATGCTGTGCCTGCCTCCCATGCTGATCCTCGATGAGGCAACATCCTCCATTGATACCCGTACCGAGATCAAGATTCAGAATGCATTCGCTACCATGATGGAAGGACGTACCAGCTTCATCGTAGCCCACAGACTCTCCACCATCCAGAGCGCAGATGTGATCCTGGTAATGAAGGATGGAAACATTATCGAACAGGGCAACCACGAGACCCTCCTGGCACAGAATGGCTTCTATGCAAATCTGTATAATAGTCAGTTTGCCGTGTAATGAGCCATGTAAAAACAAAAAGACAATCACCCAATGGGGAGCTTGCTCACCAGAGGGTGATCGTCTTTTTTGTTTTTATACGGCGATAGCCGTCAGCCATAGGGATTTCCCTTTGGGAATCCCTATGGCTGGCATGGCTCATTACTTTAATATCCCTTCTTAAAATCTACCACGCCGCACAATTTGTCTCCGGCGAGAAATCTTCCGGCATTTTCATAGATGCCATCGAAGACCCGCTGTTGATACAGGTCGGAGTACAGTGCATTATGCGGAGTGACGATAACTCTTGGGTCTGTCCACAGGGGACTGCTCTCCGGGAGCGGTTCCGTTTCAAAGACATCCAGTGCTACGCCGCGGAAGTGCTCTTCTGCAAGAAGTTCACACAGAGCGTTTTCTTCAATGACAGATCCGCGGGAGATGTTGATCAGGGTAGCTCCTTTCGGAATCATACTCAGAGTCTCTGCGTTCAATAGATGGAAGGTCTCTGGGGTGGCGGGCAGAGCGGAGATGACCACATCTGCTCTGGGGAGAACCATTTTAAGATCCGCGATCGGCATTACATAATCGAATTCCGGAACTTCATGACCGGAGGTATTCAGACCGATCAGCTCCGCGTTCCAGGGACGGAGTCTGGCAGCAGCTTCCCTTGCAATGAGACCGGTACCGAGGAAGCAGATCTTTTTCCCTGTGATCTCCAAAATATCCGGATTTGCCTTCCAAAGCTTCTGTTCCTGCTGACGATAGAAAAATCGGGTGTTCTTGAAAATCTCCAAAATATAACAAATGATCAGCTCTCCGATAGGTACGGAAGGACCACTGACATTATTTGTGATGATGACGTCCGGATCTTCCTGTAGGAACCGGGGAACATGTCCGACACCTTTACTCACCAGATGAATCCATTTTAACTGACAATTCGTGAAATCCAGCCGGTCAAATGGGTTGAAGCATACCAGAAAATCGTAACCGGCCAGAGAAGTCCCCTGGGCCAGAGAAGCTTCCGGAAGATAGGTAATCTCTATGCCTAAGGCTTCCAACTTCTGCATCTGTTCGTCACTGTAGCGAAAGGTAAACAGTCCCCGCATCCTTAAAATCCTCTCTTTTCCAGATAGTTTTTAATACGTGTGCATCCCTCTACGATATTTTCATCGGAGTTGGCGAAGCACATACGGATATAGCCCTGCCCCTGAGAGCCGAAGGCAGTTCCGGGAACGGTTAGGACATGGGCTTCCTCTAGCAGTTCCTTACAGAATTCAAAGGAATCCATATGATAATCCTTGATGTTGATAAAGACGCAGAAGCTGCCCTCCGTCTTGAATACTTTAAAACCGGGTACCTCAGACAGCATGGATACCATCAGATCACGGCGTCTCGCATACTGCTCGGACATGTATTTTACGCTGTCCTGGCTGCCGCTTATAGCTTCTGCGGCACCTGCCATAACGAAGCCCGGCAGACAGGAGATGAGTGCCTGCTGCATTTTTACCATTTTTGTCATAATCTCCAGATTGCTGCTGACAACATAGCCGACACGCCAGCCGGTCATGGCGTAAGTCTTGGATAGACTGTTAACGACCAGAGTGTTATTCTCCATGCCGGGAGCCTGGGCGATGCTGTAGTGCTTTCTGCCGTCAAAGAGAATGTTCTCGTATACTTCATCGGATACCACAATCAGATTGTGACGCAGGATCACTTCCGCCAGGGCAGCACCGGCTTCCGGAGTCAGTACGGCACCTACCGGATTGCTGGGATAATTCAACAGTACGATTTTGGTCTTCGGGGTGATAACAGCCTCCAGATCCTCGGGCTGGAGACGAAAGCCATATTCCTCCTTCAGAGGAACACGTACAACCTTTGCACCCAGAAGCTCTGCCTGACCCTCATAGCAGGTGTAGGCAGGATCCGGGATGATGACCTCATCACCGGGATTGAGCATAGTCATAAAAGAAAGGATAACGCCTTCGACACCACCTGCGGCAGCCATAACATTCTGTTCTGTGAAGGGACGTCCGAACTGCTTCGTATATTTCTCGGCGACAGCCTTACGGAATGCAGGGAGACCGCCTTCGGGAGCGTAACGGGTCTGATTGGCTTCGATGGAACGGATCGCTGCCTGCTTGATGTTTTCGGGGGTATCAAAGTTGGGCTCTCCATTGCATAAGTTGACAATGTCCTGTTTGCCGGCTGCAAGGTCAAACATTCTGCGGATACCGGACACAGGATAATTTTCAGCAAGTTTTGAAATAAATTGAGACATGACACTTCATCCTTTCTGTATAATTACTGTTTTTTGCAACTCTGAACAGTTACCTATTTTTTCTCATAATACACACACTGACAGTAAAAATCAAGGGAAAACTTGTAATACAACATACAAATTTCAGAAGGAATCGCAGTTCACGGACAATGTACAACATGACAGCTTGATTTGTGCAGTATGCTAATATAATTTGGCAAAAATATACAATTTGAAACACATAACTTGTATTATAACTTACAAATTTACTGAAAGCGATTGACAAATCTAAAATATAGTTTATTATAGAGTTACAAGC
>CAVFMG010000177.1:0-4700 GCA_963623435.1 Odoribacter splanchnicus
TCATTATACCAGTGCCTATGATCTGGCGATGATCGGCAAGGCATTTTTTGCCAACGAGGCATTGTGCAAGATGACCATGACTCATATGCTGCACATTCTGCCCTCGGAGAGACAGCCGGATGACATTATGGAAGTCAACAAAATGGAGCTGATCCCCGGTGGAAAATACGCCTATCCCTATCTGGTGGGTTGTAAGACTGGTTATACCGATGCAGCGAGAAGTACTTTGGTATCCTGCGCGGAGAAGGACGGCATGAAGCTGATCTGCGTGGTGATGAAGGATGAGAATCCGAATTACTATGAAGATACCATTGCACTGTTTGATTATGGATTCAGCAATTTCCAGAAGGTCAACATCGCACAGACCGAGACCAGGTACAATATTGAAAATGCGGGTTCTTTTTATAGCGGAAACGACATCTTCGGCAATTCCAAACCGATCCTGGAGCTGAACCAGAGCGACTGCATTACCCTGCCGAATACTATCACGTTTCAGGATGTGGTATCGGAGATCTCTTACGACAATACCGAGCCGGGACAGGTAGCGGTGATCACGTATACGTACCATGATGTGGTACTGGGCACGGCATCTATAGATTTCACGGCTTCGGAGAAGGGAAGCAGTGTGTTCCAGGACGAGACCGCAGAGACGACGGATGCGGCAGGGGCTACGGCGGCGACGGAAGGAGCGGACAGTACCGGAGCAACAAAAGAGGCGGAGGCGCCAGCCAGTGAGACGGCCGGAGACGGTGACAATAGTGACATTCCCACAGCCACGGAAACGTCGGATTCCGGGGAAGAGGATACAGCTTCCGGTGGTCCGGCAGTGATTTTTATTAACGTAGTAAAGGTGTTTTTCTGGATCCTGGGAATCGCTGTGGTAGTTTTCCTGATCTTATTGTTACGGGCGTTTCTTAAAAATTATCACTTTGCCCACCGCAGTACCAGATTGACCTGGCGCTTCAGCCGCAGAAGAAACCGTTCCAGATCCCATTATCGTTCCGTGGATCAGGATCTGCAGAGCAGACGTAAGGAAGCCATCCGACAGGCGAAGAAGAGGCGCAAGCCCAAGAAACCCAACCGTTTCCGTGATTTTGATTTCTAGGAAAATAAGTAACTATTCAGAACCTCATTCGCAAAATCGTTCCTACGGAACTTCTCTTTTGCTCATTGAGGTTACTTCGCCAAAGAAATTTTCAAAATTATGCTCATTCATGCGAGCATGATTCGCAAATTTATGTAAATTTCCTCGGCTCTGAATAGTTACCAAAATAATTAAGGCATGTCCCGTTATGTGATATCACAAAATGGGGCATGCCTTTTTACGTGCAATGCTGTAATTTACTATTTGCTCAATAAATATTCTGCCAGGTCCACGGCGGTATCCACATGCTCTGCGTTTGCGTAGATGCCCATGACAATGCCGTCTCCGCGGAAGTAATAGTTGTCAGTCAGATCCTTACAGTCGGTCAGGCAGATGCCTACCGGTACAGGATCCTGCATTTCTTCCGGGTGAAGCGGATCGGGATATTCCGGTGTGTAATCGGTATTCATCTCATCGTTTGCTACTTCGATCGCCTGCACCACTTCTCTGTCCACATAATAGAAATAGGGTTCTAATGCCTGGATCTGTTCTTCAGTGAGGATGTCCCGCAGATCGTAGAATGTGCTACTGTTGGCATATTTCTGAAAAGAACCGAAATCTGTAATCATGCAGTCTAATTCCCCAGCTGCTACATATACCATCAGCTTCTGCGAGGAGGTGACGGTGGTTTCATCCATGCTGTCTTGCTCGATGCGGATGGAGGTGTCGAAAGTGATATCACTGGTGTTCAGATCGATTCCTTCTTTTTCGGCGAAATCCGCAATGAAATCCGGCTGCTCCGAAGACATCTGGTCGTAGAGACTGGCATTTAACAGTACCGCTTCAAAAGCTGTATCCCTCCGGTTCACGAACTGGTATATGAAGCTTACGATCATGCCGATCACCACTACGGAGATGATCACGTGCCATTTGTAATAATACCAGAAATATGCCAGTTTCTGTTTGGGAGTACTGTTTTTCAATGCTTCCCGTTCTTCTTTGAATTCATCCATTACTGCCATGGGAAAGGTCCGCCTTTCTGTTCGAAATCTGTTAGATTATACTAAATATCGTAAAAAACACGTAACTATTCAGAACCTCATTCGCAAAATCGTTCCTACGGAACTTCTCTTTTGCTCATTGAGGTTGCTTCGCCAAATAAATATCATCAAAGTCTCTTGTGAATGCAAGCATTCATCGAGACTTAGCTGATATTTAATGGCTCTGAATAGTTACAAAAACACAATACATTCATGATAAAGGTTCCGTATCCGAAAGTCAATGAAGTAAGTATGAGAGGATTCTAAAAAAAGAATTAAAAATCAGGAGAAACACGCGCCATGCCTTGCAAGTTCCGACCGGATGATATATTATAGTAGACACAGCACAGCGCTTTGTCTATTGACGGACAAAACGCGATACAGAACGAATTACAACAAAATATATGAGAGAAAAGGAAACGAAAAATGAGTGATTCTTACGTAGAATGTCTGGTAAAAGCAAAACAGCCTGCATGGGCAAAGATTTTGAAGGTGTTATTGATCGCACTGACAGTATTAAGCTGCCTGGTAATGTTTGTGTTTATTATTTTCCTGCCCATCGCACTGGCAGCAGGTGTGGGAGCATATTTCCTGAACATGTACACGGATCTGGAGTATGAGTATCTCTATCTGGACAAGGAATTGTCCATTGACAAGATTATGGCGAAGAGCAAGAGAAAGCGTGTCGGCACCTACAGCATTGACCGCATGGAAGTGTTTGCTCCGGTATTTTCCTATCATCTGGACAATTTCAAGAATCGTCAGGTGAAGGAGAAGGACTACAGCATCGGCGAGGTATTGCAGCCGGATGGTCGTTATGCTATGTATTATGAGGGCGGCGAGAAGATCATTTTAAGCCCCAACGAGGAACTGGTGAAGGTGCTCAAGAGCGTGGCACCCCGTAAGGTATTCAGCGAATAAAGTGAATCATTTGAAAGCTTCGATACGGAGAGGGTATCGGAGCTTTTATTGTTTTGGAAAATAAATGAGAAAAAATATAAGATATCCGGTTGACAGCTATCCGAAACTTTGCTAAACTCATGGAAATGCATAAGTAAAACGAATGGATAATATAATTACAACTTATGACAATATAGTAAATCATTCACAAATCTTATCAAATGAACACAGGAGGAGAGAAAATGGGACAGATTATTGGTGAAGGCATTACCTTTGATGACGTACTGCTCGTACCGTCTTATTCTCAGGTAGTCCCCAATCAGGTGGATTTGACCACATGGCTGACAAAGAAGATCAAGCTGAACATTCCTATGATGAGCGCAGGAATGGATACTGTTACCGAGCATCGCATGGCGATCGCTATGGCAAGACAGGGTGGTATCGGTATCATTCATAAGAATATGTCTATCGAAGCACAGGCAGAAGAGGTAGACAAGGTAAAGCGTTCCGAGAATGGTGTCATCACCGATCCTTTCTCTCTGTCTCCCGAACATACACTGGCAGACGCAGATGCACTGATGGCGAAGTTCCGCATCTCCGGCGTACCTATCACCGAGGGCAGAAAATTAGTCGGCATCATCACCAACCGTGATCTGAAGTTCGAGACCGATTTTACCAAGAAGATCAAAGAGTCCATGACCAGCGAAGGTCTGATCACCGCTCCCGAAGGCATCACCCTGGAAGAGGCGAAGAAGATCCTGGCAAAGGCAAGAAAAGAAAAGCTTCCCATCGTGGACAAGGACTTTAACTTAAAGGGTCTGATCACCATCAAAGATATTGAGAAGACCATCAAATATCCTCTGGCAGCCAAAGATTCCCAGGGCAGACTGCTCTGCGGCGCCGGCGTAGGTATCACCGCCAACGTACTGGATCGTGTGGCAGCTCTGGTAGCAGCCAAGGTCGATGTTGTTGTACTGGATTCCGCACACGGTCATTCCCAGAATGTACTGAACTGCCTGAAGATGATCAAGGAAAAATATCCCGATCTGCAGGTAATCGCAGGTAACGTAGCTACCGGCGATGCTACCCGTGCACTGATCGAGGCAGGAGCAGATGCCGTTAAGGTAGGTATCGGACCCGGTTCCATCTGTACCACCCGTGTGGTTGCAGGTATCGGTGTTCCTCAGGTAACCGCTATCATGGACTGCTACAATGTAGCAAAAGAATACGGTATTCCCATCATCGCTGATGGCGGTATCAAGTATTCCGGAGATATTACCAAGGCAATCGCAGCCGGCGGTAACGTATGTATGATGGGTTCCATGTTCGCAGGATGTGAGGAGAGCCCGGGAGAATACGAGCTGTTCCAGGGTAGAAAATACAAGGTATACCGTGGCATGGGCTCCATCGCAGCTATGGAGAATGGCAGTAAGGATCGTTACTTCCAGGAGAATGCGAAGAAACTGGTACCCGAAGGTGTCGAGGGTCGTGTGGCTTACAAGGGCAGCGTAGAAGATACCGTATTCCAGTTACTCGGCGGTCTTCGTTCCGGTATGGGTTACTGCGGTGCGAAGGATATCGAGACTCTGAAGGAGACCGGCAGATTCGTGAAGATCTCTGCTGCATCCCTGAAGGAGAGCCATCCTCATGATATCCATATTACAAAGGAAGCACCT
>CAVFMG010000178.1:0-4648 GCA_963623435.1 Odoribacter splanchnicus
GCGGCTTTGAGACCGTACTTCTTTCTTTCCTTCATACGAGGGTCTCTGGTAAGGAATCCAGCCTTCTTCAGAACAGGTCTGAAGTCGCCGTCTACCTGAAGCAGAGCTCTTGCAATACCGTGTCTGATAGCACCAGCCTGACCGGTGTAACCGCCACCGCGAACGTTAACCAGAACGTCGAACTTCTCAGCAGTCTCAGTAGCTGCCAAAGGCTGACGAACGATAACCTTCAGAGTCTCCAGACCGAAGTACTCATCAATGCTTCTCTTATTGATTGTAATATTACCATTACCGGGTACTAAATATACTCTGGCGATGGATTTCTTTCTTCTACCGGTTCCGTAGTATCTTTCTGTTTTAGCCATGATTTATTTTCCTCCTCTCAGTCCCTTAGAATGTCAGTACTTCAGGCTTCTGAGCTTCATGCTTGTGCTCAGGTCCTGCATATACGTGAAGTTTGGTGAACATCTGTCTTCCTAAAGGTCCCTTGGGAAGCATGCCCTTAACAGCAAGCTCGATTACCTGCTCAGGCTTCTTTGCGATTTTCTCTCTCAGGGTAGCTTCTTTTAAGCCACCAACGTAATCGGAATGATGATAATAAACCTTCTGATCCAGTTTCTTACCGGTTACTTTGATCTTCTCAGCATTGATAACGATAACGTTGTCACCGCAGTCGATGTGAGGAGTGAAGATAGGCTTATTCTTGCCTCTCAGCACTTTAGCAACCTCAGATGCCAGACGGCCTAAGGTCATGTCAGTAGCGTCTACTACATACCATTTTCTATCGATTGTAGCTGGACTAGCCATAAATGTTTTCATTATGTTCCCTCCATATTACTTTCGCCGATTCGTGATCGACTTTTTCAGTGTTCTGGTCCGACGGTAATCTGCAGATGTCCGGCTACATTTTACTTCTTTCCAAAACGGTTGAATACTATATTTCAATGCTTCGTCGGGGCTTTGACTCAGCATATTGAAACACTGTCACAGTCATATATTATATGATACCGCTCAATGCGTGTCAAGATTAAATTTACAAAAATTCGTACTTAATTAGTGTCAGTCCCTGCGCCGGTGCGGTGGGTCCCGCTGCGCTGCGGTCCTTCGCCTCCAGGATCGTGAAAATATCCATGGGGTCCCGCTTTCCCTGACCGATATCTAACAGCGTTCCGGCAATAATTCTTACCATATTATATAGGAATCCGTTGCCGCAGACCCGGATCACCAGATCATACTCTCCCTGCTCTTCCACTTCCACGGAATACAATGTCCGCACGGTGGATTCCACCTGGGCTCCGGTCTGGCAGAAGCTCTTAAAATCATGCTCGCCCTCCAGATAGGCTGCTGCCTCCTGCATCCGGCTCACATCCAGCTCATGATAAGTAAACAGCGAATACAACCGTTTCACCGGCATGGGAAATTCCGCCCGGTAGATCCGGTACTCATAAGTCTTGCGGCTGTCACATTTCCGGGGATGCCAGTCGTCTTCCACTTGTTCAGACTTCTGGATCCGGATATCTTCCGGAAGCCGCTGGTTCAGCGCATAGGAGATCTTCTCTGCCGGCATACGACTGGTGGTATCGAACACTGCAATATTCCCCAGGGCATGCACCCCGGAGTCCGTCCGGCTGGCGCCGATGACCGCGATAGGTTCCCGAAACAGATCCGTCAGGCACCGGTTCAGTTCGCTCTCGATGGTGATGCCGTTGTTCTGAATCTGCCAGCCATGATAATTCGTTCCGTCGTAAGCCACGGTCAGGCGGACACGCTTTGTCGTTTTTTCTGTCTGTGTCTTATTCTCCGTATCCACGGCACCCTCCCCTAAACTTACGGCAAGAACGGAAGCCGTCCCACCACAATGCTAAGCACCATATACGCTGCAATGCAGCCATAGGCGATATAATCTCTCTTATGATACACTAACGGTTTCATCTTCGTCCTGCCCTCGCCGCCGCGATAGCATCTGGCTTCCATTGCCATTGCCAGGTCGTTGGCTCTGCGGAATGCGGAGATGAACAGCGGCACCAGCAGGGGCACCATAGCCTTGGCACGCTTGAAAATATTGCCGCTCTCGAAATCTGCGCCTCTGGCGATCTGTGCTTTCATGATCTTATCCGTCTCTTCCAATAAAATAGGAATAAAACGCAGGGCAATGGACATCATCATTGCCACTTCATGCACGGGCACCTTAAATACCTTTAAGGGTCCCATCATTTTCTCCATACCGTCCGTCAGGTTATTCGGCGTAGTAGTCAGTGTCATCACAGAGGAACCGATGATCAGCAGCGTCAGGCGGATCGCCATGGAAATCGCCGTCTTCATACCCTCCTGCGTGATGGTCAGCTTCCAGATGGTCACAAGGGGCGTCCCCGGTGTCAGGAAGAGGTTAAACACCACCGTGATCAGCATCAGAAACACGATGGTCTTCATTCCTTTTACCATGAACTTAAACGGCACCTTCGACAGATGGATCACCAAACCCAGGAACAGGGCTGCGATCACATACCCAGCATAATTTTTGAAAAAAAACAGAGAAATGATAAACAAGACAGTGCCTCCCAGCTTGACTCTGGGGTCCATCTTGTGTATCACGGATTCTGTCTGATAATATTGTCCTAATGTAATATCTCTAAGCATATTGCTCCTTACCCGGGGTTAATTGTTCTTCGCCTTCCAGTCTCTTGCGATCTCTTCGGCAGCCTCTTCAATGGTCGTGGCATCTGCGTCCACGTCCGCTCCGCTTGCTTTCAGTTCATGCATGATGTAGGTGACCTGCGGTGCCGCCAGCCCTACTTCTTCCAGTTCTTTGTAATTCTTAAACACCTCTCTCGGTGTGTCATCGTACATGACACTTCCCTTGTTCATTACAATGATCCGGTTCACATATTCCGCCACATCTTCCATGCTGTGGGATACCAGCAAAATCGTAAGTCCGGTCTCGGTCTGTAACTTTTTGATCTGCTGTAAGATCTCGTCTCTTCCCTTGGGATCCAGTCCGGCAGTGGGCTCGTCCAAGATCAGTACCTCCGGTCTCATCGCCAGCACTCCGGCGATCGCCACGCGGCGCTTCTGTCCGCCGGACAGTTCAAAGGGTGACTGATAAAAAAGTTCATCCGGCAGTCCCACTTTTTTCAAAGCATCGTACGCCCGCAGCTCTACCTCTTTTTTATCCAGACCTAAGTTCTTCGGTCCGAAGCAGACGTCGCTGAACACATCAATCTCAAACAGCTGGTGCTCCGGATACTGGAATACCAGTCCCACCTTGCTGCGGAGTTTCTTCATATCATAATCTTTCTCGTAGATATCTTCTCCGTTAAAATAAATATGTCCGCTGGTGGCACGAACCAGTCCGTTCATATGCTGCATCAGCGTGGACTTACCGGAACCGGTATGCCCGATAATGCCGATAAACTGTCCCTCCGGTATGGTCAGGCAGATATCCTTCAGGGCATGGACTGCCAGCGGCGTATCTGCACCGTATACATAATTCACATGATCTAATATGATAGACATTTTGTCGATCCTTTCTATTTCTCATAGCCCAGTGCCCGGATCAGCTCTTCTCGGGTCAGTATGCCGTCCGGCAGGGGGATTCCCTTCTTCTGCAGCTCATACGCCAGAAGCGTTACCTGCGGTACATCCAGTCGTAAGGCTTTCAGCTTCTCTACCTGTGAAAAAATCTCACGGGGCGTTCCCTGCATGGCAATTTTGCCGCCATCCATGACAAAGACCTTGTCCGCATGAATGATCTCTTCCATATAATGAGTGATCAGGATCAGCGTCACACCTTCCACCTCATTCAGTCCCCGGACCGCACGGATGACCTCCTTGCGCCCGTTGGGATCCAGCATGGCGGTGGGCTCGTCCAGCACGATGCATTTCGGATGCATTGCCAGCACACCGGCGATGGATACTCTCTGCTTCTGTCCGCCGGAAAGTTTATTCGGCGAATACTTCCGGTACTCATACATGCCTACCGCCCGCAGGCTCTCTTCCACGCGCTGCCAGATCTCCACCGTAGGAATTCCCATGTTCTCCGGTCCGAATCCCACATCCTCTTCCACGACCTGTCCAATGATCTGGTTATCTGGATTCTGAAATACCATACCGGCAGTCTGACGGATCTTCCAGATATTGTCCTCTTCCTTCGTGTCCATACCGTCCACCCAGAGCGTTCCTTCCGTAGGGTTTAGTATGGCATTCATATGTTTTGCCAGGGTAGACTTACCGGAACCGTTGTGTCCTAAGATCGCAATGAACTGTCCCTGCTCTATGTCCAGAGAGACATCGTTCACCGCTTTGGTGATTCCTTCCACATTGCCTTCTTCATCCCGGCGAATATACTCATATACTACATTTTCTGCTTTGATGATTTCCATAATAAAATAATCTCCATTCTATTGACGCTTAGCGCCGGAGAGCCTGCTTTTATTGCCTTCGCAGGATATCGCCCCTATTTTACTAGATTATGCACAGATTTACAACACTTAACGAAGAACTGGAACGACTTTTTCAAAATCTCTTGTATGCTTTCCGAAAAACAATTATAGTTATGCTTGTATCTTCTATTATAAATATATAAATGATGTCGGGATCAAAAGCCCCCGACTTTGATGCCTACGGATTGCTCCGTGCTCCGCACTCCCAC
>CAVFMG010000179.1:0-4635 GCA_963623435.1 Odoribacter splanchnicus
ATGGAACCTATAGGGCTCGAACCTATGACCCTCTGCTTGTAAGGCAGATGCTCTCCCAGCTGAGCTAAGATTCCATTGTAGCTGCTCTCGCAACCGACTTGTTCAGTATACAATGGGCGGCTTACTTTGTCAACATGTTTTTTGATATTTTTGTAAAAATTTTGTATGCAATTAGAACAATAGTAGGTTATTGCAGGCGAATATATCCTTTTTGGGAGGTGCCATGAGGATTACAGAGCTTTCTTTACACTGATTGCTTTCATGGGGCACATTTCCTGACAGCAGAAGCAGGAGATGCAGCCCTTTCTCTTAAACTTCGCCTTGCGGTTTTCAATGTGGATCACATGCGCCGGGCAGCTTTCCGCACATTTTCCGCATCCCACGCATTTCTCCGGGGTGAGCTGCGGATAGGATTTTAACAGTCGGGAAGCTACGAAGGTGAAAGGCTTTCGTAAAAATTTCGGAACGCCATTGGTAAAGTCTAATTTTATGGTATCCGGCTTCTGAAAAGGAGATAAGCCTTCCGGAACCGGATCACCCACAAGGGTCAGATCCTCCGGATGCGCCAGCCCTTTTTCGATTGCCTGACGCAGCATGACGATCTCCGTGGGCGCCAGCCCCATAAGTTTGGCAGCGAAACAGTCCTGGGTATAGAAATCTTTTGCCGCAAGCAGCATGTGCAAAGGATGTGAGGTGCCGCCGGTGGGACCGTTGCCCTCCATGGCATCGATGGCGTCGATAACGGTAAGCTGTGGCGCTACCGTCTGTGCCAGCTCTAAGAGCATGTTGGAGAAATCTTCGATCTCAGGCCAACGGTAGTGCATCTGGGGCTTTTCCAGTCCGGGAATGGTGCCGAAGAGATTCTTGATACCGCCGGAATAGCCGGTCATGGCATGGGTCTTTAATTTACAGATATTAATGATATAATCGGCTCCCACGATGGGAGTGATCAGGTGGAAACTGTGATTCTTAAATCCCTCAGGACAGTTCACGGTCTGCGCGGAGAAATCCATGTTGAGTTCGGCACCCTCGCCCAGCGTATCCATGCCGCATACGTGATATACATGCTTCATGGCTTCGGCATTGTAGAGACCGCCGGAGCTTTCTGCAATGGTGATATGCTGCATACCCTGTTCACGAAGCCACCGTACCACCGCTTTTACTACCAGCGGGTGTGTGGTGGCGGGAAAATTCGGAGATTTTGCCATGACGAGGTTGGGCTTGATAACGATCTTCATCTCCGGGCGCAGGTCTGCGGCGATGTGCAGTGCTTCCATGCTTTCGCAGATGGCGGGATAGATCAGTCCTTCCTTATATTCCGGTACGATGTGCAATGTCTGTATCATAATGACCTCTAAAATGATTTATTTTCTATATAGTACATGAATTTACTTGTTTTTTCAATGCTTCCGTGCTATACTACGAACTGTTGTTGAGATTTGATGGAAGAAATCCTAGCGGTTTCTTTTTTTTATGCAAAAAAGGAGTAATTTGTGAGTTATTTTTTGGAAAATCAAGAAGTGGAAAAAGCAGAGGAAGTAAAGGAGCAGGACGGCAATGCTTCCGTTGCGTCTATTGAGCCGTTACTGGATAACCGTATCGTCCGGGCAATCCGTGAGATGGGATTTGAGAAGCTGTCTCCGATCCAGGAGCAGGCGATCCCTTATTTATTACAGGGAGAGGATATCATCGGACAGGCGCAGACCGGTACGGGCAAGACCGCAGCCTTTGGAATCCCGGCAATCCAGCACATTAATCCCGATGTGAAAAAGTTACAGACCATTATCTTATGCCCCACCAGAGAACTGGCGATCCAGGCAGCGGAGGAGCTGCGGAAGATCGCAAAATACATGCACGGTATTAAGGTGCTGCCCGTCTATGGCGGACAGGATATCAGCCGTCAGATTGCAGGTCTGCGGGGCGTACAGATCATCGTCGGAACCCCGGGACGTGTCATGGATCACATGCGCAGACATACAATCAAACTGGATCTGGTGAACATGGTGGTACTGGATGAGGCGGACGAGATGCTGAATATGGGATTCCGTGAGGACATGGAACTGATCCTGGGACAGATCCCCGGTGAGCATCAGACCGCATTGTTCTCCGCAACCATGCCGAAGCCGATCTTAGAGATCACGGATCGTTTTCAGAACGATGCGAAGTTAGTAAAGGTGGCAGCACAGGAACTGACCATTCCCCTGGTATCCCAGAAATTTTACCGCGTGAAAAACCAGGACAAGGATGCGGCATGTGTAAGACTGTTGGAATATTATCAGCCGAAGCTGACGTTGATCTTCTGTAATACGAAGAAAAAAGTGGACGAACTGTCAGACTTATTAAAGGAGCAGGGGTTTCAGGCGGAAGGGCTGCACGGAGACCTGTCCCAGGCACAGCGTGATGCGGTCATGAAGCGTTTCCGTAACGGCGGCACCAGCATTCTGATCGCTACGGATGTGGCAGCCAGAGGTATTGACGTGGATGATGTGGAAGCCGTCATCAATTACGACATTCCTCAAGATATCGAGTATTATGTGCATCGTATCGGCAGAACCGGTCGTGCCGGCAGAAAAGGCAGATCCTTCACGTTTGCCAACAGCAGAGAGATCTACAAGATTCGCGAGATCGAGAGAGTCTGCCATACCACCATCACGGAGAAAAAGCTTCCCGGTGCTGCGAAAGTGTTGAAGGCGAAAGCGGATAAGTACCTGAACAAGGCATGGGAGCTGCACGAGCATGAAGACATTGAGCTGATGAAGAGCTTTTTGCAGCGGAAAATGGAGGAGGAAGGCTGCGATGCTCTGGATCTGGCGGCAACCATGCTGAAATACCAGGTTGGTGACAAGGGCGAGGAAATCGCCGCAGATGATTATGTAAAGCGCGGTAACCGCTTCGGAGACAGAGGACGCTTCGGCGGAAGAGATGGCGAAAAACGTGGCTTCGGCAGAGGAGACGGAAGACGGAAGTTCATCCGCGAAGACGGGGACCGCAGAAGATTCGGCCGAGGTGACAGAGATCGCAGAGACAATGGCAGTACCGGTTCCGGCGAGGACAGAAGACACCGCAGAAGTGACAGCCGTGAAGACGGAAGAAAGTGGAACGATCGCGACAGGAAAACCTCGGACCGCAAATTCTCCGGGGACAGAGCGGAGAGAGAAGCGAAAAAGAGAAAAAAGCGGGAAGAGCCGGGCATTGGCAACAGCTTCCCCAAGAGAAAGAGATCTTAATTTAATTGAGGATTTTTATGGATTTGCCGCAAAAGCCGCAGTTGTGCTTTTGCGGCAAATCGTGTATAGTTAGGGAAGAATGCATAGGCAATTACAGAAAGGTCTGCTGTATGAAAACACTGAAAAAACAGATACCATATATTTTGTTGGGAGCGACACTTCTGCTCCTGCTGGGGTTAAATATCATCGGTCAGGATCACTGGCTGGATTCCGATATGGCGGCGGAGATGATCTTTTCCAAGATTCTTGCGGGAGAGCATCATATGATCTCCACGACGAACTGGTATTACTCCACGGAGTTCCGTGTGCTGTATACACAGCTGATCATGGGACCGCTGTTCCGGATCTGCAGTAACTGGCACGTGATCCGTACGATTACGAACCTGGTGTTTTACGGGCTGATGCTGGCTTCCTATTATTATTTTATGAAGCCGTTAAAAGTATCCCGCGGACTTACGGTGTTAAGCTCCTGCCTGCTGCTGTTGCCTTTTTCCGAGACCATGATGACACACATGCAGATGGGCAATACCTATATGTCCCATGTGATTTTAGTATTATGGTTCTTCGGCATGTATCTGCGGCTGTGTGACGGATCCTACAGTGCAAAACGCAAGGTCAGTCTGTGGATCTTCTATGTGCTGCTGGCAATCGTCTGTGGAATGTCCGGCGTGCGTTACCTGCTGGCATTGCAGTGCCCGCTGGTGCTGACTTCCTTTTTCTATCTGCTGGGTGGAGAGGAGTTTCAGAGCTTCCGCGGAGAGATGACCAGGGAACGTTTCCGTGCGTTATTTCCTACGGATAGAATGCGGTATTTCTTCTACAGTCTGGTGGGAGCATTTTTTGCGGTAGCGGGCTACGGAATCAATGCAGTCTGGATCAGCCATAAATATGTGTTCCAGACTTACGGCGCTACGAATTTCATCGCGCTGTATCATGGTGTGTTATTTGACCGGATCCAAAATGCGGTAGGATGTCTGTTGATGCTGTTTGGATATATTCCCGACAAGGGCTTTTTATCCCTGCGTGGGGTTGTGACCATGGCGGCTTTCGTGATGCTGGGCATCTACGGATATGTTACGGTAAAAAGCGGGAAAATGCAGCGCGTCACAGGATTTCGCAGTCTGATCACACTGTTTTTGAAAGTCAGCTTCGTACTGAATCTGTTCGTGTTTATTTTCACTACCAGTACCATGGTGCCGCGGTATTATATTACGATCTTCATTTTTGTGCTGCCGGTATTGTGTTTTTATCTGGAAGAGGAGAAAATGCCTTTTGACAGATTGGCGGTGACGGTACTGCTGACGATCTGTCTGATCCTCGGAACCGGGAAAACGGTGATGTCATTCCTGACGGTGGACAAGAACGAGACGAAGCGCCCCGTAGCGGAGTTCCTTGCGGAGAACGGGTA
>CAVFMG010000180.1:0-4599 GCA_963623435.1 Odoribacter splanchnicus
GGAGATGTCCGTTGCCACCTTCACTGCCGCCGCTGCCGACTGTCCCAGGAAAATGCCGTCCGCTCTCACCAGATCCCGTCCTACCGCATATGCCTCATCTGCATTGACTTCCACCACTTCATCATAATGGAAATCGAACTCGTTAAAATAGCGGATCTTACGTTCCTCCGGAACGCCCTCGAATACCAGCACGCCGTCTAATGTATTCCGCTCGGGATACCGGCTGTCCTTCAGGGATTCCGGTGCGGGCTGTGCACCGATGATTTTGATGTCCGGATTCTTCTCCTTGAGGTATTTTCCGATACCGATCAAGGATCCACCGGTTCCCACCAGTGCAACCAGGTAATCTATCTTGCCGCCGGTTGCTTCCCAGATCTCCGGTCCGGTGGAAGCAATATGTGCCTCGGGATTCTTGGGATTTCTGCCCTGGTTGATATAATACCAGCCATGCTCGTCCGCATATTTCTGTAACAGATTATAAAATTCATCAAAAGCCAGTCCTTTCTCGGCGATCAGCTCCAGTACTCCGGGAATGTCCTTGAATTCCAGGAAGATTGCACCGTAAGCTTTCAGGATCTGGGTTCTCTCTGCGGATACGCCGGGCTGCAGTACCACCGCGAACTTATAGCCCAGTGAATTGGCATATGCCGCCAGTGCAATGCCGGTGTTGCCGCTGCTGAAATCCATGATGGTATCGCCGGGTCTGATCTTGCCCTGCACTTCCGCATCGCGGATCATAGCCAGTGCTGCTCTGTCCTTGACGGAACCGGAGGGATTAAAATACTCCAGTTTTGCAAGCACCGTCGCCTGCAGGTCATGCTCCTTCTCATAATTAGTGAGTTCTACCAGGGGTGTCTCCCCCACCAGTTCTGCAATCGAATGATATATTTTTCTCTCTGCCATGTCCGTATCCTTCCTAATCAAAATAATTGTATTCTATGGTCTGAATCCAGTTCTGCTTTGTCAGTACTTCCACTAAGGACAACAGCGTCCATGCGTTGCCGGTAGTACCGATGTAAAGTCCTGTATAGCTGTGCACATTCTGCGGCATGGTCCTCCACCAGCTGCCGTACCAGCTTCTCTTTTTCTGCTGGCGGTAAATATCACCGGGCTTGTCCGCCACAAAGGACTGACCGATGAGGAATCTTGCCGTGCGCTTCGCATATTCCAGAAATTCCTCATCTCCGCTAATCCGGTATACGGACAGGAAATGTTCCAGGATACCGGGTGTTCCGCAGCACAGTGCCTGACTGGGCCAGTAGCCTCTGGAGAAATTCTCCGGAGCTCCCGCCCGGATAATACCGCGGGACATTCTCTTGGTCCACTCCAGGTACTCCGCTTCTCCCGTGATCGTATACAGATTCTGGAACAGCAGGGAGGTTCCCGCAGGGCCGTGGCACTGGCTCAGATAGTAGAACTCTGTGGAAGGTCCTCTCTCCAGGCTGTCCAGGTACGGAATCAGCACGGCGTCCTCGTCTCCCACTGCGATGCCCTCTATGTATTTTGCTGCGTCAATTGCCGCATCCAGATATCTCTGCTCTCCTGTGGCATTGTAGAGGATCGTGTAGATCCAGCCGATTCCGGAAGTTCCGTGTGCCATATTGACCCAGAACACATCCTCCGGGAAATCGATAATGGTCAGGTCCACCACATTCCAGTAACGTCCGCCGTGGGGTGCCGGTGCACTTTTTGTCAGCAGAAAATCTCCAAAAGACTTCGCTGCGTTCAGGTACTTCTCATCACCGCTGAGCTTCCAGGTCGAGGTCAGGATGGTTACAAAACCGGCATCTCCGCATAGATCATTCTGCTCGCTCCAGTAGATTCCTTCGGGAGACTCCTTCGCCACCGCCAGCACATCGTCCGCTGCCTTGATCACATACTGTTTGTATTTTTCCTCTCCGGTGACCTCGTAGAGCTTTAATGCCAGATACGCGCCTCCGGTGGGACCGTTGTAGAATCCGATCTTCCAACCCGGCATGTTTTTCACATGGATCAGTTTATCATATTCTCTATTCTCCGCATTCAGTATCGCATCATAAAAGGCAGTTCCTTCATCCGTCGCAATGATATGATCCGCTGCTGCCTTCGCTGTCTCCAGGTATTTCTCCTCGCCAAATGCCTGATACATTCGCAGGTAAAACAGTCCGATTCCGGCGGATCCGCCGTACAAAGCCTTCTCAATCAGCATGGGATAGTCGGAGAAATCTTCCTCGGAATCCGGGCTCTGCACCCAGTATTTTCCGTCCTGTGCCTTCACCTCATAAGCTTCAGTCCACTCTGCTGCCTGCTTGACAATCTCAATGTAATCCTGTACTCCGTATTCCTGAAATAAAATATTCTCCGCCATGTGATCCTCTCCCGTGTGTCGTCTGTTTGATGATCCCATTTTATTCCATATTTCCTACTATGTCAATAGGATAGATATGAAATAATGCTATTTTTATAACTTCTTACGGCTTTTCTTGTTTTTTATTCCGGAAATGGTATAATAGATGGTACGAATATCATTAAGAAAAAGGAGAATGCCTTATGTTTATGCTTTTAGCCGGTGGGCTTTTAATCATCCTTTTAGCGGTAGTGATTGCAGTGGTATCCTCCGTGGTGTCCGCAGTGGCAGCAGCTACCGACGATGTAGAAGACTGACAGCCGAATTTCGGACTGTCAGTTTTCTTCTCCCCGTTCAATTCTCGCTGCCAGATCCTCCAGGTACATCCAGCGTTCCATTTTTTCTTCCAGCTGCTGTTCCGCAGCCTCTTTTTCCTGTGTTAATTCATTCAGTTTCACAAAGTCACTGGCATATTTGGAAAAATCGGCTTCCAGTGCTGCGATTTTCTCCTCTAATGCTGCCATTTCTCCCTCGATGGATTCGTAATCTTTCTGTTCCTGGTAGGTGAATTTTAATTTGCGTTTCTGTCCGCTTTTCCAGTTTTTGGCGGTATTTTCCTCATCGGTGTTCTTAGACTGGGAAGCCGTCACTCCTGCGCTCTCCGTCATTCCCTCCGCTGCTTTCCGATTAGCATAATCCGTGTAGCCGCCCTCATACTGCACCATTCGGGTATCCTCCAGAGCGAAGATCCTATGTACCACACGGTCCAGGAAATATCTATCATGGGACACGACGATAACAATGCCCGGGAAAGTATCCAGATAATCTTCCAGTACCTGCAGGGTGGCGATGTCCAGATCGTTGGTAGGTTCATCCAAAATTAAAACGTTGGGTGCCCCCATCAGCACCTTACATAACTGCAGTCTGCGCCGCTCTCCGCCGGACAGTTTTCCCAGCTGTCCGTACTGATCTTCCCCGGAAAAGAGGAATCTCTCCAGCATTCTGGCTGCCGTGATCTGTCCGTCCTCCGTGGTGATATATTCCGCCACATCCCGGATGTAATCAATGACTCTCTGCTCCGGATGCATCATGGTGTCGTCGATCTCCTGGGCATAATATCCCAGCTTCACGGTCTGCCCGATCTCGATATGTCCGCTGTCCGGCGTCACCTCTCCCAGGATCATTTTCATCAGCGTAGTCTTGCCGCTGCCGTTGGGTCCGATGAATCCTACCCGGTCGTTTTTACCAAACAGATAGGTGAAATCACGAATCAGGACTTTATCCCCGTAACTCTTGGACACATTTTCGATCTCCACCGTGGTCCTGCCAAGTCTGGATGCCGCAGAGGTCAGTTCCACTTTGCCGTCCGTCACGGGACCTTTTACATTTTTCAGTTCCTCAAAACGCTGTAATCTCGCCTTCTGTTTCGTGGAGCGGGCTCTGGCGCCTCTGCGCACCCAGGCAAGTTCGTTCCGTAAAATGTTCAGACGCTTTTTCTCACTCGCCTGCGCCATTTCCTCCCGCTGCATTTTCAGTTCCAGATAACCGGAGTAGTTGGCATCGTAAGAATAGATTTTCCCCTTGTCCAGCTCCAGGATCCGATCGGTGACACTGTCCAGAAAATATCGGTCGTGTGTGACCATGATCATGGCACCTTTTCTACGGCGCAGCTGATCCTCCAGCCAGTCAGACATGGAATTGTCCAGATGGTTGGTGGGCTCGTCCAACAGAAGAATCTCCGCCGGAGACAAAAGCACCGATACCAGTGCCAGACGCTTGCGCTGTCCGCCGGACAGCTGCCCACAGGGCTGGTCAAATTCCGTAACGCCCAGTTTGGTCAGCATGCTTTTGGCATCTGCCTCAATGGTTCCGGCATTTTCTTCCACACGGTTGCCCCGCAGCACTGCCTCCAGTACCGTCTCCTCCGGCGCAAACTCCGGGTTCTGGGGCAGATAGCGTACCAGGCAGTGATTTGCCTTGATCACGGTGCCGTCATCGGTCTCCTCCAGCCCTGCAATAATTTTTAACAGCGTAGATTTGCCGGTTCCGTTAATGCCAATGATGCCTGCCTTTTCCCCTTCCTGCAGGAAAAAGGAGGCTCCGTCGAAGATTTTGCGGGCACCATAGCTTTTGGTAATATTGTCAACAGTCAGTATATTCATCTGTATAACCTCTTATATTCATTTTTTGTAACTATTCAGAACCCCATTCGCAAAATCTAATTTTTGCTCATGTGGTTACTTCGCCATATAAAACTGCTTATCTGCCAGAAT
>CAVFMG010000181.1:0-4597 GCA_963623435.1 Odoribacter splanchnicus
ATATTGTCTCCGTCTCCCAGACAGCTTAAGAAGATCACCGGCCCGTGATAACCGATCTCCTCACTCCGTATCCGGCTGCAAAGCTCATGGCCGTCGCAGTCCGGAAGCATCACATCCAGGAGAATGATATCAACCCTCTCCTGATTCAGAGTCTCCAGTGTCTCCCGTCCATTAGCAGCCCCAACCGCCTCATATCCGCACTGTTCCAGCTGCATAAGGGTAATCAGCCGGAGGTCATCGTCATCCTCCACTAAGAGTACCCTTGTCCTCATCTGTTCATCCATTCCATTCCTCTTCTCATGTAAAACTACTGTAACTGTAGTATTCCTGTAACTTAAAAACAGAATATCACGGCATGGTGGACAGATGAGGGACATAATATGGACAAAGAACGGACAGTTCGTTAAAATATTCTTAAAAAACACTGATGAAAACGCTTCCCTAAAATAAGGTCCCCAGCGTCTCCTCTCCCCAGGCATACTGTCTCATATAGATCCCATGGAATGCATTAATAGCCCGGGGCACCCCTATCTCATATTCGTACAGATCGCAATGAAAGGCATCCGGGTTCACCGAATAGCTGTTTCTCTGGAGATTCAGGATCTTGCCAATATGGACTTCTTCCAGGGTTTCTTCCAGATCCCGGATGATCTTGTTCAGGTAGTCCTGCAAAGAGCGGTCATAGGACCGATCCTCAAAGAGTACAGCGGCCAGTTCTTTCTTCGTCACACTGCCTCCCCTCTGGTCCACAAGATAAGCCAGCATCTCTTTTGCCTTCATGCGGTGGAAGACAACATTCTTTCCATCCACTATGACATCGAACTGTCCGAAGGTTCTCACGTAAATTCCCTTCTGGGTCGTCTCCGGCGGATACCGCAGTGCTTCCAGTTCCTCTTCCACAGACCTTCTGTCCACAGGTTTTAAGAGGTAGCCACTGGCACGCAGCTTCATGGCGTCCATGGCATAGTCGTCATATGCCGTTACAAACACAATATTAATCCTCGAATGCAGCGCTTTCAGCTTTCTGGCCAGCTCCAGTCCGCTCATCTGGGGCATCTCCACGTCCAGGAATGCCACATCCACCGGATGGTCTGCCGCATACCGGAGAGCGTCCTCCGGAAAACGGAATCCCGTCACCTCCTCATTAGGAAGCACATGTTCCACTTCTTCCTTCAGGAGTTCCAGTGCCCCCGGCTCATCATCTGTCAGTAAAATTTTCATTTCGCCCTTCTCGTTTCTAAACTTTTGCACTTTTTCTTGACAATTAACCATTCATTATCTTACACTATTTAAAGTAACAAGTAAAGGAGTCTAACGACTATGAATACATCTGATACGAATGAGAAACCCGCCCTGAGAGGACCGGTATTTTTCACCATTTCCGTGCTGTGTCTGATCGGTGCAGTGTTCGGTCTCCTGCAGCGGAATTTCCTGTTTTCCATCCCCTTTGTCATATTGCAGGGGTGTCTGACCCCCATCTTCCTTTTGACAGGACGAAGCTCCCCCACGGAGTCATCCGAAGAACCGATTCCTGAGCGGCCGCCGGTTCCCACCGGAGTCCCACTTGAAATGATGAACCGGGATGCCGTCCTTATCTCCCAGCTCCGTCAGGAGAAGGATGATCTCACCTACAGCAACGAACAGCTGACAGAACAGATCCGGGAGATGATTCGTCAGAATGAACAGCTGGCAAAGGTTCTTGCCGAGACAGAGCTTCGCAGGGTTCCTGATTTGGATCCCCGACTGGCAGCCAGTATCCTTCCTCCGGAGGAGCAGGTCGTTGACCTGGATCTCATTCCCCTGGCTCAGAAGATTGTGGAAGAAATGCAGCCCGATTGTGCGAAAGCCGGTATCCGGCTGGAGCTCTCCACCTCATCTGCCTCCCTTCTCTATCAGGCCGATGAGCGGTACATCCGCATGATGATCCGAAATATCATCGACAACTCCATCAAATACATGATGCAGGAGGGCACACTGGTCATCACCCTTTCCAATGCCGGAAGCAATATCTTCCTCGCATTCAAGGACACAGGACTGGGACTTCCCGCAGAGGAGATGCCGAATATCTTCGACCTGAACTTCCAGGGTTCCAACCGTGTCAGCGGCAACGGACTGGGACTCGCCCAGGTAAAAGCCATCGTGGAACATTACCACGGAACCATCTACGCGAACAGCAGTAACGGCATGGGCATCTACGTACAGCTGCCCCGTGAAGACTAAGAAAAATATCGACTACATAACGAAACCCCAGGATCATTGATCCTGGGGTTTTCTGTTGTCTTTTTATCTCTTACTTGTTTCTTCTGCGGCTCATGAGAACCAGTCCGATTCCAAGAGCACTTAAGACAATTACAACGATGGAGCATGCTGCCGCATAGCGGTTCAGCCAGCTTTTCTTTTTCTCGATGCTGCCATCTGCGGAACTGATGACGCTGTCGTTGGCTCCATAGGTATTCTCTTTCGTATCTTCGACTGTCGTTTTCTCCTGGGTCTTCCCGTCGGACTCATCCGCACTCTCTGCCCTGCTTACTACCGGCATATCGACGGTCTCTTCCTCTGCTTCAGTTTCCCCGGCAGTATCTGTACTGTTTTCGGTTGCTGCTGCGGTTGTTTTCTTGGAAGAGGAGGAACTCTTCGATGCAGAGGAGCTGCTGCTTCCGGAGGAAGTACTGCCGGAAGAAGTACTGCTGCTGGTGTCCGTACCGGCTACCGTAAAGGTGGTCGTCGCTTTTCCATCCTCCCATACAATGACCAGAGTATGCTCCCCATTGGAGAGTCCCTTCAGATAACTTGCATTCAGTGTAATGATGGTCGGATCGGATTTCTTCGTAAAGTTGCTTCCGCTGATGCGGGAACCATCGACCTATACGTAGCGGAACTTGTCATAGGCACCGCTTCCCTTGAAGGTCAGTCCGGTGCTGCCGGACTTATTAAAGGTAGAACGTGCACCTTCCGTGATCTTATAATCCACCGTCAGCACTGCTTCCTTGGATTCCGCAGAGCCGGAACGGTTCGATACCACGCATTTATACTTATATCCATTCATGGAAGCGTCTTCCGTGTAAACCCGGTAGGTGGCACTGGTGGCACCGGAAATATCCTGATAACCATTGCCATCGGTCTTATCCACCTTCCACTGATAGCTTAATTCCTCACCGGAGGCGGCTACCTTGAAGCTGGTACCGGAGCCTGCATAGATAGTTACACTCTCCGGATTCGTGGTGATGACCGGTGTGGTCAGCTGATTCTGATACTCTGCCGTCACCTCTACATTAGCGGCCGGCATGGTGAAGGTCGTTTCCTCCTTCGTGGCATCGCCAAAATTTACTCTTCCGCTGACAATGGTCCACTTCTTGAACTGCTGTCCACTGGATGCCGCATTTGCCTTAATGGTGATGGTCTCTCCTGCCTTGCTGGATGCAGCACTGGCAGTTCCGTTATTTACCTTGATGGTATACTCTGCAGCTTCCACTGTAAGCACTGCCACGGAGCTGGTTACTGAATATGCTTTGTTATCAATCGTGATGATACACTCGTATCTGGCACCATTCAGACTTGCCACAGCATTTGTCACATCATAGGAAGGACCTGCGCCCACGGTCTGGAAGCCCTTGCCGTCATTGTAGTCGGCCTTCCACTCATAGGTCATCTCATAGGAAGATTCCGCTGCTACCGTGAAGGTGGCGCTTCCTCCTGCAGGTACCGATACATTCTCCGGCTGCTTCGTAATATTGATGGCATAATCACTTTCAAAATCCGCTGTCACTGCTACATCATTCGCCGGCATGGTGAAGGTGGTGGTAGAGCTTTCAGCATCGGCAAATGATACACTGCCTGTCCACTTCACAAACTTCTGCTTATCCGGTACGGAAGCTGTGATGGTAACGGTATCGCCTTCCTTATAGGAAGATGCGTTGGCAGTACCACCGGTGACGGTGACGGTGTAGGTCTCCGGTTCCGGCTCAGGCTCCGGTGTAGTGCCAATCGTCAGTGTGGCTGTATTTGTCTCTGCCGTAGCCACTGGTGTATCCGAGGTCGTATCAGCATTATTTTCCCACTCTTTCACTACGCAATAATATTTAGTGCCATCCAGCTCACTGGTAACTGAATCAGCATCAATTGTATACTTTGAACTTGTGGCATCTTCAATCAAACTGCCCGGTTTGCTGCCGTCCTCATCAATCTTATACCATTGATATGTCAGCTTATCAGATTCACTCATCTGCTGTGTCACCGTCACTTCAAAGAAGGCTTCTTTTCCCTGTTCGACGGTTACAGATTTCGGATCTGTGACAGTTAATACTCCGGTTACATCCGTAACAGACAAGGTAACCGTATTGGATGTTCCATCCACCGAAAGTTCATCCGATATCTTTTCGGTGACGATACAATAATATCCTTTGTTGTTATCCTCCAATGCAAGTGCAGGAGTCGTATAGGCTGTATCAGTTGCACCGTCAATCTGTTTGTTGTCCGAAGCGGTGTACCACTGGCAGCTCAAATTCTCATTACCTTCTTTGGAAGGAGTAACTTCGGCCGTTAATGTTGCAGTCTCACCAACTGTATAAGAAGATTTATCTGAACTGACCGTAATTGT
>CAVFMG010000182.1:0-4524 GCA_963623435.1 Odoribacter splanchnicus
CACCGGATGCCACCAGGGGATGCGCTACCGCCTGGAGCAGACACAGGATCCGGAGAACCCCGAAGGCGGTAAAAAGCTTATGGTGACGGTATGGCCGGAGCCTTTTAATTATTTTAAGACACCGGAGGAGAAAAAGCAGAGAGCCTATTTCTCCTTTGACGAGGACGGCGTGGTGGATGCTGTCGGCTGGATGAACGACCGCTTATTCGAGGATAAGAAGATATGGGAGGAAGCACCTTCCCATTGGGATACCTATCAAATGTAAGGAAATAATAAGATGATGTTAAAATATATAATAAAGGATCTGCAGGAGGCTTTTGCCTATCTTCCCTATGGGATCATGGCGGGAGCGGTTATGGGACTGATCCTGAACGGACTGAATGCCAGACGGGAGCGCAAGGGGAAGGATGCCTTTCCTATGGCAGGACTTATGGCATTTTCTCTGTATCTGATGATCATTCTGGTGATCACCTTTTTCTCCAGGGAGGACGGCAGCCGGATCGGCATGGACCTGGAGCTTTTCTCCACCTGGGGAACCAATGCAAGGAACCATGCCTTCGTAGTGGAAAATGTACTGCTGTTTATTCCCTATGGATTTATCTGTCCCTGGGCGTTCCCGTGGCTTCGGGGCTTTTTCCGGAATGCTTTCGCGGCATTCGTGACCAGTTTCGGCGTGGAGACGATCCAGCTGATCACCGGCAGGGGATATTTTCAGGTGGACGATATTCTGACCAATGTGCTGGGCGGGATGATCGGCTATGTGATCTTCTGGCTGCTGCATCATATGATAGAAGGATTTCGTGGATCAGTCAGGCGGTAAGATATCCCCGCATGGCTTTCAATGCATTTTTTTCGAGACGGGAGACCTGTGCCTGGGAGATGCCGATCATGTCGGCAACCTCGGTCTGGGTCTTTCCTTCAAAAAATCGCAGAGAGATGATATGGCGCTCTCTGTCGTTCAGACGTTTTATAGCTTCACTGAGGGAGAGATGTTCCACCCACGTCTCTTCCTTATTTTTTTTATCGCTGATCTGGTCCATGACATAGAGGGTGTCACCGCCGTCAGTGTAGACTGGCTCGTAGAGACTCATGGGGTTCTGCATGGCATCTAAGGCATAGACGATGTCTTCCTTGGAGATGCCTACCTCTGCGGCAATCTCTTCCATGGTGGGCTCCTTCAGGTTCTTTCTGGTCAGGGTATCTCTGGCGTAGATCGCTTTATAGGCGGTATCCTTCAGAGAGCGGGAGACCCGGATGCTGTTGTTGTCCCGTAAGAACCTGCGGATCTCCCCGGTGATCATGGGTACAGCATAGGTGGAGAACTTTACGCCCAGAGTAGAATCAAAATTATCAATGGCTTTGATGAGACCGATACAGCCGATCTGGAACAGATCATCCACATTTTCCGCGCTGCCGGAGAAGCGTTTGATCACGCTTAAGACCAGACGCAGGTTTCCCTCGATATAGGTCTCCCTGGCGGCAGCGTCTCCTTCACGGATTTTTGCAAATAAAGCCTCCTTGTCCGCCGCCTTTAACAAAGGCAGTTTTGCTGTGTTGACGCCGCAGATTTCCACTTTTCCCTGTACCATAGAGACCTCCCGAGTGTTTAACTTTTTGATAACTACAGTATTCACAGGAGGATGAGCGGATATACTCTGCGGCGGGAATTTCCAGGAATTCCCGAACACAAGGGCGGGAAGATCATATATTATAGAAATAGAAAAAAACAGGAGCAGACGCATGCTTTTTTCCGAATTAAAATGCAAAGATGTGATCAATGTCAGAGACTGCAAAAAGCTGGGGCACGTCTGTGATCTGGAGTTCGATGAGTGCAGCGGATGCATCTGCAAGATCATGGTGCCCGGCGGGAACCAGTGGCTGGGGTTTTTACGCTGTGAGCCGAATATCGTTATCCCGTATAAGGACATCAGGCAGATCGGACCGGACATAATTTTAGTTGACATTAACTGCTGATTCTCTTATAATATCCGTATAAATAACACGTGGTTTTTAAGAGGAGGATGCCTATGAAATGTCCGTTCTGCAGCCATGAAAATACCAGAGTGATCGACTCACGACCGGCGGAAGATAACAACTCCATTCGCCGTCGCCGCGTATGTGATGAATGTGGGAAACGTTTCACCACTTATGAGAAGATCGAGACGATCCCGTTAATTATCATCAAGAAGGATAATAACAGAGAGGCGTATGACCGCGCGAAGATCGAGGCGGGAGTACTGAGAGCCTGTCATAAGCGTCCGGTCAGCGCACAGCAGATCACGACTCTGGTGGATGAGGTGGAGAACGAGATCTTCAACAGAGAAGAGCGGGAGATCCCCAGCGGAACCATCGGTGAGCTTGTGATGAATAAGCTTAAGGATCTGGATGCGGTAGCCTATGTAAGATTCGCTTCCGTGTACCGGGAATTTAAGGACGTGAACACCTTTATGGATGAATTAAAGAGTGTTCTGAATGACAAGAATCACAATTAAAATTGCAGACAGACTAAACTTTTCATAAAATCAGTCGATATTATAGTTGAAAAGAAGATAGAATTTCGCAGGATATGTGCGATAACCCAAAAACAAAGGACAAGGAGGTGAATACATGGGAATCGGCGGAATCAATGGAATGAATGGAATCAACGGAACCGGCAGAATGCAGGATTACAGCATACAAATGCCGCAGCCGGCGAAGACAGTGATTACGGAGATTCCGGAGCAGGAATCCCATGTAACATCTCAGGAACAGATAGATTCCGGAAAATCCGCTGCGGTGAAGGAAGCGGCTCCGGTAGGAGAGCCAAAAGCCAACGCTCCGTTAGAGGATATTTCCATTACCTTCCACAAGCAGGACGATTTCAGCTACATCGGCAGGGACAGCGATATCCATTCTCTGGATGTGGAGAAGGCAATCTCCGATATGCGGAAGGATCAGATCTTACAGCAGTACCAGTATTTTGTGGGAAGCAAGACCGTGTTTACGGAATAGCATAAGAACCTAAGAATAGGAACGCGTACCTCCGCCGTCAGGTGTAAGCCGGGCACCGGAGGTATTTTATTGTACAGGGGTCCCACCGCAGGTGGCACTTTTTCGGAAAAAACGATACAGACAGAAAAAGTAGATCCCGGCCAGCACCAGCTGGCTGACCAAAATTCCCCACAGATACCCCTGCATACCGATCCGGGGAATGGCGAAAAATACGAACAACAGCCGGATCAGAAGACAGACCACGTTGGAGAAAAAGATCCGCCCCGCCATGCCCAGACCCTGTAAGATGCTGGAGAGTGTGGTATCCAGATACAGAAAAGGACAGATGAATCCCATCGTCATGATAAAATGTCCGGCAAGTTCACTGTGGAACAGTTCCGTTCCCATCCAGTTTCCCAAAAACAAAAAACAGCACAGGCAACAGACACCCATGAGACTGCAATATTTTACGGTGCGCAGGGTGTCGTTTAAGACGGCATTCCGGTCTCCTTTGGCATGGTTTTCGGAGATGGTGGGAAGGAGAAGGACTGCCACGGAACTGGTCAGGGCATTGGGGAAAAAGATCATGGGCATCGCCATACCGGTGAGAACTCCGTATACACTTAAGGCTGTGGTGGTATCATAACCGTAGAGCAAAAGCTTCTGTGGAATAGAGACGGCTTCGATGCTCTGTAAGAGGTTTAACACGATACGGTTGGCGGTCAGCGGCAGTGCCATTCCCAGCAGATTCCGGAAGGTTCCGCAGGCAGGAAAAAACTCCGGAAGTATGAGAGGCGGCAGATCCCGGTACAGGTGCAGATACAGACAGAGCAAAGCCACCAGCATGGAAAAAAATTCGCCCACAGTAAGTCCTAAGACCGCGGCATTGATGGAGGGGGTGCAGCCCTCTGCCAGATCCCTGCCGGTGACGAGGAAGACACAGCCGACCCTTACCAGTTGCTCCAAAAGCTGTGTGAGGGCAGGAACGGAAGCTTTCTTTTTCCCGTAGAAATAGCCGTTGATACAGGCGTGCAGTGCGGCAAAGGGGATGGAGAATGACAGGATCCGCAGCATGGATACGGTGCGGGGCTCCTTTAATAAAAAGATACCGATGGGCTCCGCTGCCAGGAACAGGACGACATTCGTCGCAAGAGACAGCGGCAGTGTGATGCAGGCTCCGGCAGATAAGACTTTCAGATTTCCGGAATACCGTTTTGCACATCCCGCTGCCACGAATTTCGAGATGGCGGTCTGGTAGCCTGCAGCTGTCAGGGAAAGGGAGAGAGACAATGCCGGGCTGAGCAGCTGATAGATGCCCATGCCTTCTTCTCCGAAGAGCCTGGATAAGTAGATCCGGTAGAAAAAACCGATGATGCGGGTGATGAGACCGGTGGCGGTCAGAAGTAAAGTCCCGAAGATGAGAGGGTGACGTTTGGCGTGCTTCATAGGCGTACGTTGGACCCTTTTTGGATAAAAGATCTTGCAAAAGTATATTCTGTCTCTGTTGTTGACAGAACTGCAAAGTGAATGCTATCATGAATAGCAGTGAAATAA
>CAVFMG010000183.1:0-4481 GCA_963623435.1 Odoribacter splanchnicus
CCGCGCCATGCGTATCATGGACACCAAGACCCGCAAGGAGGTCGAACTGCGTGACTATCTGATCGGACGTCTGGAGAACGAGATTCCTCATTGCTGGCTGAACGGCCACCGCACAAAGAGACTGCCGAACAATATCAATTTCTCCTTCCTGTTCATCGAGGGAGAATCCATGCTGATCATGCTGGATATGAAGGGCATCTGCGCTTCCAGTGGTTCCGCATGTACTTCCGGCTCCTTGGATCCTTCCCATGTGCTGTTAGACATCGGCTTAAAGCATGAGGAAGCCCATGGCTCCTTACGTCTGACTCTGTCTGAGGAGACTACGAAGGAAGAGATGGATATCGTAGCGGAAGAAGTGAAAAAAATCGTACAGAGACTGCGGGATATGTCTCCTTTGTACGAAGATTTTATGAAAAGCCAGAAGAACAACTAAGCGAGAAAGAAGAGGATAACAGATAAATGTACAGTGAAAAAGTAATGGATCACTTTCAGAACCCCAGAAATGTCGGAGAGATCGAGGATGCCAGCGGCGTAGGTACCGTGGGCAACGCAAAGTGCGGAGACATCATGAGAATGTTCTTAGATATCGATGAGAACGGCATTATCAGAGAAGCCAAATTCAAGACTTTCGGCTGCGGTGCCGCTGTAGCTACCAGCTCCATGGCAACCGAACTGGTAAAGGGTAAGACCATCCAGGAGGCATTACAGGTAACGAACAAGGCGGTAATGGAGGCTTTAGACGGACTGCCTCCCGTAAAGGTACACTGCTCATTGCTTGCAGAGGAAGCGATCCATGCAGCACTGTGGGATTATGCGGAGAAGAATCACATTACCATCGAAGGTCTGCAGAAGCCCAAGAACGACATCAGTGAGGGCGAAGAAGAGGAAGACTATTAAGATCTATGAAGAAAAAAGTAGTAGTGGGCATGTCCGGAGGTGTGGATTCCTCCGTGGCAGCCATGTTATTAAAAGAACAGGGCTATGATGTGATCGGAGTCACCATGCAGATCTGGCAGGATGAAGAGGAAGCAGCCAAGGAAGCCAACGGCGGCTGCTGCGGACTGTCGGCGGTGGACGATGCCAGAAGAGTGGCACAGAGACTGGAGATTCCTTATTATGTCATGAATTTCAAGAAGGAATTCAAATGCCATGTCATGGACTATTTTGTGGCAGAGTATTTAAGGGGGCATACCCCCAATCCCTGTATCGCCTGCAACCGTTATGTGAAGTGGGAATCCCTGTTACAGAGGAGCCTGGAGATTGGGGCGGATTATATTGCCACAGGACATTATGCGAGGATCGACAGGCTGCCAAACGGCCGGTTTGCCATCCGCAATTCCGTTACCGCAGCCAAGGATCAGACCTATGCCTTATATAATCTGACGCAGGAGCAGCTGGCACATACCCTGATGCCGGTGGGAGAATATACCAAGGACGAGATCCGTGCCATGGCAGAGGAAGCGGGACTTCCGGTGGCACATAAGCCGGACAGTCAGGAGATCTGTTTCGTGCCGGACAATGATTATGCCTCCTTTATCGACAGGGAAGCCGGAGGAAAGGTACCGGGTCCGGGTAATTTTGTCACGGAGGACGGCAGAATTTTAGGCCGTCATAAGGGGATCACCCATTACACTCTGGGACAGCGCAGAGGATTGGAACTTCCCATGGGGGAGAGAGTGTTTGTCACGGCCATCCGCCCGGAGACCAATGAGGTGGTGATCGGTTCCAATCAGGAGCTTTTCACCGAGAAAGTACTGTGCGATCATGTGAATTACATGGCGGTGGAGGACCTGACGGAGCCTGTCAGAGTGTTGGCGAAGATCCGTTACAACCATAAGGGAGAGTACGGAACCCTTACAAAGCAGCCGGACGGCAAGGTGCTCTGCACCTTTGACGCACCGGTGCGTGCCGCAACGCCGGGACAGGCCATGGTGTTCTATCAGGACGAACATGTGCTGGGCGGCGGAACCATTATTCTGTAAAAAAACCGGGATCACTATTTTTACAATAGTGGTCCTGCATTTTTATCACGGTGCATGACAACAGCGGCACCGCTGTGCATATAATAGGAGAAAGCTTTTAGTAACAGCAGGAGTGTGTATGGATTATCGTTTTTCATTTCAGAGACCTATGAGAAGAAGCAGTTTCGGTTCCATGAAGGGAACCATTGTGGATCTGGTTCCGGCAGGGCATGGCGGACGCAGAGCCGACGGATGCCTCTTATTTGCCACCATTGAGGATACGGATGGCAATACTGTGAACTTTTTTATCAACCCGGATACTTATGTAGTGGATTTCACTACGCTTTCCGTGGGAATGATGGCGACTTTCTGGTATCGCAATGACGCGCCCATGCCCCTGATCTATCCGCCCCAGTATACTGCGGTGGTGGTAGCGGAGGATCGCAATGACCGTTTCGTGGATGTGAGCTACTACAACAATTCCCTGATCAATGAGGAGCAGACCCTGCAGTTAAATCTGGACGGTACCGTGGATGTACGTACTGTGAACAACCAGTATTTTCAGGCAAGTCCCGCCAATCATAATCTGGTGGTCAGCTATGCTTCTTCCACGCGGAGCATTCCAGCACAGACCACACCGTCTACCGTAGTGGTGCTGTGTGACAGGAACTGCGGTTAGGCAGACAAAAGCGGACAGGTGTAGTCGGAAGAACTATTGAGATTTTTTTGAATTTATTGTACGATAATAGAATCATCTTCCCCACAGGATGCATACGGGACGGTTATGCATCCTGCAAGGGAAAAGGCAGAACAAAAGAGGATACAAATGGGCGAGAAGAAACAGATGCGTTCGGAAGTCAAAGGAAATGTTAAAAACAGCATAGGAAGAATTGTTTTTGCGGCACTGGCTGTACTGTTGCAGATCATATGGATCCTGGTGCTGCTGATCTGGCTATATCAGTATTCCTCCGTAATCTCACTATTTACCAGTCTGCTGGCTCTGGCAGTGGCACTCAGGATTTACGGAAAACATACCAATGCCGCATTTAAGATGCCCTGGATTATTGTGATTCTTGCTTTTCCCGTACTGGGATTGTGTATTTATGGTCTATTTGGACATAAAGAGGTCATGCATAAGGTCATCCGCAGATTCGAGGATGTGGATGCACAACTGATCCCTTTAAATCCTCAGGATGAGACTGTGCTACAGCACCTTAAAGCGGAAGATCCCATGACTGCCAACCAGTGTCACTATATCTGGAAGTACGGCAATTATCCCGTATATGACGGAACGGATGTGCAATTCTACCCGGAGGCGTATTTGGGATATGAGGAGCAGTTACGGGAACTGGAGAAAGCAAAGAACTTTATTTTCCTGGAATACCATGCCATCGAGGAAGCAGAAGCCTTTGCGCGTCTTAAAGATGTGCTGGCAAGAAAGGCTGCCGAGGGCGTGGAAGTCCGCATTTTATATGATGATGTGGGATGCATCGGTTTCCTGGACAAAAGCTTTATTGACCGGATGAATGCCATCGGCGCCCAGTGCAGAGTATTTAACTATGTAGTGCCATTTTTAAATATTTTCATGAATAACCGCGACCATCGTAAGATCATGATCATCGACGGCAAAGTGGGATTTACCGGTGGATATAATCTGGCGGATGAGTATTTTAACATTACCCATCCTTACGGCTACTGGAAGGATACCGGAGTGAAGCTGACCGGCAGAGCGGTGCAGAGCTTCACCATGATGTTTCTGGAAATGTGGAATGTAATGGGACAGGCGGATACGGATTATGAAAAGTATCTGAAGGCATCCCAGGAGGCGGCAGAAGACCGAAGTGCCCAAAAAGCTTTCGGATATGTGCAGCCCTATGCGGATTCTCCGTTAGATGGGGAACCGGTGGGTGAGAATGTCTACCTGAACCTGATCAAGACGGCGAAGAGACGTCTCTATGTGGCAACTCCTTATCTGATCATCAGTGACGAGATGACGAGAGAACTGGGACTGGCAGCCAAGCGCGGCGTGGATGTGCGGGTATTTACCCCCGGAATCCCGGATAAGAAAATCATCTACGGCGTGACCAGATCCTATTATTCCGGACTGGTGCGCCAGGGCGTGCGCGTCTATGAATATACCCCGGGATTCCTGCATGCCAAGCAGATGCTTTGCGATGAGGATACTGCAACGGTAGGCACCATCAACATGGATTACCGCAGCCTGTACCATCATTTTGAAAACGGTGTCTGGATGCACGGCTGTGATGCCATCCGTGATATTGAGGCGGATTTTAATAACCTTATTCAGGAAAGCGAGGAAGTCACGGATAAATATCGTGACGGAAGAAAAAATATAGCGGTGCGGGGATGGCAGTGCATCATGCGACTGCTTGCACCGTTACTGTAACGAATGACCTGAAAATTGGAACCCTTGCAACAGGTGTTGACAGCAATTTCTGCTTATGATACCTGACTTTCGGAGTTGAAGTATAAAACATGGTGCTAAGCCCAGGATTAAAA
>CAVFMG010000184.1:0-4459 GCA_963623435.1 Odoribacter splanchnicus
TAATGATGCATATATCTCTTGCTTACTTCGTTCTCATCCAGACCGTCGATCTTCTGCTGCTCGGACAGAGGTGCCAGAGTACATACGTTACAGATCTGTGTCTGTCCACGGGTGAACATAGCGGAACCATGTACACGGGGGATGATGTCTACCTCTGCTGCCAGAGGACGGATCTGGGTAATTGCACGACCGTCGGGACGCTTGTGGTCCTTCAGGATCATCTTACGAACAGTCTTCTTCTCATACTGATATACAGCCTCACCTAAGATAGCCAGCCACTCTTCGTTCTCAGCGAAAGCCTCGGTCAGCTTGTCGGTGATCACGCGGATGTTCTCCTCACGGGTCTGCTTGTCATCGGTAAATACTGCTTCTTCCATCTCAGCGGGAGATACGATCTCCTTCATAGCCTCGAACATTTCAGCAGGCACTGCACAGCTGGTGTACTCATGCTTCTTCTTGCCTACTTCTGCTACAATCTTGTCGATGAAAGCGATAATGGTCTGGTTCACTTCGTGAGCCTTGTAGATAGCCTCGATCATGGTAGCCTCGGGGATCTCGTTAGCTCCTGCCTCGATCATGATGACTTTCTCTCTGGTGGAAGCAACGGTCAGATTCAGGTCACCCTTCTTCCACTGCTCCTGGCTGGGGTTGATAACGAACTCGCCGTCGATCATGCCCACCTGGGTCATAGCGCAGGGGCCATCGAAAGGAATATCAGAAATGCAGGTGGCGATAGCTGCACCGATCATAGCTACCAGCTCGGGACGACATGCGGGATCTACGCTCATTACCATGTTGTTCAGGGTTACGTCATTACGGTAATCCTTAGGGAACAGGGGACGCATAGGTCTGTCGATGACACGGCTGGTCAGGATAGCGTTCTCGCTTGCCTTACCCTCTCTCTTGTTGAAACCGCCGGGGATCTTACCCACAGCGTACATTTTCTCTTCGTACTCTACACTCAGAGGGAAGAAATCGATACCGTCTCTGGGCTTCTCGGAAGCGGTTGCGGTACAGAGAACAGTGGTATCACCATAGTGCATGAATGCACATCCGTTTGCCTGCTTACCTACGCGGTTGATATCAACGACTAAAGGTCTGCCTGCAAGATCCATCTTGTAACTTTGATACATAAATTCCTCCTATCCATCGCATCGGATTTATCTTATGCGATTTAAATTGTTATTTCTACGGTCCGGAGGATTACCGAAACTACTGAAAAAATCGCGCTACATTCCGCACACAGCGTAACCTTTTCAGCGGTCTCGGGGCTCACTTCCATCCCGCATGTTACCTTAATGAGAAACAAGAGAAGCGGAGCGCCGATGTAATCGGCAGACCCCGCTCACCAGTCAGCATTATTTTCTTAAGCCAAGCTTCTCGATTAATGCACGATATCTCTCGATATCCTTCTTCTTCAGGTACTCCAGAAGACCACGTCTCTGACCTACCATCTTCAGCATACCACGACGAGAATGATGATCCTTGGGGTTCTCCTTCAGATGCTCGGTAAGCTCCTGGATTCTTGCGGTCAGGACTGCTACCTGTACCTCAGGTGAACCGGTGTCACCGGGGGTTCTTGCGTACTCGTTCATGATGGCTGTTTTCTTTTCCTTAGAAATCATTTCTTTTTCCTCCTGTTTTTTAAACGCCGGATACCAAGACTAAGGTCGGAGTGTCCGTAATCTGAGCATCGGCTAATCATACTTTTCCAATATACCATAAGAATTGTCCGTTGTAAATAACCTTTTTATTTTCTTGCGGCTCTCTTCTGTACTTTTTCTTCGTACATCAGGCTGTCCGCTTCCTTGACATAGTCCGCGAAGGTTTGTTCGCTGTTCGGATCCGTCACCACGGTTCCGATACTCATGGACAGCGGGTACGGAAGCTTCTGCGCTTTGCCAGGCATATGTGAACAGACGTCGCCAACCGTCTGTGATCAAAGCTACTTTACGCATGCTCATCCCCTGTTTCGTTTCGTTGCGTTTTTTGCGTTTTTTACACTTCCGCATATAAAAAATAGTACCATACTCCCCCCTAAACACAATTGCAAAAGAGGTAAGTACGGTACTATAAGTATGGTTCTATGCTTAGTCGCGAATTACCCGGACACACTTTACCGGAGTACGGTATTTGTAGTTGCTGATCTTGATACCGGTCTTCGGGCTGCTGGCGTGAATTACCTGTCCGCCGCCGATATAGATTGCCACATGGTTGATATTGCCCTTGCCGTTACCGTAGAATACCAGGTCTCCGGGCTTTAACTCGGAAGCACTGATCTTCGTACCTTCATTCGCCTGTGCTCTGGAAGAATGGCTCAGGGTGATACCGTATTTTTTGAATACCGCCAGTACAAAGCCGGAACAGTCGGCACCCTTGGTCAGACTGGTTCCTCCCCATACATAAGGGTTACCCACGAACTGTTTCGCATATTCCACCAGGTCTACGCGCACATCGGATACGCCCTGACCGTAAAGCAGCTCCGTCATGGTGATGGCAGTGTCCAGCTTCTCTTCCACTGTGACAAATTCCTGAGATACATAAGCATCCTCACCATCGATGGAGATCTTCACCCAGCCATCTGCGCCGGTCTCCATGTATTCCATTTCCTCGCCCTGGCCTACCTGGGTCACGATCTCGCTGGATGTGTTGGGCTCCTGGCGCACATTCAGTCCGTCCGTATTGGCGATTGCCACCGTATGTACCAACTCCGCCGCACGCAGCTTGGCTTCCGGTCCGGTCAGCAGGAACTCTCTGCTGACATAGCCTTCTACTTCTCCGGACTTAATATGAGACCAACCGTCCTTCGTCTCGATGACTTCGCACGCCGCATCCTTGGGCAGTTTGCCCACCAGTTTGCCGTCGGTGGAAGGCACTGCTCTGACATTCAGATTGCCGGATTCCACGTTGGCGACACCGATATTGGTGTATCCCCAGGAAGCTCCCTGCGCATCCTGGGCGATCTGGATATATTCCTCCAGGGAACGATCCATCTCCAGTACGGATGCGATACCGCCGGAAGCCATCAGTGTGGTGCTGCCGGCTGCGGATGCGGAGATCGGAGATGCCAGCACGAAGAGTGCCATGCCGGCTGCTATGATTCTTATCTGTCTGTTTTTCTTATTCTTTAGCATAAAAACCTTTCGTTATTCCTGTATTACTGCCTTCGGTTAAATTCCTTTTACAAATTTGTTACAATTTTGTTACATCACTATTTTAATTATACCGTTCACCTTTTTCTATGTCAACCCATTCCGGGGATTTCCTGTATCTTCCTTAATTATCCTCTTCGATCTCCCTGCCTTCTCTTCCCGCCTGCTCAATCATCGTCTTGTCCACGTCGGTCTCGTAATTTTTAATGGACACTTCCACAGGCGTAGGATCCTTGGTTAATCGCCTGCCTCCGATATGGTTGAAGAATACAATGATGCCCATCGCCAGTCCTACAGAATACGCCACTTCCAGCGTATTGAGCCCCGCAGGTTCCTGTCCCATGCACATCCGGTACACCTCGGTAAACACATCGTTGATCCCCACATCATTGTGGTATGCCATGATCGTAAATGCAGTGCCGAAGAAACTGATCAAACACACCACTGCTGCCTTGCTCCACTGCTGCCACCCCTTATGCCTGTTCACGCTGATCCATTCCACCAGCACATCCGTCTCACCCACCACCTGCACTTCGATCTCGGTACAGACTTCTTCCATCAGGCTCACCAGCTTCAGGCAGCTGATCACGCACCGTTTTCCTCCCTCCGGGGCAAAATGATGCACCTTGATGGATTTTAATTTTGCTGCCAGTAGTTTGTCCTGACAGCGCAGCTTCGCCACATCTTTCAGAAATACATCCTGTGACTGCACCTCAGCACTTCTGTCACACTTTAAATACACCGTTGTCTGCTTCATTTTCATTTCCTCAGTGTACCGTCCTATGGAATTCTGTTGCGAAATAAAGAAGAGATCCGCAAAGTTTCCCTGCCGCCATGCCTAAGATCGCGAATCCCAGTCCGTGCCGGAAAGAGATCCTCCTGGCGAAAATGGGGATGCTGTCCAACATTTCAGCGATGGCAAGCGCAAGACACCCGATAAACATTCCGGCAAAAAAGCCAAAAAACGCCTGTGCGGTCACTCCCATTGCCGTCCAAAGCCACAGCCGCTTCGGAAAATGTTCGCGCAAAAAAGCTCCCCACCCGCTGTATTCCGGAAATATCGTGACAAAGCATCCCACCAGTGTTCCGAAAATGACCATTTCTTCGTAGAGAAGTACATACCGGGCAGTATGTGTCTTTCCGACAAATCTCGGAATCAGCCCCACCGCCACCAGCACGGTAAACACGCCCGCTGCCGACAGCAGACCATAGCTCGCGCCGGTCACCATGAGAAATACCTGTTTCATCCACTTTTCCCTCTTTTTCCTGCTGCTTTTTCCACTAATTTCTTACACATTACCTTAGTC
>CAVFMG010000185.1:0-4449 GCA_963623435.1 Odoribacter splanchnicus
GGGAGACCAATATCTTCGGCAAGACCGTGGAACAGCTGGTGGATGACGGCATCTCCACGAAAGTCGCCTCCATCGGAGAAGAGAGCCAGTTAAAGCTTCAGGATACCATGCAGAAGATCGTAAACGACAGTAATGGGGGAATGGTATGTATTATTATTTAGATTGCTTTTTTCCCGTTCCTTTTGTATAATACCTTTGTTGACTTTGCTTTATTTTTCTGAAAAACAGGAAGAATATTTGCTAAATTGCATGAAAATACGGTGAAACGGAGGACGTAGATGAATCGGGTATATGCAAAATTACAGAACTGCTATGAATGTGTGAGAAAAAAGACGGATTTTGTGCCGAAGGTGGCGATCGTTTTAGGATCGGGCTTAGGCGATTATGCGGAGCAGATCCGTGTGGTGACGGAGATTTCTTATGCGGAGATCGAGGGATTCCCCGTCTCCACCGTACCGGGACATGCCGGTAAATTTATCTTCGGTTACCTCGATGAGATCCCTGTAGTATGCATGAAGGGAAGAGTGCATTATTACGAAGGTTATGATGTAACGGATGTGGTACTTCCCACAAGACTGATGAAGCTGTTAGGGGCAGAGATCTTGTTTCTGACCAATGCGGCAGGCGGTGTGAATACCTCATTCCATGCAGGAGATCTGATGCTGATCCGTGACCACATTTCCGTATTTGCTCCCAATCCTCTGATCGGTGCCAACATCGACGAATTGGGACTGCGTTTCCCGGATATGAGCCATGTCTATGACAAGGATTTACAGCAGATCATCTGCGAGACTGCGAAGGAGAACGGCATTTATTTACAGGAGGGTATTTACACCCAGCTGACTGGTCCTTCTTTTGAATCTCCGGCAGAGATCCGCATGCTTCGAACCCTGGGCTGTGATGCGGTAGGCATGAGCACCGTGGTGGAAGCCATTGCAGCTAACCACATGGGAATGCGCATCTGCGGCATTTCCTGCATCAGCAACCTGGCAGCGGGAATGACGGACCAGCCCCTGAATCATGAAGAAGTACAGGAGGCTGCGGATATGGCAGCACCCAGATTCAAGAAGCTGGTAACGGAATCTGTGAAGAAATTTGTATAGACCGTCAAAAAGGAGATCCGAATGATCTTAATCTCAGACACCGAAGAAAAAGAACTGATCCTGCAGGCATTAGAAGCCAGAAAGCTCGCGTATGCTCCTTATTCTGGCTATACGGTGGGAGCGGCACTGCTGACGAAAGAAGGACACAGGTACCTTGGCGGCAATATTGAAAACGCTTCTTACGGAGTCACCAACTGTGCGGAGCGTACCGCCTTTTTCAAGGCAGTCAGTGAAGGAGAGCGCAAGTTTACCGCCATCGCAATCGCCGGTGGAACCGCAGGAGAGGATCCTGTGGAATATGCGTATCCCTGTGGCATCTGCAGACAGGTGATGCAGGAATTCTGCACGGATGATTTTGTGATCTATGTGGTAAAAAGTAAGCAGGATTATCAAAGTTACACATTAAAAGAATTACTTCCTTATGGATTTGGAGGAGATGCAATCAGATGAATATCAGATTATACAATGCACGAATTCTCACCATGGAGCCCGGCAGAGAAGTCTTCTATGGTGAGGTATGGGTAAAAAATGACAAGATCGCATATGTGGCGGAACAGAAAGAGCTGGCGGAGGAATGGGACAGATCCCAGTTCCCGAGAATTGCCTGGGACATTGAACTGGATTGCAAGGGCAACCTGCTGATGCCCGGATTTAAAAATGCGCATACCCATTCCGGCATGACGTTCTTACGTTCCATGGCGGATGATATGCCTCTAGACCAGTGGCTGAATAAGCAGGTATTCCCCTTAGAGGCGAAGCTAACCGGAGAGGATATCTATGAACTGACCCGCCTGGCAATCCTGGAATATCTGACTTCCGGTGTGACTTCCATTTTCGATATGTATCTGACACCGGATACCATCGCGGAAGCCTGCCTGGATACCGGCATGCGCTGCGTGCTGGTATCGGGACTGAATAATTTCAGTTCCTCTCCGAAACAGGTGGAAGAGGAATTTTTAAAATGGAATAAGAAGAATTCACTGATCAGTTATCAGCTGGGATTCCATGCAGAATATACCTGTTCCAAGGAGTTACTTTGCAAGGTATCGGAAATGGCACATCATTATCGGACACCGGTATACGCCCATATCTCCGAGACGGAGAAAGAAGTGGAAGAGTGCAAGGGACGCTACGGTATGACGCCGCCCATGTTCTTAGACTCTCTGGGAATGTTTGACTACGGCGGAGGCGGATTCCACTGCGTCCATGTGACGGAGCAGGATCTGGATGTCTTCCGCAGACATCGTATGTATGTGATCACGAATCCAGGCTCCAATACGAAGCTTGCCAGCGGCATCGCACCCATTGCCGATTACGTGCGGCATAAGATCCCTGTGGCAATCGGAACCGACGGACCTGCCAGCAACAATTGTCTGGATATGTTCCGTGAGATGTTCTTAGTCACAGGATTAAGCAAACTATTAGAGAAGGATGCTTCCAGCATGGATGCCATGGAAGTACTGAAGATGGCAACGGTGAACGGCGCCAAGGCAATGCGCCTGAACCGGGCGGATGTGTTGGCAAAGGGAAAATACGCGGATCTTATCATGATCGATCTGCACCAGCCCAACATGCAGCCCATCCACAACATTCCCAAGAATCTGGTCTACAGCGGCAGTAAGTCCAACGTCTGCATGACCATGATCGGCGGCAAAATCCTGTACCGTAACGGAGAGTTCAACGTAGGAGAGGATCCAGAGCGTATTTACGCAAAATGTGAAAAGATCGTAAAGAGACTGTTGACTGAGTAAGAAACTGGCTCAGAAGACATAGAACCGGAGTTCCCTGTGTGGCTCCCAGAATACTTAGGAGGGAAAAGATGTTAGAAAAAATCTTCAAATTGAAGGAAAACAACACCACGGCAAAAACAGAGATCATTGCCGGACTGACTACGTTCATGACCATGGCTTATATTATAGCCCTGAATCCGAACCTGCTGACCGGTTTTGGCAAGGATACCATGCCGGAACTGTGGAACGGTGTTTTCCTGGCAACCTGTATTGCATCCGCAATCGGTACCATCGTAATGGCATTTCTGGCAAATAAGCCTTTTGCCATGGCTCCCGGTATGGGACTGAACAGCTTTTTTGCAGTCGTAGTAACCAATATCGTAGCACTGACCGGGATGACCTATGTGGCATCCTTCCAGGCTGCTCTGTGCATTATATTGATCGAGGGTATCGTGTTCCTGATCCTCTCCGTACTGAACATCCGTGAGAAGATTGTAGAGGCAATCCCTCTGGGCGTACGTCTCGGTATTGCACCTGCCATCGGCCTGATGCTGTTAAACATCGGCGTTGGCTCTAATGCAGGTATCTATTCCGAGAACGGCGGACCGTTCTATGCTATGAGAGATTTCTTCGGTGCACTGACTCCTTCACTGGCAAAATCCAATATGGGCTCCGGTTATTCCGCAATGGTTCTGTCCGTTGTCACCATGTTCGTAGGTCTGTTTGCCATTGTTGTTCTGGCACAGAGAGGTGTTAAGGGTGCTGTATTACTGGGTATGCTGATCGCCAGCATCATCTACTGGGCAGGAGAGGCTATTTTCCTGGGGACCAATCCCTTTGCTTCTCTGGCAACCGCATCTTTCGTACCTGCTTTCGGAGATATGGCTTCCACCACACTGTTTAAGTTTAATTTCCAGGGATTTGCAGAGATTGGCTGGTTTACCGCCATCACTCTGATCATTACCTTTTGTATCATTGATATGTTCGATACCATAGGTACTTTGGTAGGAACTGCAAGCCGTGCGGGAATGCTGGATAAGGACGGCAAGATGCCGAACATGAAGCAGGCACTGTTATCCGACGCAGTAGGTACTCTGGCAGGTTCCGTAACCGGTACTTCCACCGTTACCACCTTCGTAGAGTCTGCATCCGGTGTGGAAGCAGGCGGACGTACCGGACTGACCGCACTGACCACCGGTATCATGTTCCTGGCAAGTATCTTCATTGCACCTATCGCAGGCATCATCCCTGCGGCAGCTACTTCCTCCGCACTGATCTATGTCGGTGTGTTGATGGTAGCAGGTCTTAAGAATGTAGATTTCGATGACATTTGCCAGTCACTTCCCGTGGCTCTGATGATGATCGCCATGCCGATCTCCGGATCCATCGGACATGCCATCGGTCTTGGACTGATCACCTATACCGTGATCAAGGTATTTACCGGTAAGGCAAAGGATGTTTCTGTACTTACTTATGTATTATCACTGATCTTCCTGTTGAAATTCTTCATTGTCGCATAAAGAATTTTGATACATAAGAAATAGAAAAAAGGTCAGAATATGGGGGCGGGCACTGCACGGGGCGGTGCCTGCCTTCTTATATCCGGAAAAGTGAGA
>CAVFMG010000186.1:0-4432 GCA_963623435.1 Odoribacter splanchnicus
GAGCAGGGCGGTCTAAGGTATGCCATTGTTCTGGATAAGGATAATAAGCATAATTCCAAAACCATTACTGTTGTTCCTTTGACTTCTCAAAAAGAGGAAAAGAAAGTATATGAGAGAGATGTTCTTTTAGGCCGAGAATTGTATACCCGCTTAAAAGCAAAGTATGACTCCTTATCAGAAGACTTGACCAAACAAATAAAAGAATGTCAGACAAATATAGAGCAGTCACGTCAGGTATATGAATTTATATCTGTTGCTTTTGCAGATGCAACAAAGTTTGATCCCGAAAGAACGGCTAAAATGAAATCTGACTTGGAAGATTCCCTTGCAAGGCAGACCGAACGTCTTACACAACTGCAGGAAGACACAAAAGCTCTTAGCAAAATAAATGTCGAACTGCACAGAATGAAAGATGGCAGCATTGCCAAAATTGAACAAATAACTACCATTAGTAAGCAGCGGATCTTTGATCCACGTAAAAACGCAGATGTTCTATCCGGTATTAGATTTTCTGATACCGCAATGGACAAAATCAATGAAAAAATTAAAGAACTTTACATATTTTGATTGACGGCGAGCATATTATGTTCTATAATAACTACGTTCGATTGAAAGATCGAAAAACTGTGCCTATAGGGCATTAAAAAAGACTGTAGTTATTACCAAAGGAGCCTCGCCTTGTGCGAGGCTTCTTTCGTTGTGTAGCTACAAAAAAATCAGCCCCAGTGCGCCAACACCGGAGCTGATCCGATCTTACCGGGATACCCGTATAAAATCACCTTGAACAAGTGCATTTTATCATTTTCCCGGGCAGATTGCAATGCAAACATATGTCCGGGCATTTTTATGCCCATTTTTCCGTACATTTACTTAGGAGGAATGTGCAATGGCTAAGAAAGTGATACGTAAATCTGCGGAGACCACGGACCGGATCCGCACCGGTGCCGCCTATATCCGTGTCAGTACCGATGATCAGCTGGAGTATTCCCCGGAGTCCCAGCTGGAGGAGATCAAAAAGTACTGCCTGCAGCATAACATCCTGCTGCCGTCGGAATATATCTTCGTGGAAGAGGATGGACGTTCCGGCCGCAAATCCAGTAACCGGTATGCCTTCCAGAATATGATTGCAATGGCAAAAGTAAAGCCGAAGCCCTTCGACGTCATTGTCCTGTGGAAGTTCAGCCGTTTTGCCAGAAATCAGGACGAGAGTACTTTCTACAAGTCCATGCTCCGGAAAAAACTCGGAATCGATGTGGTATCCGTCAGTGAGCCGCTGATCGATGGCATGTATGGCCGACTGATCGAAATGATCATCGAGTGGCAGGATGAATTCTACTCTGTGAACCTATCCGGGGAAGTCCGCCGTTCCATGCTCTCCCGCGCCCGGAAGGGTCTCTACAATGGCAAGATGCCACTGGGATATACCAAGGCACCGAACGAGAATCCTGTCATCGAAGAGCAGGAAGCCGCTATTGTCCGTAAGATTTTCGATATGTACGCCACCGGTAGTGACATCAACTACATCACCAGAGATTTGAATGAGCACGGATATAAGACAAAGACCGGCAAGCGTTTTGATCAGGAAGGTGTGATCTACATACTGGAGAATCCCTTTTATATTGGCAAAGTGCGCTACAACATGCGGGAATCCAGTGCCACCAGCACCCTGAGGGATCCCGAGGAATGGATCATCAGTGACAGCTTCCACGAACCCATCATTGACATGGATACCTGGAATATTGTCCAAGAGCGCCGGGAACACAGCAAGAAGCTGATGCAACGCTATGAGCATCCGGTCTCCCACACGAAGCACTGGCTATCTGGTCTTGTAAAATGTCCTGTCTGCGGAAAGTCCCTGTCCCACAAGGAAGGCTATCCCCGGAAAGCACCTAACGGAAGTTCTTATGTCTCCGGTGAGGGTTTCCAGTGTCTGGGATACATGAAGGGGCTTCATACAGGCTCACAATACATCTCTGCAAAGAAACTTACCTCCGCCGTGATTACGTCTCTCCATGAGGTGCTGGAGAGCGTCACGGACGTATCCTTTGAGCTTGTCCGGACCTATGAACCGACCATAGAGCTGGACAGACAGCGTTACCAGCGTGAGCTGGCTTCCCTGGATCGTAAGCTGGAGCGTATCAAGGAGGCATATCTGAATGAAATTGATACTCTGGAAGATTACAAACGGAATAAGGACATGATAGAGAAGCGCCGGGCAGATCTGGAAGCACTGCTCTCAGAGATGACGACTGCTGCCTCCGGTCCTGAGAACTACAAAGAGCAGTTCCTAAGCCGCGTACAGTCCGTCCTGGATATCATCGAAAGTGACGCACCGAATGACCTGAAAGCGGAGACTCTCCGGGGCATTGTGCGCAAGATCGTGTTCTACAAGGATACAAATACCCTTGAATTCCACTATTACCTCATGGTAGAATAAATCCTGCAACCCGCATAAATGCTGGGGTTATAGAATAGTAGCCGTATTTCCGACCATCCCCCACCGTGTCCCGCATCCAATACGATCAATGGCATAAAAAAGCTCCCGCATATCTTCTTGCTTCATGATATGCGGGAGTTTTCCCATTTAGATATTTATTTACTTTAAAAGTGCTGCCGTCACTTCCTGCGGGATCACGAATTCCGGTGCTCCCATAGAACCGGGAGCCACTTCGTATTCGTCAAAGGCAATGACCAGTTCTTCCTTTTCATTAAAATAGAAATTCGTCTGCTCCGTGATCCCCTGGAAATTGAATTCCGGCATGTCCTCGTCATCCAAAAAATAGATCACACCTTCGTCCGCTGCCATCTGCTCCTTCATCTGGGTCTTAATGTTCTCGCTGATCGCGGAAATATAGTCGCTCCCTTCTGCAAACAGATCTTCCAGTGTCACCACATTTCCCGTCTGTTTATCAATCGTATAAAACTGATTATGCTCGTAGCCGCTGGCTTCCGTCTCCAACACGCTTAATTTCACGGTGTAATAGTGTGCATTATCCGTAACAACCTCCTGGGATACATGCAATCCATGATACCCTTCCTCGGATAAGGTATCCTCGAACTGACGGATCAGTTCCTCTACTGTAGCCGTCATATCCTGATTGACCGCCTGCACACCGTCTTCCGACAGCTTTGCCACGGCAGCATCTTTTTCGTCGCCTTCCACGCTTCTGGCATCTGCGCCCTTCGGAGCAGTAGCTCCTACTGCCACTTCCGATACGGCAGTGGCTCCTTCTCCATCCTCATAGTTGATCTGTGCCAGTTCGATCTCCGCATCATGGTTCTCATCACTGTAATTGTACTGCCGCACCGTCACCAGCTGGAAAAAGCCTCCCAGCACAGGGATATTTTCCATGGCATGGGCGATCTGCATGCTGGTGTTGGGCAGTGCGATCATCACGACCGCTGCCGCAGCCACCGCTGTCCACGCAGGCCGGCGTCTTGCACGTTCCGCTCTTTTTTTCTCCATCCGGGCTCTGTCGATACCTGCCTGCAGCCGTTCCCGTCCTGTCTCGGGGATTGTCATATTCTCATACTCCTCTTTTAACTGTTTCAACTGTTCCTGTTCTGTCATATCTATTCTCCATCTGTCCGGTCTTCCCGGAGCAGTCATATTATTTCATCCGATATCTTTCCCTATATATGTGCCTGTATCCTATCCATGTCTGTGCAAGCAGTCCCGGATCACCCAGGGCTGCCTTCGAGATTCAGCCGTAGCTTTTTCATCACCCGGTACAGCCTGCTTTTTACCGTACTCAGGTTCTCATTCAGGATCTTTGCAATCTCCTCCAGCTGCCTGTCCTCAAAAAATCGTAAAACCACAATGGCTCGATCCTTCGGATCCAGATTATCTATGGCACGCTTTAGATCAATATTTTCATAGGTATCTTCACTCGCCGCCTGGATCTCGTCCACATCCGCGCTCTCCTTCCGGCTGCGTAAGAAGCTGCATGCCTCATTAATCACGATCCGGTACACCCAGGTCTCCACATATTGCGGCTCCTTCAGGCTGTCACTTTTTAAAATGGCTTTATAGGCTGCTTCCTGTACAATGTCCAGCGCGTCCGCTTCATTATGTACATAACTATAGGCAAAGCGGTAATACTTCTCATACCCTTCCGTCAGGGCGCGTTCCACCGCCTGTTCTTTTTTTCTGTCCGACATATGTCCTTTCCTCACTTTATGAAAATTGCATGCAATGTTTTTTCTCTGTTGTTCATTGTAACATATCTTGTTTTTTATGTCTTAGTCAAAAGCCCCCCGACTTTGCTGCCTACGGATTGCTCCGTGCTACGCACTCCCGCAATCCTACCCTCTATTCGCATATCGTGGGATTATCATCCCACTTTTATGCTCATATCGGGGGGCGGGTCCTAAGGTCTTTCACCCACTTATGAGCAAGCTCATGTGGGCTTAGACCTTTTGACCCTGGCAT
>CAVFMG010000187.1:0-4400 GCA_963623435.1 Odoribacter splanchnicus
CAATTGTGTTACCTTTTTTTGTTTGCAATTATTTAATTTTTCAAGACAAAATTAATTCAAATTAATTTTCTGTCCCACGCGAATCTTATGGATATTCTTAATCTGCGGATTTTTGGCTTTCAGTGCTGTCAACGAGATGTTGGAGCGTGCTGCAATGACAGACAGGGTATCTCCCGCTTTCACTGTATAATCACCGCCTGCAAAGTATACGGTCTCTTTCGGCTGTGTTGCTGTTACGGTCACCATGTAATCACCGCCCTGTTTTAAGGCGAACATGGACTGACCGTTCCTGGTCACGGGGAAGGACGCACAGTATTCTAACTGTTTCGTCTCTTCATTGTAGCGGTACAGGTTCGCTGATTTTCCGCTGTTCTCTGCTCCCACACTCACATGAATGTTTACCGGTACCGGGAAGACTCCGCTGTTTTGTACAGACAGCTGTTTTACAGCGTCTGCATTTTTGGATGCCACTACTGCTGCCGGAATGTTCTGTGCATCGCTGTTTACGGTGAGGTCAATGCTCTGCAGGGCATTCAGGGCAGTTCCTTTCAGATCCTGTCCGCTGATGCTGATTGCCACGCCGTTACCGTTGTGCAATGCCAGTGCCATGTTAGAGCCCTGGATGGATTCTAACACAGTGGCAGGGAGTTTGGTCTCTCCGGAACATACGATGTTCATGTTCACACTGTTAATGTTTGGATTCTGTGTTACTTCCGCAATCTTATCCTGTACATTTGCAGTTACTGTATTCCAGTCTACGGTCTGTGCCGGCGCAGCGGTATCGCTGTCGGAAGAGGAACTCTGTGCCGGTTCCGGTGTGGACGGCTGTGGTGTTACAACCGGGGTCTCGGTGACATCGCCAATCCTATACAGGTACATCTCATCCCAGGCTCCCCATATATTTGCAGATGCTTTTACACGGATTCCCAAAGTGATCTCTGTATTGTTCTTTGTAATGGTAATCTCTTTGATCTCGGGATTGCTCCAGTTCTGCCAACCGTTCATTGCTACAGATGCCGTCTGTTCCTGTCCGTCATAGCTTACATAGATTTCATAAGTATCATCCGTACCATCCGGGCTGCCCTGGAGATATCCTCCGAAGGTATATACACCGGCATCCAGCGTCACGGTCTGCGTAGCCGTGTAATTCATTTCCGTATCTGCCCAGAAATGCAGACAATAGGTTCCCTTTTTGACATTACTGCTGTCTGCCTTGACACTCACTCCATTGCCATCAATCGTCCAAGCTGTATCTGCGCCGCTTTCAAAGCCGCCGTCCGGAAGAATGTTTTCAGGGCTGATGGTCAGTTTGCAGATTGCCTCATATTTCTTTTCATTCAGAACAACTTCACCGGTAATTCGGTATTCTCCCGCACCATTTTCCTGTGCAGTCTTGATCTGTTCTGCATTCCAGGTCACTTCCCGTTCGGAAGAAGTTCCGTCAGAATACGTTACCGTCACTTTTTCCGGAAGACTGATTTCTTCTCCCAGTGCAGCTTCTGCAGTTGTCGTTTTCACAACGCTGATCTTAAGTTCTGTGGTCGCACCTGTTTTTACATATTTAAAAATATTCAGTGTATCCAGAGGATGTCCGGAGAAATCAAACAACGCCTGATTGTCTACTGCGGAGCCACCATACCATTTTCCGGCATCCTTGGCATCGTATTCTCCCGCATAGGATGCTGCCCAGCCGGAGCCGTACTGTTCCCAGGCTGTGCGGTTGTTCTGTAATACTTCTTCTGCATTGTCTGCGTCGGCATCATAGACCTGTACCGGAAGCCATGCGGGTTCCCAGTAAAATACGCCGATACCGTTCGTTGTATTTACAATAGTATTAATAACTTCTCTCAGTTCCTTTGCCTGTCCGTAGATGCTGAAATCATAAGGCATATCCGTGTCATTGTTGCCGTCTCTTACGGTATTGTCATGACCGTCACCGTCTTCCAGGGTCGTTGCCCAGGAAGTCTCCGCCACCATAACTTCCTTCTCGTAAGTCTTGGCAATGGCATCCAACTGACCCTGTAAATTACTCAGAGTGCCGTGCCAGTAAGGATAATAGGAAGATGCAAATACATCGTAATTTACATTTGCTTCCGCAAGTTTTGCCGCATAGGTCTGATACTTTCCGCTTTCCGGATTGGCAAAATGCAACACTGCTTTGATGGGATGATTGTTCTTATCAGCTACCGCATGTACCGCATCGCAGCCTGTTGCAAATACCCGCAGCATTCCGGTCGACCAGTCGCTCTCGCCGGCAATTCCGTTGTTGGTCTCATTACCGACCTGTACCATGCCGACATTCACCCCGTTGTCCAGTAATGTCTGGATGCTCTCCGTGGTAAACTTCGTCACTTCAGCAAGCTTCTCATCCAATGTCAGTCCCTGCCATGCTTTGGGAGCCTGCTGTTTATCCGGGTCTGCCCAAAAATCGGAATAATGAAAATCGATCAGTACCCGCATGCCCGCATTGGTCGCCCACTGTCCGATCTTTACTGCGGTGTCCAAATCGTTATTACCGCCACCATAACCATTTCCGTTGCTATCGTAAGGATTATTCCATACTCTGACACGTACATAGTTGATACCACTGTCTGCCAGCAGATTGAAGAACCCCTGATCATCCAGTTCATTTCCTGCAAAATCATAATATTTTACACCGCTTTTTTTCAGAGATACATAGGAAGATACATCTACACCACCGATGAAGTCATCCTTGATCCCATCTACTTTTTCTACATAAATATCAGCCTTTACAATGCTTGCACTTACAAGTGCTTCTTTGGCTGCCGTAAGCGCTGTAATCCGGTTTTCTACCTCGGCAACTGTAAAGTTCAGAGTGTCACCGAGCTGTTCGATATAAGCCTTGTTATCATCCAGCAGTTCCGATAATTTTTCCCATGATTCTTCGGTATAATCGCCGGCAGAAAGTTCTTCATATTCAGCAATCAGTGATTTCAGGCTCTCCAGCTTTTTCTTTTTGCCCGCATCCGCATCTTCATCCGACACTTTCATCAGACGGATATTATCCATTTTAAAATATCCGCCTGCCTGGAAATCCGCATCGACCGTCAACGTAAGCGTTGCTCCCTCCGAGAGAATTACTGCATTTGTCTCTGCAGTCGTATAGGTATCCCAGGCTGTCACTGTCATTGACGCACTGGCTGAATCTTCACCCGCCTGAAGTATAAGTTTACCATCCACACTGCCTCCGGCAGTCTCAAAAGATGCCTTATAATTTCCCGCTTCCAGATCGGTAAATGTCTTGCTCACTGTCAGATTCTGTGCGACCTCCGACCAAAAATTCCAGACGGTCGTTGTGTTGTTTCCCGCACCGGTCTCCGACTGTGAAGTTGCTTCCTGCACTGACCAGTTGAGATTCCACACTGTCAGATCCGCATCATCTTCAAAATCGTTTTCATAAACAATGCCTGTATCTTCTTCGGCATCGTCTTCGGTATCATCTTCCGTATCTCCATTCTCATTATCGCCTGTGTTATCTTCTGTATTCCTGATAAGGCTCAGACTATCCAGGCACACCCAGGCTCCCTGTTCACTGGTGATGTTAAAGCCGACTTTGTAATCTGTCACTGCTTCTTCCAATGTAAAATGACCGGTAAATTGCTGGAAAGAAGATGTGATGTTCAATAATGAATCCTCATCTGTAATATCCTCTCCATGATACACTGTAACGCTGCCCGTCTTACTATTGGTATCTTTGATCCAGCCGGTAACGGTATAGTCTCCGGCATCTAAGGATGCAATGGTCTGGTACATGCTTACCGTACCATCTCCACTCCCGTAATTAATTCCGAGTCCACTGGTAGTCTCGTCGTAGGCAGCCCACTGGTCGTATTTTATATTGTCAGCTGCCGACCAGGTGGCTCCTTCAAACTTCCAATTCCCAGCAGTCCAGAAGTCACTGCCGTCATCGCCCATATCACCATCTGTAAACAGATTCGTCTCCTCTGCTTTTACCCGGGTCAATGGTCCGAATTCGGTCAGGCTTCCCGCTATCAGAGCCGTCGCACATAAAAATGCCAAACCTCGTTTCCAGTCTCTTCGCTTCATAATGCACCTTCCCTTTCTACTTTCCGACCGATGCCCCCGCACCGGTCGGAACTGCTATATCCCACTCAGCATCCTCCCTGGTGCGCAACTCGTTTGCGCAACCGTTTGCTCGGCTATGCTTGGATTATAGCATGTGCATTTTGTATTTTAAATTGACAAAAATAATAATTTTAGCATTTATTTTTTGTGCGTTTTGCACTGTTTTTAGTATATTTGTTTCGTGTTTTTCTCTTGTTACATAAAAAAGGAGAATGCGCAATTCGTTGCGCATTCTCCTTTGATCGTTCTGTTTTATTATGGATTGCACCGTTTACAGGGAACATATCCCATAT
>CAVFMG010000188.1:0-4375 GCA_963623435.1 Odoribacter splanchnicus
TTTTCCATGTTCCGATATTTTCTCTTTGATAGATCAGCTTCAGGCGCAACTGGATAATCCCAAAATTATCCTGATTGTATCCAATCCCACAAACCATTTATTACTGGAAGCTATTCACAGACATGTTTTAGATATCATTATTGCGCCCCTGACAGACCAGGACTTTCATCAAACTCTGCAGCGCAGTCTCATACATTTAAATCAGATGTATGGAAACAATAATTCCTCTGTGGAAATAAATTCAGCCAGCCGCAGACTGTTTATTTACAAAGATGCTTATGATGAACAGGTACAACATTTGCCTCTTTCGCAAATCAATAATCTTTATGGTACTTTTTTTAAGGCGGGAATTTTCAGAGGGTTAATGATCAAAATGGATAATCCCAGCAATATTATGTCCATCTTTGAAAACAACTGGCTTCGTGACAAGATTATTCGTATCTTAAAAAAACACTTAGCCCCCATATGCAATGATATCATTGTTGATAAATTATCCGATGCCGTATATTTTCTTTTGAATTATCCTGATTTTCAACATGAAAATGTAAATCATGAAACCCAGGAAATGTTTTCAGAAATAAAAAAAATTTTGCAGCATCTTTATGGAATCATTGTTACTATGTGCATTAGTAAAGAATATACAGATTTATATCATTTACAGGATATAAAAAAAGAAGTCTTTGACACAAGATTTTTTCGTATTCATTACGGAACCAATAAAGTACTTTCCGTTGATTATGAAAAGCAGACGCAGATAATGCCTCAACAGGAAGCCGATCTGCGTGTACATTATGATGCTATTGTACAGGCATTTCGCTTATTGGATATTCCCGATAGTATGAATAAACTGAATTTGTTTTTCATATATGCAAAAGATAATAATATTGTTTATACCAGTGAAATTCGATTATATATTCGTTACTTAATCGACAGTCTGTTTGATTTGTATACAAAAGAGATAAATAAATATACTTCTGCCAGCGAATTAAAACATTTATTTATATATCGAGTCAACATGGCTTATTCCTTTGAGCGTATACAGAGTACTTTTATGGAAGTCGTTCCCGAAATATTGAAAAATGTCTCTGCTGTTATTGAGCAGGATCGACATTGTAAGCCGGTTACCGATACCCTGTTTTACATACAGAAAAATTACTCCAAAGAAATCTCTCTTAATCAGCTGGCGGACCTGACAGGATTAACTCCTTCCTATTTTTCCGCACTATTTAAAAAGGAGATGGGAATAACCATCTCCAATTACTTGATTAATTATCGTCTTGATATTGCGCAAAACAAATTACAAACAACACAATTACCTATTTCGGAAATTGCGGATGCTGTAGGATATCCGGATGTAAAATATTTCAGCCGTATTTTCAAAAAGAAAACAAATCTTACACCTTCTAAATTCCGACAGCTTATGTATCAGGGGTAATTATGATGCTATCGCATCATAATAATACCCCATACTGTTCGTCCGTCACCGGCTCGCACCATTCGTTGGAGGTCTCCACGCCGGGAACTTCCACTGCGAGGTGGCTGAACCAGCTGTCGGGCGCGGCACCGTGCCAGTGCTTTACTTCCGCGGGGATATTGATGCAGTCGCCGGGCTTCATTTCAATGGGATCCTTGCCCTCTTCCTGGTAATAACCACGACCGGCTACGCAGACAAGAATCTGTCCGCCGCCGCTTTTTGCATGATGGATATGCCAGTTATTACGGCAGCCGGGCTCGAAGGTTACGTTGAAGATGCCTACCTGGCTGGTGGATACGGGTGCAAGGTAGCTCTTGCCGATGAAGTACTGTGCAAACGCTTCGTTAGGAGCACCGATGAGGAATACCATTTCTTTTGCATGGGCTCTCATGGCTTCATCTTCGTAAGGAAGATCTCCTTCGTTCACGCTCCATACTTCTTTTGCCATGTTGAAGACTGCCCAGCCTTTGGACCATCCGGTATAGAATGCCACATGGGTGATGATTGCGGCGATCTCCTTCTGGGTCACGCCGTGTGCCTTGGCGTTCTGTAAGTGGAATTTCAGGGAAGAATCGGTGATGCCGGAAGCCATCAGCGCCACTACGGTGATGATGCTACGGGTCTTGACATCGATGTCCTGGTTGTTCCAGTTCTCTCCGAAGAGAACGTCGTCATTAAAATGTGCGAACTCGGGAGCAAATTCTCCCAGAGCGTTTCTGCCTGCTGTCTGTGTGATCTTTGCCATATTTTTGTACACTCCTTATAATGTATCTACCCATTCTGTAACGGTCTGCTGTGTTGCGCGGTTGAGAAGCTTTCCTTCCACGATCTCGGCACCGGGTGCGGAGGGCTGCAGTTCTTTCACTGTCTTGTCGAAGCCGCTTCCACCGGATGTTGCGAAGAGGATGATCTTCTTGCCGGTAAAGTCATGGCTTTCCAGGAAAGTATTGATGATCGTGGGTGCAACATACCACCAGATGGGGAATCCGATCAGGATCTCGTCATAAACGCTCACATCCAGGTCTGCTCCGGCGATCTCCGGGCGGATGGTCTTGTCACTCATCTCCACACTGCTTCTGGACTTTTTGTCCATCCAGTTCAGGTCAGCGGTTGTGTAGGGTACTTTGGGTGTGATCTCGTAAAGATCGCAGTTAGCAGCGCCTGCTACCATTTCAGCGACCTTTTTCGTCACTCCGCTTGCACTAAAATAAGCTACTAATCTCTTTTTCATAGATGACACCTCCAAATCTGTATCTCGATGATGCCATTATAATACCTAAAGTTGACTTTAGGTCAATATCCATCTCATAAAAATATCCGATCACAAAATCATGCAAACACGATTTTTGCTCTCGGATATTTTCATAGGTGAACTATTATTTCTCAAATTCCTTTGCCACATCCTGCAGCAGTTCTCTGATCTGTAAATGCTGGGGACATACTTTTTCACACTTACCGCAGCGGATGCATTCGCTTGCCTTGCCGTTGTGAACGGTATGTACGTTGCTGTAGTAATAGTCCGCATTCCAGTCGTGGAAGACGGTCTTGGCATTCATGCAGGCGAACAGATCCGGAATGGAGATCTTCTTCGGGCATCCCTCGATGCAGTAACGGCATGCGGTACAGGGGATCATGTGCTTGGAATGGAAGACATCGGCTACAGCCTTAACTGCTGCCATCTCGGTCTCATCCAGCGGCTTGAAATCCTTCATGTAGCTTAAGTTATCCTGCATCTGCTCCAGATTGCTCATGCCGGAGAGCACCATCATGACACCCTCAAAGCTAGCGGCAAAACGTACCGCATAGCTGGCAGTGCTGCCGGTGCCATGCAGATCATCCAGAATCTGTTTTGCGTCCGCAGGCAGATTTACCAGATTTCCGCCCTTTACCGGCTCCATGATGATCATGGGCTTGTTGTATTTCCGGCAGACCTCGTAGCACTTTCTGCTCTGTACGGCGGGATCTTCATAATCCAGATAATTGAACTGGATCTGTACCACCTCGATCTGGGGATACTCCTGCAAAATCTCATCCAGCACTTCCGCTCTGTCGTGGAAGGAGATTCCGAAGTGATGGATCTTGCCCTCTCCCTTCAATTCCAGTGTGGTCTCGTAGGCGCGACACTTTTTGAAATGTTCGAAAATATCCTTGGACTGGGCGTGCATTAGGTAAAAGTCAAAATATTCCACGCCACAAGCTTCCAGCTGGCTCTCGAAGAAAGGTCGGATGTCCTCCTGCTTATTAAAATACGGCATGGTCAGCTTATCCGTCAGGATATATTCTTCTCTTTTATGTCTGCTGGTAAGACATTCCTTTATGGCAAGCTCACTTTTCCCGCCCAGATATCCATGGGCGGTATCAAAATAGTTGAAGCCCTGCTCCAGAAAAGTATCCACCATCTTCGTGGTCTCGACAATATCAACGTCCGTTCCGTTCTCCATCATGGGGAGTCTCATACAGCCGAAGCCGAAATTTTTCTTCACTTCCTCAAAATACATTCTCTTATCTCCCTTCTGTCAACTTCTGGGTTCTTTTTCTCTACCTTATAGCATACCATTTGAAGTTGACTTTAGGTCAAGAGGATAATTTTACTTTTACAAAATCATGTTCCATGGCGGGAAGCACCTTTTCGATCAGATCCGCCGTCCGCATGCGGAGACTGGAAGTATTGATGCAGGGATGGCATCCGAAATACTCGCTGTCCAACACCTCTTCATCGATTAACAGCTTCACCTGATGCTCCTTGTCGTTCATCAGTCCCAGCACGCTGACGGAACCCGGAGTGATATCCAGGAATTTCTCCACAATGTCATTTAGTTAAGCTTGTTTCAACTAATTTGGTGGCGGTTCTGACATTAGGAACCGCCATCCTTGTTGTTTCAAAAACTTGAAAATTATTAC
>CAVFMG010000189.1:0-4371 GCA_963623435.1 Odoribacter splanchnicus
ACTATCTGCTGGTCAACAGTTTTGCTCAGCTGTTCGTCATGGGCTGCGTGGGGTACGCAGTATTTAAGGCGACGGGACAGAAACGATATCTATTGGCATTTTTCTGTTCCTGTGCGTTCCTGACACCGGCGGCTACCGCTATGTCACTGCAGAATTCTCCGGTATTTTATATATCTATGCTGGGAAGCCTGTTTGTCCTGTTGAAGACGGACTGGATCCTGGAGAAGAACAGACGATACTATCTGTTCCTGTTCCTGGGAATCCTGACCTGCTATTTTGATTTCCTGACCTATCCGTTACTTAGTTTTGCATTTCCGTTCTGCTGGCTGTTGGTAGGGCAGGCGAAAAAGTGAATCTGAAGGAGCGGATCACCCTGCTGTTTGGCGGTGGAATCTCCTATGTGATCGGCTGGGGCGGATTCTTCGGCGTAAAATGGGTCGTTGAGACGATCATCTGTGGACCTTCGATCCTGGACAACGGTATCGGCGCTGTATTCAATCACTTGTTCAGCGGAATGCCCGATGAGAATAGACTGCTGCATCAGACCTATTGCAGGATCGACACGTTGTACAACAATTTCAGACATTATCTGTTCCCGCTGTTCATCCTGATACTGCTTGCATGGATCGTGGTGTTATTTTACGAATTCCTGAGGGGAACATTCCGGATCAAAACAGAACAGCTGATATTTGCGGCAGTGACTTTAACTTCTCCCGCGTGGTATTTTATTCTGAATACCCACACCAGCTATCACCATCTGTTCACTTACAGAATCTATGGAGCATCCTTGCTGGGATTTATGCTGTTCGTCTGTGGGTGCCTGGACCAAAGCAGTGAAAGGAAGAAGATCGCTGTGGATGGTCTGGTGAAAAGAGCTGCGGTGCTTGTATGCTGCCTGGCAGTGGGAGTGGGAGCATCCAGACTTGCCAAGGAAGACAGATCGGATATCAACGGAGGAGATAATACAGAGATGACCCTGGCACAGGGGGATACGCTGGAATTTGAATTTACTCCCACCGTAAATAATGTGAAGGGATTTACATTCTGCGTGAAACCGAACGGTTCCCCGGACGGAGATCTGGTGATTGCTATCTACGACGGAGAGACGTTGTGTGGAGAGAAGGCAGTTCCCGTAGAGACTTATGAAAATACGGTATTTGAAATGCAGCTGACCGATTGGAGGCTGACCGCAGGTAAGACCTATCAGATGAAAGTGTCTGTGAGGGATAATGCGGATGGAATCATTTTATTGGTAACCCCGGAGGGCGAAAAGCCCCAGGCGGAATACGGACGGGCTTATTTGAACGGCGAACAGCTGCCGGATATTGCACCGTTGTCGGGAATCACCTATCGCGGACATTTCCAGACGCTTCCGATTAAGCTGTATCTGTCGGTATGTGTTGCCGCATTCCTGTTAATGTGGGTGATTGTGGCAGATACCTTGAGAAAGAATAAAGATGCAGGTTGCATCACGGAGAGCAAACCTTTATAATAAGAAAAGTACAGTCTGAAGAGCTGCAGATGCAGCAGACGGAAATTCAGACAGGAACAGGAGGACAAGCATGATTCAGTTAACACAGGGCGGCGCTTACCTGGTAAACGGCACGGATATCGTAGCTGATACCCCGGAAGCGGTAAAAGAAATACAGGCGAAGACCGGCATTACGATCTCTAAGGAAGAAGCAGCGAAAAATACCATGGCTTACGGTATTTTGCAGGAGCACAATACCTCCGGCAATATGGACAAGCTGAAGATTCGTTTCGACAAGCTGACCAGCCATGACATTACATTTGTAGGTATCATTCAGACCGCAAGAGCATCCGGACTGCAGAAGTTCCCCATGCCCTATGTACTGACCAACTGTCATAACTCTCTGTGTGCCGTAGGCGGCACCATCAACGAGGATGACCACATGTTTGGTCTGACCTGTGCGAAAAAGTACGGCGGAGTCTATGTACCCCCTCATCAGGCAGTCATCCACCAGTTCGCCAGAGAAATGTTAGCCGGCGGCGGTAAGATGATCCTGGGTTCCGATTCCCATACCCGTTATGGTGCTCTGGGTACCATGGCTATGGGTGAAGGCGGTCCCGAGCTGGTAAAACAGCTGTTGAACCAGACTTATGATATCAACATGCCCGGCGTGGTAGCCGTATACTTAAAGGGTGCTCCCGTGAAGGGTGTCGGCCCTCAGGACGTAGCACTGGCTATCATCGGCGCCGTATTCAAGAACGGTTATGTGAAAAATAAAGTAATGGAGTTCGTAGGTCCCGGCGTGGCTTCCTTAAGCGCTGATTTCCGTATCGGCATTGATGTCATGACCACAGAGACCACCTGCCTGTCCTCCATCTGGAAGACTGACGACCAGATCCGTGAGTTCTACGAGATCCACGGACGTACCGAAGACTATAAGGAACTGAATCCCGGTCAGGTAACCTACTATGATGGACTGATCGAGGTGGATCTGGACAAGATCCGTCCCATGATCGCCATGCCGTTCCATCCCAGCAATACCTATACCATCGAGGAGCTGAATGCCAACCTGATGGATATTCTGGATGAGACCGAGAAGCGCGCGAAGGTCAGCCTGGACGGTGCCGTAGATTTCACTCTGAAAAATAAAGTAAAGAACGGCAAGTTCATCGTAGACCAGGGTATCATCGCAGGCTGTGCCGGCGGCGGATTCGAGAATATCTGCGCAGCAGCCGATATTTTGAAAGGCAGATACATCGGTGCGGATGAATTTACCTTAAGTGTATATCCCGCATCCATGCCCGTATACATGGAACTGATCCGCAACGGCTGTGCCGCAACGATCTTAGAGACCGGTGCGGTCATGAAGACAGCGTTCTGCGGTCCCTGCTTCGGTGCCGGAGATACCCCTGCCAACAATGCATTCAGTATCCGTCACTCTACCAGAAACTTCCCGAACCGCGAAGGTTCCAAGCTGCAGAACGGTCAGATCGCTTCCGTAGCTCTGATGGATGCAAGATCTATCGCAGCCACCGCAGCCAACAAGGGTGTTCTGACTCCCGCAACGGACTTCGACGGAGACTTCGGAAAATACAAATATCATTTCGACAGCAATATTTACAAGAACCGTGTATTTGATTCCCACGGTGTGGCAGATGAGAGCGTGGAGATCCAGTTTGGACCCAACATCAAGGACTGGCCTGCTATGGGAGCCCTGCCTGAGAACCTGGTACTGCAGGTAGTATCCGAGATCCATGATCCCGTAACCACCACCGATGAGCTGATCCCTTCCGGTGAGACCTCCTCCTATCGTTCCAATCCTTTGGGACTGGCAGAGTTCACCTTAAGCCGTAAGGATCCCCAGTATGTCGGACGTGCCAAAGAGATTCAGAAGGCGGAAAAAGAGCGTATGAACGGCGGACATCCCTGCCAGGCGGTTCCGGTACTGAAGGATGTCATGGGCGAAGTGAAGAAACAGTATCCGGAGGCAAGTCGTGAGAACACCGGATTCGGTTCCACGATCTTCGCAGTGAAGCCCGGAGACGGTTCTGCCCGTGAGCAGGCTGCTTCCTGTCAGAAAGTACTGGGCGGCTGGGCGAACATTGCCAACGAGTATGCTACCAAGCGTTATCGTTCCAACCTGATCAACTGGGGTATGCTTCCTTTCCTGATCCAGCCCGGCGACCTGCCTTTCAAGAACCTGGATTACCTGTTCGTTCCCGGCATCAAGAAGGCTGTGGAAGACAAGACCGAGGAGATCAAGGCATATGTGGTAACACCCGGCGAAGGCATGAAGGAATTCTCTCTGAAGTTAGGTGAACTGACCGACGAAGAGCGTCAGATCATCCTGAAGGGATGCCTGATCAATTACAACCGTGTATAAGGAGAAAAACTATGGAATTTAACAAACCGGTATCCAACCCCATGATGGTGGGATCTATTGAATTATTAAAAGCAGAGGACACTCCGGAACACAGACAGCTGTTCTTGGATGAGTTACAGAAAGCCAAGTTCCTGTCTCCGGTAGTGATCGACCCGGTACCCGTACCGGATGCCAACGGTCGGGTGACTATTGCCAGAGATGCCAAGGTGCAGTTCCCTATGCTGTCCACAGAGGACGGCAGAAAGTTCTTCATGGCTTTCACGGACTGGACAGAGTTAAAAAAGTGGAGAGATGAGGAAGGACAGCAGACTTTCGCCATGAATTTCGACGATTATGCGGGAATGCTGTTACGCAAGGATGCACAGGGCAACATCAGCCCGGCACTGGGATTCGTGATCAATCCTTTCGGCGGCAACATTGTAGTAACCAGAGAAATGGTGGCAAGCATGATTGCAGCGAAGCTGAAAGCAGCAGGCAAGCCGGTACCGCCCGCACCCACAGCTCCTACGCAGCCCAC
>CAVFMG010000190.1:0-4368 GCA_963623435.1 Odoribacter splanchnicus
TGGGCGTAGGATATTTGAGAGGAGCTGTCCTTAGTACGAGAGGACCGGGATGGACTGACCTCTGGTGTATCGGTTGTTCTACCAAGAGCATGGCCGAGTAGCCAAGTCGGGAAGGGATAAACGCTGAAGGCATCTAAGCGTGAAGCCCCCCTCAAGATGAGATATCCCATAGCACAAGCTAGTAAGACCCCTTGAAGACGACGAGGTAGATAGGGCAGAGGTGGAAGCGCAGTAATGCGTGAAGCTGACTGTTACTAATAGGTCGAGGGCTTAACCAAGAGGTTTAAGGTGTAAGGTTTTGGAAAGAAAAAGTATTGACTGTATGCAGTTTTGAAGGTACAAATGTAAGAGATCATCACGAAAATGATGGTCTTTTTTTGCGTATAAAGAGAATTTCTGAATGATTCTTAATTTTTAGAAAAAAGCTTGCCAAAATCGAAGATATGTTCTATCCTATGACTACTGACAAGATAAATAATAGCGGAGGGATACGTTATGAGAAAGAAATTCATGAGAGGATTTATGCTGCTGGGGCTTTTCTGCACATTGTTAATATTACCGGTGGTTCAGAGTATGGCAGCGGGAACAGGAACGGTAAAGAACCGTGTGTTGAATGTGAGAGAAAAAGCCTCCACATCTTCATCTATTGTCTGTAAGCTATCGCAGGGAACAAAGGTGACGATCCAGTCGGACACCAAAGGAACCGATGGCCTGAAATGGTATCAGATTTCCTGTACTTACAATGGAGCAAATAAAAAAGGTTATGTGCGTGCAGATCTTCTGAATGTGTCAGGAGATACATCGAACAATACATCTTCCGGCAGCAGTACGAATCTGGCAGATGCAGACAAATTATATGTAAAAGCATCTTCCGTGCGGGTAAGAGGCAGTGCTTCATTGAGCGGAGAAGTGGTAGCAGGACTGACTAAAGGAAGCGAAGTTTCACCGAAGAAATCTAAGACCGGAGATGACGGCAAAGAGTGGATCAAAGTATCCTGTACCTATAAAGGAGAAAAAGTACAGGGGTATATCCGTTCCGATCTTCTGACCAAAGATCAGCCGGCAGGTACGGTGACAGATAATACGGCAAATAACTCTTCTACATATAAAGACGGAGATACTCTTTATGTGACCGCCAGTGCCGTTCGTGTACGCAGACAGCCGTCTACCTCTGAAACAGTTGTTGCAAACCTTCTGCAGGGAGACAAGGGAACCTACATCAAAGAGAAGAAGGGCGACGACGGAAAGAACTGGATTAAGATTTCTTTTACTATCAATGGAACAGAGTATAAGGGATATGTGAGTGCAGAATACCTGACAAAGAACAGTTCTTCAAATGGAAATAGCAGCAGTACTTCCGGTGATGATGCCGATTACCGCTATGTGACAGCATCTGCGGTACGTGTACGTAACACCGCTTCCGACTCCGATAGCGTGGTAGCCAATCTTCTGCAGGGAGACAAGGTAAAATACAAAAAAGAGAAAAAAGGTGACGATGGAAAACAGTGGACGAAGATCTCTTTCACGATGAATGGTGAAACCGTTCATGGGTATGTACATTCAGATGTCCTGTCTAAGAGTCAGAGTACTTCTAATTCGTCTTCGTCATCGCAGACACAGAATAATAGTACTGCTCAGAGTTCCGGTAAGACCATGAAGGTTCGTCCGGGTGTGGCCAATGTGAGGACAGCAGCGACAACAACTTCCGGCATTGCAGCAAAACTTCCGTCAGGAACACAGGTTAGTGTTGTTTCTGAAAATACCGGAGCAGACGGTAAGAAATGGAGTAAAATATCTTTTACATACAATGGAACTTCTTCCAGTGGTTATATCCGTTCTGACCTTCTAAATTAGGGAAACGCTGATTTAATCAGGATTTCCTTAGCAAATTAAAAAGACCTCAGAGATAGAAATATTTCCGAGGTCTTTTTATTATTGTGCCTGTTTTTGTTTCATAATAGCGGCATAGCGAAGAAGCTCCTTGCGGGACGGAACACCCAGCTTCATATAAATATTCTTATTATGCCACTTCAAACCATTAATCGTAATCCCCATAATTTCCATGATTTCTTTCGATGCTTTTCCCTCCACATAGAGGTTGAAGACTTCATGCTCCCGTGGTGTTAACTTGGTAAGCTGTTCGGTAAAGAGCTGATAGGAATCGGAATCAAGTCCTCGATGCGCCTCATCAGCGATACGGTCAAGCTCCCGTTTTGTATGTTCGTGTTCGTCCTGCAGCTTATCCAGACTATCTTGCAGAACATTGTGCTTTTCATGCCAGAATGTGATCTGTTCGTTCCGCTCCTGTTCTTTCTGAGCAAAGAAAGCAAAGAGATCGTCAATCTCATCAATGCCGGTTTCTCCGGTATGGTATTGCTCAGCTTTCAGCTGTCGGATGCCTTCACGGATCGGTTTGAGATAACGACGCACAAAGAAAAGCGAGAACGCGGCAGCCGCACTGGTAAAACATGTGATCAGCAATATAATTCGAACCGTATCACCGGCTAGGATATGTTGATAATCGTCACTTGATATCAGAACACTGATAGTAGAGACACCATCTCCCGGACAAAGAACAATTTCTTTTGCAATTCCGACATAGTCCATATCTGTACCGGTCCATTTTTTCAGTCCGTTGCCGAAATTGGAAGCCTTAAAGATACCGGTGGGCTTCCGATAAGCCATGCCTGTGACACCTGTGCTTAAAAGTACGTCTGCATTCCGTGTTGTTTCACTCCTTCTTCCCAGACAAAATATGGCATGGCTAAGCTCGGAGGGCTGCGAAAAGCAATTGCGGAAATAGCCTTCGCTGATTTCAAATCCACAAAATCCATAAAAAGTGCCATTGGAGCTAAAGATCGGAATTGTCATCAACATGACATGCTGATCCGTTCCGGGCAATATAGTGACGTCAGTGACACGATAGGCAGTTTCGAGAGGAAGAGAGACTTCTGTCTTTAGTTCCTCATAATTCGGAAAGGTATCAGTACTGAATTCGAGACGCCACTTCCGATGGGGCATACAGTTATGGAATTTGCCAATATCAGAAAGACCACGATACAAAAGGACACGGCTGTCATTTCTGTCCAGGGAATTACGCTGCAGATAGAGTCCTGTTCTGGAGGATGAGTTTCCTGCAGAAGGATTTACCTGTGCATCCAGCATGATGAAGGCACCAGTGCAGTCTGCCTCCCATAGCTTGCGTGTCAAAGTATCGATCATGGACTCCTGCAGTTCATGGATATGTTCTTCTGAGCCGTTCAAATCTGTAAATGTAAGGCGATTTGCTGAAAGATAGTTCTCAATCATATCTGTTGTCACCTCAGAAAGCTGGATGCTCAGTACGGCAAGGTTATCATAGTGAGTGTCGATCTGTTGTTCAAATACTTCACATTGATAACGGAGTGTATCTGCAAGCTTGCTTCTGGTTCCGGAAAAGCCACCGATCAGAAACATACCGGTGAAGAAAAGCATAAGCAGTATCAGGGCAAAGATAAACATATACAGGAAGAGTTTTCGCATCAACGTTGACTTTTGAGATTGTATCGCAGGTAATTTCATTGTATACCGTCCTTAATTGATATCTTCTAGTATAATCCAGAGCTCGTTGGCCAGATCTGCAGCACTCTCACCGCTTTGATAGCGTGCAGGCATAGTGGATTGTGCCTCGCGAAGTCTTTCGTAAAGGGTGCTGACTTTTCCATAATATCCGGTAAAGGACGGCTCCTGTACAGCAGTCGCTGTCTGGTTCACTGTATTTAATGTGGTGTAAAGATTTCTGTAGGTGTCTGAATCAAATGTATAGTTTTCAATTGCATCGAAGGCTTCATCGGTTACCGGCATATAGCCTGTATTGACGCAGAAGGTAAGATTCCTGTCACTCTCGGTCAGCCATCTGGCAAATACCGCAGCCGCTTCCGCCTTTTGTTCGGTTGTCTTATAGGCACTGAGCCCCACACCTGCCTGTGTGACCAGAAGATCCGATCCTGCCGCTTTCGGCATGGGAAGAACCTGCAGATTCATGGGATCGGAGGTATTATCCGGATAAGTTACCGTATCATTGTAATAGAGAATAGCGGCAGAAGATCCCAAACCTGCGATCACCTCACCGGTCATGACCTGGGTATTGGAATACAGATCAGAGACAACGATATGACCTTTGGCGATGGCCTCGGCAAACTCCAGGTATGAAGCTTTCAAAGCTTCGTTCCGGAAATCATACCATCCGTCCTCTGTATAAAAATCATACCCGCCCTTTTCCATGGCATTCAGCTCAATAGCACGGATGGGATAATCCAGGGCGCAGAAGGGTTTACCGCCGGACCAGTCATAATAAGCTGCAGCTGTGGTAAAGAAGCCTTCCCAGGT
>CAVFMG010000191.1:0-4340 GCA_963623435.1 Odoribacter splanchnicus
TACCGGGCGGATTCGGGACTTGCACCCGTTAGAAACGTGCGCCGCCAGGCGCACACGCAAAAAACAGCAATGACTTTTCATCACTGCTGTTTTTAAACTAGACTACTTTATAATATATTTTGTGCCTCTTCCTTTACCTTCCACCGCGATCACTCCCTTTTGACTCATATCTTTCAGTAACTGTGTTGTCTTTGATTTTCCAAAAGAAACATAGGGTGCAATTTCGCTGATCGGCTTCAATATTGTCCTGCTTAAAATCTTATATACCGCCTGTTCATCTTCCGTCAGATTCAAATTCTCCTCAAATACAGGCAGTACAATCTTAATTGCATTTTCTGTAACTTCAAAATCCGGTTTTCTCAATCCGGTTTCATAAAGCTGCTTAATCCTTGTAATTCCGGTTCCGAAAATCTCGACAAATCCCAGTCTGTAAAATACATTTGCAAGATTTCGATTTCTTAAAACGGAAATCCTGCCGGATAAGTACTCCGTTTCCGATATTCCTGACGGTAACCCTCCGGGAGAAATCACTTCTAACCTGTCATCAAACATCAGAACCCTGATCTGGGATTCCACATCCCATGCTCTATGGATGAGGGCATTTGCGACAGCCTCCCGGAAGGCTTCCTCCGGTATTTTTTCTATCTTTTTCCGTTCTATGCCCTGCACTGCCTCATATTGGTAATAATCCTTAAATACTTCTATGGTCTTATCGTATGCATCCAATATGGATATATTTTGAAAAGTGGATCTCTTTTGAATAATGCTGATGTTTTCTCCAAACTTTACGATATCAATTCCGGGAAAATGATTTTTGTCCGCTAAAAGTCCCGCCGCATTATTATATCCATTTTGGTTGTCATATAAATTTAAAGTTTTTAAGGTATCCTGATTAAACGTTTCGATTTGAATACTTTCTTTGAGTTTTTGATGTAAAACGTCAAAGGTTAATGCCTGATCCTTGCATGGTAATTCCTCAAATCGTATATTTTTTCCTTCTAAAATAAGTCTGGACAATTCCAACGTGTCTACTTCTATTGTTGCAGTATCATTTCGCTTGTATGCTTTGGATTTATATAAATACGGCTTATGCGCACCGGGTTTTACGGTAAGACTTATGGTATTATCATTTTGTATTTTAAGAATATAATCCGGCTGGGGCGAAATATTATCGTTAATTTTGTTTTCAATATCCAGACAGGTTTGTTTTACATCTGATAAACCCTTGACATTGCCATTGTCATCCATTCCAAAAAGAATTACTCCACCATCATAATTTGAAAAGGCACTTACTGTTTTTAAAAAAGAATTTGTAATAGCTTCTTTAAATTCTATTGTCCGTGTTTCACGCATAATCCTATCTCCTTCCAATCGTTTTGTATTTATTATATGCAAAATCAATCAAAAAAACAATCGTATTTTTTTACGATTGTTTTTTTGACCGTTTTATAATCGAAAATAACTATTTCCCTACGCGATCCACGCTTTTATTGCCGCCGAGAGCTTCCTGTCAATGTCCTTTCTGGTTGTCTCACATTCCTTCGGATAATCCTTTGCCGCTTTGAAGACAAATTTTAAGACGAACTTTAACCCCACCGGCAGCGCTGTCCGGAGCAGGGATTCCGGTAGTACGAAATGTGTACCGTGCTCATAGACAAGAGCCTCGCACTCACAGGTGTGAGGATGTTCCGCCAAGCGCTTCTCCATGCGGCGGACATATTTCCCAGCCTCCCAGAAAGAATCATCCTCCGCAGCAACAAGGATCAGTTTTCCCTGGATCCTCTCCACTTTTATCATTTCTTCTTCCGTATGCGGTCTTGCTTTTTCTGAATCTATGAAGAGGCAGGTGGTTCGTTCAAAATCGCCGGATCCTTTGGTCTCTTCCTGAACCTTCTGCCAATATACCGGATGCTCATACAAGAAGGGCATATAAGGAAGCGGTTCTCCCTTCCAGGACAGCGTCGATGCCCCCGGAATCGGCCATTCCTTACATCCGTCCTTGTCTCCCTGTTCGAATCCCTGCCACACAAAATCACTGGGTGTCAACCCCATTGTCAGGGTAATGTCTTCAAAATAAGACGCCGCAGCCACTGCATCCATACCGGCAGTACTCATTCCCATAATGCCGACCTTCCGGTTGCCGTTCTGTTTCAACCACTTTATGGCTGTCTCTATTCTCTCCAGCGGATAATTCACATGGCTGTAGTTCTTTTTCCCCGGAGACATGCACAGTACATTCACACCGTTTTTGTGGAGCCACTTTGCACCGCATTTTGCCATGTAATCATTCGGATCATCCCCGAATAATCCTATCACCGCACAATCTGCTCCGTTTGGATTCTCATAATAAGTGCCGTAGAAACCGTCCTTCTCATTTTCAAAAAACTGTTTTTTCATAAACTGTCTCTTTCATATGTATATGCAGTTAAAATCTGCTGTGGTTAGTTTGCATTAACTCAGTCTAACATATTTTTTGAAAAAGAACAATACTCTGCCCTTACAGCTAATCATCGTAGGACCTCTTGCCAGACTGATCTTCCGGACATTATTTGCCAGACGCTCCGCTCAATGACAGCTTCTTTTGAATTCTCTTCAAAAATAGATATCCCGCCAGGCAGGCAATCAATTCTGTAATCGGAAATGCCCACCAGATCAAGGAGACACCTATCTGACCGTTTCTGACAAAGACAGAAGAGATCCCTGCCAGCGGCAATATGATCACAAATTGTCTTAGCAATGAGATTACAAGGGATTCGATACCGCCTTCCACTGCCTGGAAAATTCCCTGGTATGCTACGTTGATTCCTGCAAAAAGGAAGCTGATGGAGATGATCCGCATGGCACTGATAAAATATTCTCTGGACTGTCCCGCATTAAACAGCGTCGCAAATGCTCCGGGAAAGATTTCCGTAATCAATATCCCTGCGATCATCAATGCCACTGTATACAGAATACCGTATTTGATTCCGTCCCGGATCCTCTTCTTGCTTCCCATTCCGTAGGCATAGGCAATGATCGGCGTGATCGCATCTCGCAGACCAAAAGCAAGGAATAATACAAACTGCTGCACCTTATAGAACAGTCCGTATGCCGTCTGTGCGGAAGGACTGAACTTCAGAATGAGATTCATAACATAGACCATAATGGACATCAATGCCTGCGCAATAATTGCCGGAAGCCCGATGGCATAGATTTCTTTTATAATTGTAAGATCCGGTTTCATATAGCGGATACCATGCTCAAACTCTTTGTTCAACTTTATATGGAAAAGAAATAATAATACCGCCGATGTGACCTGCCCGATCACGGTGGCGTAGGCGGCACCCTCTACTCCCATCTCGGGAACCGGTCCCAGCCCATAGATCATAATTGGATCGAGAATAATATTTACAACGGCTCCCACGACCTGACCTATTGTGGAATAAAGAGATCGTCCGGTTGCCTGTAACAGCTTTTCAAACAAAGAAAAGAAAATGATTCCGAAGGAGATCACACAGCAGATTCTCAGATAACTTATTCCCATGGAAATCACCTGCGAATCCACAGTCTGGGAAGAAATATATGCTTTCACTCCGAAAATTCCAAACAGTAACCATACAATATATATAACTGCTCCCAAAAACAGGCTGTTTCCTGCCACTTTCGCTGCTTTTTTCGTATTTCCCTGTCCCAGCGTCATTGCCAGAAGCGCATTGGTTCCCACACCTGTTCCGATGCCAATCGCCACCATAAGCATCTGCACCGGGAATACCAGCGTCAGTGCGTTCAATGCCGCTTCACTTCCCACTCTCATATTTCCGACGAAGGCACTATCCACAATATTATAGACTGCTTGCAATGCCATGGATAAAATCATCGGTATCCCCATCTGCACCATCAGCTTATTTACCGGCATCTCCTTCATCCGATTATTTTCTGTCATTTTCTGATCCTCCTTGTTTTCTCTCGCTTTTCTGCACAAAAAAACGAACAGCAAAACTGGATTTACGCTAGTTTGCTACTCGTTCAGCAATTATTATATTTATGATTTTTTTAAAAGTCAAACAGAAATTTTCATTTTTCATCGCACGATCCAGTTCACGATCTGCACCATCGCACCGATGAACAGACACACAGGGAGTCCGATGACCATTCCTTTCAGGCTCCCGATGAAGTGGAATTTATAATCCTTATAGGAGTCTACCAGATCGTAAGCGATGAATAACCCACCGTCTACCATCCTTCAAATTATGAAAAATTACGTCCCTCTGCTACATTGTCGGTAGCAGGGGAATTCTGTTTTCCGAAACCATTGATTCTACATCAATGAGCCCCGTACAATGCTCCCGAATAAATTCACT
>CAVFMG010000192.1:0-4339 GCA_963623435.1 Odoribacter splanchnicus
AACTCTAAAGGAGTTACGCCGTATTCTTTTGCAAACACGCTCGCAAATTTTCCCTGATTTTCATAACCGACGGCATTGGCAATCTCAATAATTTTCATAGATGTCGAGGTAAGAAGATCCGTGGCTTTTTCCATTCTTTTTCTGCGAAAATAGGTCAGGTAACTTTCGCCGAGAATTTCTTTTATATAGAGTTTAAAACTGCTTTCACTGATACCGAATCGGTCTGCCATTTCTTTTGCGGTAATTCTTTTCGACAAATCATTTAAGATAATATTTTCCCCTTCTTTTACAATGGCGATCTGTGAGCACGTGAAGAAACCGGAGAGCTTGCTGACAGAGGGCATGATCATGAGTTCGTGCAATAATCGCAGGGTATTATATCTTAGAAGCGCATATTCCGAAGAATCTTTTGTTTCCCATATTTTTTTAACAAGCTCGGACAGGGAATCACTCATCTCATGGATGTACAGACCGGTCGTGCCGCAGAACGAAGTGGTTAAATGCTTCAGGTCAATTCCCAAAAAAGGCAGAAAATCCTGACCATCCGGTGAGGTGAGGACAGACAGATCAAGATAGAGTTGGATGCCTTCATAAATGTTGCCGGGATAGTAAAAATCTTTGGTGGGAACTATGGTACTTAAGCACACCTGACCTTCTTTTACGATTCACAAAGTTTGACCGGAAGGCACTCTCTCCGGGAAGCGGAAAACTTATGGCATTTGGAATTATTCTGGTGATATTTCTGTTAGCCATGATATTTTCCGGAGTGATATCGGGGATTGCTTCAGCGATTCTTACCCCTTTGGCAGAGGTGCTCAGGAATCTTCTGACGGGAGCAGGGGTGCATGCACTGCTCATTTCCTTGGTGTGTGATGTGCTTGTAAATGTGCTTTACTTTGCATTGATGATGGCATCTTTTGTACTGGGAATAACCCTTGGCTTTAATCTGATGGAGGAGACAGGATACCTTGCCAGAATTTCATTTCTATTTGACCATACCATGTCAAAGATCGGTCTGCAGTGAAAAACGATTATGCCGTTTTTCATGGGATTTGGCTGTACGATTGCGGGAACGACCGGTACAAGAGTGGTTGACAACTGGGGGCAGAGAGTTCTTGCCATAGCAATGTCATGGGCAGTGCCCTGTGCGGCAACCTTATCGGTAGTTCCGACAATTTCCATTGCGCTTTTCGGCAGCACGGGCGGTTTCCTTGTCATGGTACCGATATTTGCATTCATGTTTCTTATGATGTTTATCGTCTATAAGGTATTTGGAAATTCACTGGCACCAAAGGAAGAGAGAGTCGGTCTTATTATGGAGATGCCGCCGTATCACAAGCCGGACATCCGGAATATTATCTATGTGACTTTCCGGAGGACAGCGGACATATTCTTACGTGACATCAGAGTAATCACGCTTGTGTCTATCGTATTTTTTATACTTACCTATGGATTTGGCGGAAGTGAACAGTGCTAATTTCACAAAGGCAGAAGGACTGGCATTTATATTTGCAATCAGCTTCAACATGCCCTGTGTAAGCGCACTGGCAGCTACGGCACGTGAGACACATTCCGTGAAATGGACGGCGAAGATCGGAGTGTTCTATACAGTGACGGCACTTATTATTTCCTGCATCGTGTATCATGTAGGGCTCCTTATATTCTAATGTTTTAAGCGCTGATTTTTCCGATGGCATGTGTTACAATGACATTATGTCAGAAGGAAAGGAAAAACAATGAACAATCACTGTCAGACGCTACATTTTGAAAATGAAACAGGAGAGGGAACGATCACAGCGTACGATATTTTTCCCGGTGTGATAGTTGCGTACAATGACTTCCATATGAGCTATTACGACTCCGAATTTGTTCCGGATCAGGACATTTTCTGCATTGATTATTGCAGGGAAGGGCGGCTGGAATATCCTTCCGGCAGGGATGCCTATTCCTATGTGGAGGCAGGGGATATCAAGCTGGATAGGAGACTGACACATGTGGAGCGATTTGAGATGCCGCTGTCCCATTATCATGGAGTGATGGTGGCGCTGGACATAAAAACCGTGGAAAAGTCTCTGGTGCAGGAGATCAGAGATTTCCCTGTAGATGTCAGAGAACTGCAGTGCAAATTCTGCCCGGATATGTATCCGAATGTCATACATGACCCGGCGCATGTGGAGCACATATTTGAAGAACTGTACCGGGTGCCCGAACAGATCAAAATTCCTTACCTGAAAGTAAAAGTACTGGAGCTGCTTTTGTATCTGTATGCGTTGGAGATTTCGGACACCTCCACGGAAAAGCCGTATTTTTACAAAACACAGGTGGAAAAGACGAAAGCCATGAAACAGTTTCTGGAAGCGCATTTTCAGGAAAATTTTACACAGACGATGCTGGCGAAAAAGTTCGACCTTCCGCTTACGGCAATGAAGCAGTGTTTTAAATCCATCTACGGTATGCCCATCGGCAACTGGGTGCTGAATTACCGCATGAATTATGCGGCGGAGCGGCTGATCGCGGACGGGAACTTAAGCATTGCAGAATTGGCGGGAGAGACCGGATATGACAGCCAGAGCAAGTTCGCTCTTGCCTTCCGCAAAGTGATGGGAATGTCGCCCACCGAATACCGGAAACAGAATCGGTCAGCTTTTTGACCAAACGGGACCAAATGAACTATATGGAGCAGACAAATAAGTAAAAATTGATAGAATAAGAACAGTTAGTGCAGACTAATTGTTCTTATTTTTGTGTGAAAACAGGAAAATAGTTGAGAGGAGCAGGCAAAATGAAAGAACAGAAAGAACAAAACAAAAAGCAGAATTTTCTTGCATGCCTATTGTCCTATGCGGCGGAAAGTAAACTCAGAATGATACTTTCGGTTGTGCTGTCCGTGATCAGCATTACTTCCGGTCTGATCCCGTTTTATTGCTTTTACCGGGTGATCAGCCTGTTTGTGGAAAGCAAAGTACATACACAGGATATCCTGCTCTGGACTCTGTGGGCACTTGTGGCATATCTTGTGAAGATCGTCTGTTTCGGACTGTCCACGGCATCCAGCCATTATGCGGCATATCACATACTGGAAGGACTGCGCAACCGTCTGACAGAACGGTTTTTAAAGGCACCGTTGGGAGAAGTGACGAAGCACAGCATCGGTCAGATCAAGGGAATCATGGTGGATAAGATCGAGGAGATCGAGCCGCCGCTGGCGCATATGATACCGGAAGGATGCGGGCATCTGGTATTGCCCATCGTGAGCATGATCGCCCTTACCGTGATCGACTGGCGGTTGTTTTTTGCGTCATTGATTACTTTTCCGTTATCCCTGATCTGTATGGGACTGACTTTTCAGATCAGCGGGAAAAATTATGATAAATACAACAATTCCATTGCGCAGATGAACAGTAATATCGTTGAATATGTGGACGGTATCGAAGTAATCAAGGCATTCGGAAGAGAGGGACAGTCCTATGAAAAATATGCAAATGCCATTACGGATTACAAGACCTTAGTATTAAAGTGGCTTTCTTCCACATGGGTGACCATGAAGCTGGCGTTCGCGCTGTTTCCGTCTACCTTGTTGGGAGTGTTGCCGGTAGCACTTTGGTTAGGGGGAGACGGTAAGATCACCGCAGCCCAGGCGGCACTTGCCGTTATGCTGTCCATGTCCATGGTGGGATCCCTCGCAAAGCTTGAAGTCATGGCAAATGAGATCAAGAAGGTACAGCTCACGGTGGAGGAACTGCAGGAATATCTGGAAATGCCGGAGCTTCCGGAGAAAACAACACCCGTAGTGCTGCAAAATTACAATGTGACTCTGCAGGATGTTCATTTTACTTACGAGAAGAGTGAAGTTCTGCACGGAATCGATCTGCAACTGGAGCAGGGCAGCTTTACCGCACTGGTAGGACCATCCGGCGGCGGAAAATCCACTGTGGCAAAGCTGATTTCACGTTTCTATGATGTGACGCAGGGCAGCATCACCATCGGCGGAGTGAATATTAAGGACATGCCACTATCCCAACTTTCGGATACGATCAGTTTTGTGGCACAGGACAACTTTTTGTTCCGCTGTTCTTTAAAGGAAAATATCCGGATGGGGAATCCTAAGGCTACGGATGAGGAAGTCTATGCGGCGGCAAGGGCGGCGCAGTGTGAAGAATTCATAGAAAAGCTGCCGCTAGGGTACGACACTCCGGCGGGAGATGCGGGAAAGCGGCTTTCCGGAGGAGAGAAGCAGAGGATCGCCATCGCGAGAATGATACTGAAAAACGCCCCCATTATTATACTGGATGAGGCAACGGCATTCACCGATCCGGAGAACGAGGATAAGATCCAGAAG
>CAVFMG010000193.1:0-4272 GCA_963623435.1 Odoribacter splanchnicus
GTGCATATCCTGCCCTAACAGCAGATAAAATACGAATCCCAGCACCGGAATGAAATACAATAACAGCAGCCATGCCCATACGCTCTTCGGATCCCGTCTCTGGAAAAAGACGATCACAATTGCCAACAGCATATTAAAAAATACCAGATGGTTGCAGAAAAACTCGATTCCCGTCTTTAGGATCTCATATACTTCACTCATACCTGCCCCCTCACAAAATTCTAATACTCCCGCCCTCAATATAGCATAAAAAGGACTCGCTTTCCAGCAAAATCCGTCACTCTCTGTACTTCAGATACTCCAGGAATTTTGCCATCGCCGGGGACATCACTTTCTCATTTTTTACTGCCAGACCGATCTCCCGGTAATAGGGTTCCTTAAGCGGGCGTATCTCCAGCTGGTAAGGAATCCGCTGCAGGATCATCCCCGGCAGAATCGATACGCCCAGTCCCTTTTCCACCATCGCCATAATGGCATAATCCTCCCAGGTGGTAAACCGAATGTCGGGATATACACCGCTCTTCTCCAAAAGCTCGCTGACCTCCGTCCTGCCGCCATGCTCCAACAGCATAAAAGGTTCTCCTTCCAGCCTGTGAATATCAAGCGTCCTGCTTTTCGCCAGCGGATGCCCCATGGGTAACACCGCATAATATTCATCCTGCTTTAACGAGATCGTATGAAAATCCGGTACCGTGGGCAGACGTAAAAAACCGCAGTCCACCCTGCCCTCTTCGATCCACCGTTCCACTTCCCCATAGTCTCCCATCAGGATCTCGTAATCGATGCCGGGGTAATCCTTCTGGTACTCCGCACAGATTCTTGGCAGCCAGTGGATCGCCACACTGGAAAAGCTGCCAATCCGAAGGCACCCGGTCTGTATGCCGTTCACGGCATCCACATGGGCCGCCAGCTTCCGATAGTCTTCCAACAGCTGTCTGGCATAGGGCAGAATCTACTCTCCCGCACCGGTCAGATGCACTCCGCGCCGATCCCGTTCCAGCAGTGTCACCTTCCATTTTGTATTCCTTTTTTTGATAGATAGCATCTAATAGATTCGTTTTTCTTATTTTATAAAAAGTAGTAAAGTTTTACAAGACTGCATACCTCCCTTGTCTTTGCCCTATTTTTCGGTCTGTTCGGAGCCCTGACCGGGCAGTGGATCGCCCGTCCTCTGCTGCTTGCCATCCGCACCCCTGAGAACGTTCTACCGGATGCCGTCCGTTATCTGCGGATCTATTTTGCGGGCTATCCTTTTTTGATGCTGTATGATTTCTGTGCTGCGATCCTCCGGGCAAAAGGTGACAGCCGCTCTCCTTTTTTTACCCTGGCGCTGTCCGGAATCTGTAACGTGCTGTTGAATCTGTTCTTTGTCATCGTCTGCGGGCTGGGTGTCTCCGGTGTTGCCATTGCTACGGGGTTCGCCACAGCATTGTCCGCGCTCCTGCCGCTTGTGAACTTATGCCGTGCGGAAGATGTATTTCATTTCTCCTTCCACAGCCTCCGGATCCACCGGGAATATCTCCTTCCTCTTCTGTCCATCGGGGTTCCCGCCGCGGTTCAGGGTGTCGTGTTCTGCCTTGCCAATATTTTCGTACAGGCTTCCGTAACAGCTTCGGTGCCAGCGCCACTGCCGGAAGTACTATTGCCATGAATTTTGAATACTTCGGATATTATATGATCACCGCCTTCGGGCAGGCAGCTACCACATTCACCGGGCAGAATTACGCTGCCGGGAATTACTCCCGCTGCAAAAAAATACTGGGAATCTCTCTGTGGGAAGCGGTGCTTTTCAGCGCTGTGATCACTGTGCCAATTACGCTGTGGCGCCCCTATTTCTCCGGACTGTTTTCCAATGACAGCGAGGTAATCGCCGCTGCCTGCCCTCCTTACGATCCTGGGTACCTGTGTGCTTCGTATTGTCTGGATCTTCACGGTATTTGCACATTTCAGACACTGGAGAGCCTGTTTATCGTCTTCCCTCTCTCCTGGGTCGTGACGATCCTGCTTGTGGGAGGCAGTCTGTTCGTCCTGCATCCCTTCCGCTCCTGACTGAAAACACTGACCGAAAACTGAAAATGTATGGTTGCGTACTTCGCCCCATATATGTTACAATGATCAGTAGGAATTTGTTCCGATTAACTGAAGGAGGGACTGTAGAATGAGTCCGGTTGCAATTACATTATTAGTTATCGTGATAGTTCTGGCTATCATCATTGCAGTATTATATTTCTTAGGCAAGAAAGCACAGAAAAAGCAGGCAGAACAGCAGGAGCTGTTAGATGCCAACAAACAGACCGTATCCATGCTGATTATTGATAAGAAACGCATGAAGCTGAAAGATGCCGGTCTTCCGCAGATGGTCATCGATCAGACCCCGAAGATGATGCGTGGTTCCAAACTTCCCATCATCAAGGCAAAGGTTGGTCCCCAGATTGTATCCCTGATCTGTGATGAGAAGATCTTCGACAGCGTTCCTGTGAAAAAGGAAGTAAAAGCTGTTGTCAGTGGTATCTATGTACTGGATGTCAAAGGACTGCACGGCAAGACCGAAGCCGCTCCCGAAAAAAAGAAAGGCTTCTTCAAGCGCCTGGTTGCTACGGCACAGGAAAAGGCAGGAGCAAAGCCGGTTAAATAGATAACTATTCAGAACCATTAAAAAATAGCAAATGTTCGTTGAATGCTTGCATTCATAAGAGCATCTGCTATTTTTTATTTGGCGACGTAGCCTCTATTCGCAAAAAGTAAGCATCGAAGATGCGATTTTGCGAATAGAGTTCTGAAGTTACTACTTCCCCCGAATATGAAGCTTTAAACAGCTCTCGCTTATAGGCTCTCCCTCATGATCCAGGGCATATTCCACTGTCACACGTATCTGATCTTCCTGCTCTTCCACCAGCACCCTGCGGGTCTCAATGCCTAACAGTAGCTGACCGTAAGGTGTATTGTAGGGAACCGTATGCCGCTTATTCTCCTCGAAGATCATATGCATCTCCACGGCTCCCTGCCTGGTCAGTTCCAACAGGTTGTCCCGGAACTTGATCCGGCTCTTACAGGAACCGTCGAATCCTCCCACAGCCTCCTCATAGAGCAGGTAGTGGCTGTCATTTCTTTTAAAATATAGTGCCGTCTGTGCGGTCTCCACTGCATCCTTCTCCGAATTCCCCTCGCCGTCGTGCAGACCGGACAGAACGAGTTCTACTTCCCGGTTCATCTTCATCCGTCCTTTTAATACTCATCGATCTTGATCGTCTTGGCTGATAAAATACCGTATTTAATGATCGAATTGGCAAAATGCTTGAACTTCTCCGCACCATCGCTGACATAGAACTGGTACTTATTCTCTCCCAGATGGGGCTGCTCCTCATTGAGAATATTATACCGCTGCAGCAGTTCCTTCAGTTCTCTGGCAGTCTCGTATGCAGGATTCACTAATGTCACCTGATCTCCCATAATGCGTCCTACGGTGGAACGGATCAGAGGATAATGGGTGCATCCCAAAATCAGGGTATCGATATCGATGTCGATCAGCTCCGTCAGATACCGTCTCGCGATCTCATCCGTCACGGGATCCTCCCACAGCCCTTCTTCCACCAGCGGTACGAACAGCGGACAGGCTTTCCCGTAGATCGTAACATCTCTGTTCAGTTCCTGTATGTATTTATTGTACATCTGGCTGCCAATGGTAGCCTCGGTGGCGATAACGCCGATCCGACCGTTGCGGGTCACCTCCGCTGCGGTCTTCGCTCCCGGCTTGATCACGCCGATGATGGGAATATCCAGTTCCTTCTCCAGTTCATCCAGGGCATAGGCACTTGCCGTATTACATGCCACCACAATGGTCTTCACATGAAAAGTTTCCAGGAAACGCACAATCTGTTTGGAGAAGCCGGTGACAGTCTCTTTGGACTTGCTGCCGTAGGGCATTCTCGCCGTATCTCCGAAATATATGATTTTCTCATTGGGAATCTGCCGCATGATCTCCCGGGCTACGGTGAGTCCGCCGATGCCGGAATCAAATACACCGATGGGTGCATCCTTTTTCAGCGCAGTAACATTCTCCTGATACATGGGATTTCTCCTTTTATTTTCTTAACATCGTAAGCAGTCTGCTCTTAAAGTGGATCTGTTCGGGATCCGCCTCCAGAATCTTCCAGTAGATCTGACTGTCGGAATTCCATTCTACCACTTCCGCTTCTTTCTGTACAGTCTCAGTCTCTGTACGCAGCGTTGAAAGGTAAATTCGTTTTGCCGCCTGCCTATGCGAGAAAATTA
>CAVFMG010000194.1:0-1389 GCA_963623435.1 Odoribacter splanchnicus
CGCACGGTGGTGTGAGAGGTCAGGGGACTATTCAAATCCCCCTCCTACTCGATTGATGAAAATTAAATTCTAAAAATTAATTATTATAAAACGTAACCAGGGAATCCAGTTTCGCCGACATATTTAACATCATAGCGTCCAGTACCGTGATGGCGGTCATGCATTCCATGACGACCACAGCTCTGGGGACGATAATGGGGTCGTGGCGTCCGCGGATGGTCAGCTCGGTATTTTCTCCGGAGCGGTTCACCGTCTGCTGGGGCTGGAAGATCGAAGGGGTAGGTTTTACGTAAGCGCGGACGAGGAGAGGACTGCCATCGCTCATACCGCCTAAGGTTCCGCCGGAATGATTGCTGGTCTTGATGACGTTGCCGTTCTCCATGTGGAAAGGATCGTTGTTCTCGCTGCCGGTATGGCGGGCAGCTTCGGCACCATCGCCAATCTCCACAGATTTCACAGCACCGATGGACATGATGGCTTTCGCCAGGTTGGCATCCAGTTTTTCGAATACCGGATCCCCGATACCTGCGGGGAGACCTTCTACGAGACATTCCATGCAGCCACCCACGGAATCACAGGCTTCTCTTGCCTGCTGCAGATAAGCACAGGCTTTTTCATCTGCCGCTGCATCCGGCATGGCAGTAATGGTGGAACGGGCAGTGTTTCGGTCAAATTTTGCAAAATCGATGTCTACGGGACCGATGGAACGGGTGTAGGCGAAAACGGTAATGCCCATCTGCTCTAAGATCTTTGCAGCAATCGCTCCGGCAGCGACGCGCCCGATAGTCTCACGACCGGAGGAACGTCCGCCGCCTCGGTAATCCCGGAAACCGTATTTTGCATCAAAACAATAATCCGCATGACCGGGACGATAGTTCTCAGCGATCTCACTGTAATCGGCAGAGATTTGGGAAGTATTGCGTACCATCAGGGAGATGGGGGTGCCGGTAGTCTTGCCTTCAAAGACACCGGAGAGAATCTCCACCTGATCGGCTTCCTTACGCTGGGTGGTAATGGCGCTGGTGCCGGGCTTACGGCGGTCTAAATATTTCTGTATATCTTCTTCGGAGAGAGGAAGTCCGGCGGGACAGCCGTCTACGACGACACCTAATGCTTTCCCGTGGGATTCTCCCCAGGTAGTGATCTTGAAAATGTTTCCAAATGATGAACCTGCCATGGCGGATCTCCTTTTCCACTTATTCAGAACCTCCCCATACATTCGCAAAAACGCACGATAAATCGTACGCAGCTAATTTTGCTCATTTATAATTCCTTGAGGTTCTGAATAGTTACCTTTTTATCATAGATTATACGCAATTCCCGAAAAAATCGCAACTTTTTTATAGAAAAAGGATGCAACGGAATATAAAGTATGCTATCATAAATCAT
>CAVFMG010000194.1:1399-4256 GCA_963623435.1 Odoribacter splanchnicus
AAATGGAAAAAACAACGGAAGAGAAAGCCAGGGCAAAACTTCTGAAATTTGGGAAAAAGAACCGATGGAACAGGGCGGTAGCAGTACCGCTGCTGTTTTTTGTGCTGTCTTTTTTTCATGTCCGGAATTATTGCAGGAATAACGGAAAACGTTTTGCCGTGATGCTGGGAACTTTTTTCCTGTTTGCGGTATACAGCAGTTTTTCCTTCCCGGCATTTATTACGGAGGATGCCGGAACAGACTATGAATTGCAGAACACCGAGACTTCCAATATCTCTCTGGCGGAGGAGAAGGAACCGGACACGGCGGGACTGGAACTCTTAGAGGATGAGGATGTCCTGGAGCAGTCGGATTACAACAGCTCGTCCCACGGCTATGCACTGGTGGATAAATACGATGCTTCGGATATTTTACAGGCTTCGGAATCCATCGTGAGCGAGAATGCAGATGCAGAAGACGGTACAGAGGACAGTACAGACACTGTAGAGCAGCAGGAGTTCCGCTCGGATGACTGGCGGCTGGCGTTGATCAACAAGCAGAACTCCATTCCGGAGGATTATACATTCCAGCTGGGCACCATAAAAGGTTCCATGCAGTGCGATAAGAGAATCTTAGAAGACCTTCTTGCCATGCTGGAGGCGGCGGATCAAGATGGTGTGAATCTGACGATCTGTTCCCCTTACCGGGATCTGGAATACCAGCAGATGTTGTTCAACCGTAAGATCAAGCGCTATATGAACCGCGGCATGTCATACATGGAAGCTTATCAGCTCTCCAGCCAGGCGGTGACGGTACCGGGTGCCAGCGAGCATCAGATCGGACTGGCATTAGACATTGTGTGCAATGAGTATATGTCGTTAGATGAAGGCTTCGGCGATACGAAGGCAGGAAAATGGCTGGCAGCCAACAGCTGCCGCTTTGGATTTATTTTAAGATACCCGGAGGGCAAGGAGAACATTACCGGGATCGAATACGAACCGTGGCATTTCCGCTATGTGGGGAAAGCCGCAGCCCCTGTGATTATGAAACAGGGCATAACATTAGAAGAATTCTGGGAGGAATATGTAGAAGATGTATCGATTGATTAAACAGGAAGGACGCGCCAAAAGAGGAGAATTCACCACTGTACACGGCGTGATCCAGACCCCTGTATTCATGAATGTAGGAACCGTAGCGGCAATTAAAGGTGCCGTATCCACAGCAGACTTAGAGCAGATTGGAACCCAGGTGGAGCTGTCCAATACTTACCATCTGCACGTAAGACCGGGAGACAAGATCATCAAGCAGATGGGCGGACTGCACAAGTTCATGTCCTGGAACAAGCCGATCCTGACAGACTCCGGCGGATTCCAGGTATTTTCCCTAGCAGGTCTGCGCAAGATCAAGGAAGAGGGCGTTACCTTCCGCTCCCACATCGATGGTCATAAGATTTTCATGGGACCGGAGGAGAGTATGCAGATCCAGTCGAATCTGGGATCTACCATTGCCATGGCTTTTGATGAGTGTGCTCCCAGTAAGGCGGAGCACGAGTATGTACAGAATTCCGTGGAACGTACCACCAGATGGCTGCAAAGATGCCAGACGGAGATGAAACGGCTGAATGGTTTAGAAGATACAGTAAATCCTCATCAGCTGCTGTTCGGTATCAATCAGGGAGCAGTCTATGAGGATATCCGTATTGAACATGCCAAGAGAATTGCAGATATGAATCTGGACGGTTATGCGGTAGGTGGTCTGGCTGTCGGTGAGACCCACGAAGAGATGTATCATATCCTGGAGGAAGTGGTACCGTACCTGCCGGTAGATAAGCCCACCTACCTTATGGGCGTGGGAACTCCGGCGAATATTCTGGAAAGCGTGGAGAGAGGTATCGATTTCTTCGATTGTGTATATCCTACGAGAAACGGACGTCACGGACATCTGTATACCAACCACGGCAAGATCAACCTGTTCAATGCAAAATACGAGCTGGATGACAGACCCATCGAGGAAGGCTGCGGCTGTCCGGCATGTCAGAGATATTCCAGAGCATATATCCGCCACCTGTTAAAGGCAAAGGAAATGCTAGGTATGCGTCTCTGCGTGCTTCATAATCTGTATTTCTACAATACCATGATGACAGAGATCCGGGATGCCCTGGATGAGGGACGCTTCACAGAGTATAAGAAGCACAAGCTCGATTCCATGGCAACACCGTTGGAATAAGCCGTGGATCATCGGAGTTTAGAGGAATTTCATACAATTTTATGCAAAAAGACTTGCCCCAAAAGCGTTTTTTGTGTATCATACTTACTTGTACAGAAAGTTTTACAGGCGTAATACGCCGGAATGGAGGAACAAATGGGTATTTTATTAACTGAGTCAGAGGCTGCTGCAGCAGGTTCCGGAACCAGCATGATCCTTATGCTTCTTGTATATGCAGTATTGATCGGTGCAATGTGGTTTTTCTTCATGAGACCGCAGAAGAAGGAACAGAAGAGAGTAGCTGCAATGCTGTCCAACTTAGAGACAGGTGACTGCGTTCTGACCACTTCCGGTTTCTATGGTATCGTAATCGACATCACGGATGATACCGTAATCGTTGAGTTCGGTAACAATAAGAACTGCCGTATCCCTATGGAAAAGTCTGCCATCAGCAAGGTAGAGAAGCCCGGCGAGAACTAAGAAGAATCCAAAAAGGAGCAATACCGGAATCAGGTATTGCTCCTTTTTCTTGATTTATTTTAATATACAAAATTGTATTTATGTTAATTTTCAATATTGAAATTTCACATGGTATCAGTTATTATGAAATAAGTATTTGTAACTATTCAGAGCCATTAAATATCAGCTAAGTCTCGATGAATGCTTGCATTCA
>CAVFMG010000195.1:0-4254 GCA_963623435.1 Odoribacter splanchnicus
ACTCATTGAAGGAGCCCACTTGGTGGCTTTCCTACTGGCTAAGAGATTAGCTGGCCGGAGAGTTACCAGGTGGGCTTTGCTATATTAACTGCCCGTATAATCGACAGAAGCACCCAAGAGAGACTCATGGATGCCGCTGCAACCTATGCGGGCAGTTTTGTTATTTTTTTAGATACCGAATTCTGAGAAGAGTGCTTTCATGAACTTCAAGAGTCGTGTGAGCATCTCCCTCTCGTCATGGTTGCAGTCCAACAGGATATCGTGGATCTCCGTGTCGACCGGGGAGCTGGAATGCTTCAAATTGTCCGTGAGGAGATCATCAGCGGACACTTCGAGAGCATTGGCAATGTTAATCAGCATTTCAAGACTGGGTGCTTTTGCACCTGTTTCAATATTGCTGATATGACGGACGGATATACTGATGATCTGACTCAATTCTTCCTGGGAAATCTTCTTTTCTGTCCGATAATACTTGATGCGTTTACCTATGCTTTCGTTATTAAGAATCATGTGTTGCCTTCCTTTCCGTTGACCCGCCATAGGCTGATTAAAGCTTACTGTCAATAAAAGGACATAGCAACGCATAGGAGTTGAATTTAAGATGGTGGTCAGAAACTTTACCATCTATTGCACCATCTTAAGCATTTTTTCTATCTGCTGGGTAGAATTTTGAAGAACACTCTGCCTAATGGGTGGAAGTGAAAATGTCATTAGGAGCGTATAATAAGAATGAGCAAATCAGGAAAATCCAGCCGTGGGGGAGTAGAAATTTATGGGAACAGAACTGCTGACTTATTACAGTGAGGTCAAGGCATCGCCGGTTAAATGGTTGTGGTACCCTTATATCGCCCTCGGCAAGGTCACTCTCCTTCAGGGAGATCCCGGAGACGGAAAGTCAACGATGATGATGAATCTTATGGCGGAAATATCCAGGGGCGGTGCTACACCGGACGGAGCAGCATTTGGACGCCCACATAAGATTATCTATCAGTGCTCAGAGGATGGTGTGAGTGATACCATCAAACCACGTCTTGAAAAAGCCGGAGCAGACTGTCGTAACATCGCATTTATTAATGAAGAAGTATATAGCGGTCTTACGCTTGACGATGAGAGAATTCGCAACGCCATCATCGAGTGCAGTCCGCAGCTTGTCGTGATCGATCCCATACAGTCTTACATAGAAAGTGATTCGGATCTTCAGATTGCTGTACGGGCACGAAAACTGATGCGAAGAATAGGCATGTGGGCTTCTGCCTATAATTGCGCGATCGTTCTGATCGGGCACTTGAGCAAGAATGAAGGTGCTAAAGAATTGTACAGAGGTCTTGGCAGTATCGACCTGGCAGCGTCCGTAAGAAGCGTCTTGCAGGTAGAACGGGATTCACTGGATGAAGAGATAAGGATCGTAAAGCAAATCAAAAACAATCTGGCACCGAAAGGTGCTGATATCCGATTTGAGATCCGTTCCGATACCGGCTTTCAATGGATTAACGCAGAGAGGGCGGTAAATGATCCGCTTGCTACAGATGCACCTGCATCAGATTATCTTCCCAAAAACAAACATGAGCTTGCCGCAATTCTCATCACAAGACGGCTTGCTGACGGACCGGTAGAGTCTATGGAAATAAAAAAACTTATGGCAGAATATCGCATTGGCGATAAGACCATGAACGAGGTAAAAACTGAACTGGGCATTAAGCCTTATCGGAAGATGCGTTCATGGTATTGGGTATTGCCTGGAGAGGGAGTGAATAGCAAATGATTGCTACCGAAAAACAGACAGAAGCCGGGGCAAGGAAACAAAAGATCCGTGAAAAATACAGGGGCGTAGATCCGTCCCTGTTAGAGGTGATACCGGCCATCGAGAGTGCTGAGCTTAGAACACCGGACAGAACACTTAAAGTTGCGGCTTATGTTCGTGTTTCCACAGAAAATGACCAGCAGACTTCATCGTTTGAATTGCAGGTGAATGAATTCACAGACCAGATTAAAGCAAATCCCAAATGGGAGTTTGCGGGGATTTATAGCGATGAAGGGATCTCCGGCACGAATCTCGCACACAGAACGGGTATGCTTCAGATGATTGAAGATGCGAAAGCCGGGAAGGTGGATCTGGTTCTTACCAAATCCATAGCAAGATTTGCCAGAAATATCGTGGACTGCCTTTCCATCGTGGAAACGCTGAAAAATTTGAACCCTCCGGTCGGAGTGAATGAAATTTGAGACGGACAATATTTACACGCTGGATAACAACGGCCGCATGATTTTGACCATCCTTGCGTCTGTGGCAGAGGAGGAATCACATTCCAAGTCCTCCATCATGGAGTGGTCAATCGATAAGAGATTTAGCAAGGGAATATTTTTGACTCCGGAGCTGCTGGGCTATGATTTGGATGAAGATGGAAATCTAATAATAAATTCCGATGAGGCAGAAACGGTCAAGGTCATATTCAACTTGTTTGTAAACGGTTACGGGCAAACAGCACTTGCAGAATTACTTACACAATACGGGAGACAAACAAAACTCGGCAATGAAGTATGGAATCGAAGCTCGATTGACGGTGTACTGGGGAATGAACGCTATTGCGGTGATATACGCGCCCGTAAGACGTTTACTCCGAATTTCCTAAACCATAAGAGTGTCAAAAACCGAGGACAGCGCAAGCAGTATATCCAAAGAGATCATCACGAGGCAATCGTCAGCAGAGAGGTGTATAATGCGGCAAATCTTATGAGGTCTTCCTATATGTATACCTCTAAGAATAGACCCTTGCCTGTATTAAGCGTTATTGAAGGCGGTATTCTGCACGGTTATGTTCCTATTGATAAAAACTGGACTGGCTTTTCCGCAGAAGATTATCAGACCGCTTGCGAAAGCGTAAATTCTGAGATGAGAGCCACCGCAATAGAGGGGAAGCGCATAAACATGGGCGGATACCAGATGGTACGAGCAGATTACTTTCCTTCTTTTGAGCGACCGTCTATGACGATAACGAACGGAAAGCTGCGCTTTAATACAGCATGCCTTAAGAAATTTGCAGACGTGGAGTATGTAGAGCTGCTACTTAATACTGTAAAGAACTGCATTGCTATTCGCCCGTGTGAAAAGGATAATCCGAATGCCATCCACTGGGGCAGGCTTCGTGAGGAGCGGTGGGCGGTAAGTACCATAGGCTGCCGGGGACTCGCCAAGACCCTGTTTGACATGATGAACTGGGAAGATGGAGGAAGCTACAGATTCAGCGGCGAATTCAAGATTCAGGGAGATAACAAGCTCCTGCTTTTTGAATTGGGAGAACCTGTGGTTACAAAGACAAAGGAACATATCATTGCTTCGGAAAATCAGGGCGACGAACCGGCAGAAGAAATCGTTGTCAGAGAAAAAGTCAGAGTATATCCGGATTCATGGGGAGAGAGTTTTGGCGAGCCTGTAAATATGCTTATTCAGCAGCACTATGACGGGGAATGGGATGTACTGCGTCCCGCTACTGAACTTAAGGAAATGAATATCATCACGGCAGAGGAGCTTGCTTCGCTCAGGAGAGAGGCAGAGAAAATTATAGAAGGGTGGACACGTGCAGATGAATGAAGAACAGATAAACCGGGAGGAGCTTCTTTCAGCGAAGGAGGAGAGGCGTCAGGAGATAGAACGCTCTTTCAATCCCGACCATATGCAGGTTATCCGTAAGGAGCTGTTTGCTAACCTTCGTGATCCCGCCGTAACACTCAGGCGAGACAGCATCACATTTAACACGGCCTGTATCAACGGTTTAGAGGATGTGGTGTACATTAAGCTGATGCTTGATGAAAATCTGAAATATCTGTCCATTACTGCCTGTGATGAAAATGACAAGTATGCTCTGCGCTGGTGCGTGGCAAAGCCGGACAAGAGAAAGAGCAGGAAAATGCGCTGTCCTGATTTCACCCTGTCCTTATTTGAGAAGATGGGCTGGAGCGATAAATGCCGGTATAAGGTGCTTGGCTATAAGATTGAATACAACAATGAGACCTACTATGTGTTCGACCTTAATGTGAGGCAGATATTTAATGAAAAGCCCAGGAAAGGCGAGGAGCCGGTTGATGAAAACGGTGCAGCTGTACCGGTCGATACCAGAACTGGTTATTACCCGGCGGATATTGCGAATACCTTCGGTGTTCCGATGGAACGGTATAAGAAAGAGACAGAAATCAAAGACATGGATGGCTATGTAACAATAGCCGCACTGACCGGGGTAGAAGATACCGTGAAGCCGG
>CAVFMG010000196.1:0-4241 GCA_963623435.1 Odoribacter splanchnicus
CCCAGGATCGGTTCTGCTGTTAAGATTTCGTAAATAGGTTGCAAAGATTCTGTAAATATCCCGCCAAAATAGTGTTAAGGGTCAGGCAAAACTATTCACCGGGCAGGTTCCGTTTACTATAATACGATATGTAAAGTTTGAAAGGATACATACTTTACAGACTGAGAAAAAGTGAGGAATCCATTATGAACATCGGAATTTTAATTATTGCAATCGTAGGCGGTGCCACCGGTCTTTTGTCCACAGCATATCTGGCAATCAGTTTTCCTGCTGTGATTCTGTGGAAGGTCTATCGCAGAGTAGTGCACCGAATTCCTCTTACCAAATAAGCTGATTATAACACCTTCCCTCTAAAAAGGACCCGGAAATAAATTTTCGGGTCCCTTGTCGTATTTATGTGTTCTGTTTTACTCCTGTACCGGATCCCAGTTCTCATCCACCAAAGTCGCAGTCACTGTAATTCCCTCCGGTGCATTTTCCGCACGAATCACCAGGTAAAACATCTCCTCTTCCTCGTCCGTCATGTACGCCGTAGGATCCTCGACCTTAAATACGGAGAAGCCTTCCGGATACTGCTGCATCTCCTGGAATCCTCTCTCTAAAAGTGCTTCGTGATAAGCTTCTTTTACCGCCTCGCTGTCTCCGCAGGCATAGGTCTTCGACGAAGCAAATCTGCCTTCCTCACTGTCCGTCTCCGTGAGGCCTTCCAACACATCATCCGGATATACAATATCCTACTGCACAGCTTCCAGATAGTCCGATGACCTGCCAAGGCTCTGCCAGATCGCCAGGGTCTCTTTTCCATCCTTGGAATGGACCATGAGTACCAGGCTGAGCACCAGTATAACTCCGTAGATGCCCAGGGCTGCCGCTTTGACCGCGTTATAACCATTCCTCCCCAAAGCCAACAGTAAAAACACGATGCCGCCCGCGCAGATGGCAAGCAGCGCCAGTGCCACGGCTACGATCCCCACTGTCACGAGAAGAACTCTTTTCCCCGTCATATCCAGTTCTCTGTTCTCTATGATCCTGCCGTTTTCGTCGGTGATCACTTCCCGGGGCAGATCTGCTTCCGTCCCACACGAACCGTCAATACAAAAATAAATTCCGATCCTTTTCCCTGTTTACTCTGACAGGATATCGTGCCGCCCATGCCGTCCACCAGACGTTTGGTAATCGCCAGTCCCAGTCCGGATCCTTCGATTCCGGTCGTACTGCTGCTGTTTTCCCGTTCAAAGGCTTCAAACACGTTGCGGACAAACTCCGGGCTCATGCCGATCCCGTTATCCTTCACACTGCACCGATAAGTGGCATAGTCGCTTTCTCTGCCCGTCTGGTTCACGGAATAGATAATCTTACCGCCCTCCGGTGTATATTTTATGGCATTGCCAATCAGATTCAGTTCGATCTGCTTGATCTTCAACATATCGCAGAATACGATCTCATCCTGAATATCGCTGACGATCTCCAGTGTGAGATTCTTTTTCCGACAGTCCGCCTGGAAAATATATTCCATCTGTCCGATGCTGTCCGATATGCGACATGCCTGAATGTTCATTTCCATCCGTCCGCTTTCGATTCTCGCCAGATCCAGGACATTGTTGATCAGCTTCAGCAGATGTTCCCCGGACAGGTTGATCTTCCGCAGGCAATCCCGGACTTTATCCGGATCCTCCGCATACCGCTCCGCCATGGAAGAGAATCCCATAATAGCGTTCATAGGCGTCCGGATGTCGTGGGACATATTGAACAGGAAGGTACTCTTGGCGCGGCTGGCGCTCTCCGCCGCTTCCTTCGCCGCCTGCAGTTCCATGGTCTGCCGGATATCCTCGTCCACACACCGCACCATGGAAATGCTGTACAGATTTCCCGTAACATTTATCATCAGGATATTACGAACTTCCATCCAGTGAAGCTGCCCGTCATCTCCCAGCTGCCGGATCCGCTGGCACAGTTCCCGTTCCCCGCGCTGATATGCGTCGATCTGCGCCTGCCGGCTCATAGTGCTGCACAGGCTCTTATAGTCTTCCTCGATGGTGACAGTCTCTTTTACTTTTTCCATCATCTCATCCATGGTGGAATGTTCCATGACACCGTTCTTTACAATACCCTGGTTATAGACGGTCTTCGCCTTATTTTTCGTCAGATTCACCTCTACGATAAAGGGGTACACCGTACTTGCCGCAGACACGATCAGATCCATACTGGTCTGCACTTTTACCCGCTCTTTGGTCAGCTGTGTGATATCACGGATACCCACCAGCATATGTTCTTCCTGTGGTTTGTCCCGGCAGATCGTATATTTTTCCTGCAATCTCCGTTCTTTGCCATCGATATTCGCCCAATATTCAATATAAAAATCCTTCTGCTCCGCCAGGACTTTTTTTAATTCCGAAAGTGATGTAGCTTCCCGGAAGCGCGCCCGGTCTTCCTCGCTCACCACTGTCTAGGCATAATTCGTGATGCAATGGGTAAAAACGTAATCGCCCTGCGCCAGCGCACGGATCACATTCTCACGTTCTCCTTCCGAGACAAAATCCGTAATCTCGCCCACCTTAAGTGCATTCACTGTCTGCTGGTCAATATAACGCCCCAGCACTTCGCCGTCTCTGGTCATCAGCAGCGTATCGGAAGGATATCCGTAGAGTTCCGTCTGCAAAATATCGGACACCGTCTGCTCACCCAGGAATCCCACCATGACGCCGCAGATCTGCCCTTCAAAATAGACCGGTGCATAGAAACCGATCAGTTTCTCACTATCGAACCGGGAGACCATAACTACTGTAATCCCTGTCTCCCCCTGAATTCCCTTCTGATAATAATCGCGATCGGCGATCTCCGCTAATTTGCCGTCACTGGTGAAACTCTCTCCTTCCAGATTGACAAAACGGATCCTGTCAAAACCGGAACCTTCTTCCAGCACCGCCAGGTATTCCGTATTGGGTTCCGGTGACTCCAAGGCTTCCCCATAGAGATAGGCAATCGAAGTGATGGCATTCATCTTATCCCGAAAGACATCACTGATATGCTGGGATGTCCTGCTGGATAATTCACTGATATATTCCTTGATCTGCACCATCTGTCTTGCATAGTTTCCCCGCTGTGAGATCAGCAGGATTCCGAAGATCACTACAATCAGCAGAACGATATTCGCTGTCACATGACGTGACATCCTTTTTTCTGTATTTTTCACGATATGCCCCCGATATCTTTGGTACCTTAATGTCTTAGCTATTCCGTCCCATATAGTTATGTATCCATTATATAAGTTGTCCCCGGCATTTCAAGGCACTTTTCCGTACAGAATGTTTTGTCTCGTCGAATATCTAGTGCTGATGCAGATACTTCTCCCTGGTAGCCAGTCCGCCACGGATATGCCGCTCGGATTTATTGATATCCAGCACCTTTCTCGTCTGCTTCGCCAGTGCCGGATTCACCTGCGCCAGCCGCTCCGTCACATCCTTGTGCACCGTGCTCTTGCTGATGCCGAACGCCTTCGCGGTCTGCCGCACCGTGGCGTTGTGGTCGATGATATAGTTGGCTATCCCTATAGCTCGTTCTTCAATATAGTCTTTCAAAGGAAAACCCCTCAGGATACTTTTTTACAGTGTATGAAAGTATCTGAGGGGTTATGATAGGGATTATGAGGGATTTAGCAGTAATATGAAATAACTCCAAACTTCTTAATCCACAATTCTTCTATTTCTTCATGTCTTGCTTCGATAATATCCATCATAATTCGTAATTTACGCTCTGGAATTTTCGATGCATTATTTGCCAGGATACATCTTCCCTTTTGTGTAAGCCATATCTTTGTTCCATTTTATATGGGCGTTCCTTCCGCTATGTGAACATGTATAGGTTCCAGTGGCATTCCTTCGTTAAGCCAAAAATACACAAGGTATGCTCCAATTCTAAAAACCTGAGGCATTATCAAATCCTCCTTCTCTGGCTAAACGAATAATTATATGTGCAAGCGATGCTATAATATCCTGTAACTTTGCAATGTCTTTTTCAGAAAACCCCTGGACATTCTTCCATGTATAATCCGGAAGTATGCACTCTGCTGAGTGAAACCCGCCTTCTACCGGCTTCTCGATCTCCACGCGCACCTTCTCAGCCCCATTTTCAATATAGCTTTCTGAATGTACAATTTCCGTATTATCGTCCAATGTCATAAAAGGATACAGCATAATTGATACCTCCTTTTCACAAGTCTAACTATATTATACCTTGTGTTT
>CAVFMG010000197.1:0-426 GCA_963623435.1 Odoribacter splanchnicus
GATACAGCCCCGCAGGATCTCTAAGACCACTCTGTCCTGGGTGACCTTAATATAAGGCACCACGGGCTTCATGGGATAAAAGCTGTCGGTCATATCCGACACTAACTCCTTGCGGATGGTGGCGGGAATCCCTTCCTCCGTGGGCAGGAAGGAGGCGATGGTACCGTCTTCGTGGTAGGTGGTCTCATAGAATCTGGGGACATACATACCGGGCAGTTTTGCCGCCTGACGTAAAAATTCCTCTCTGCCGGTTTTTTCTGCTCTGCATTTTTTATACAGATCGATCAGAGGACGGTACTGGGTCTCCCCTTCTCCTATATAGAAAATGTCAAAAAAGTCCGCGATAGGCTCCGGATTATAGGCGCACGGACCTCCGCCGATGACGATGGGACAGTCATCTGTGCGCTCCGTGGCAAGCAATGGAAT
>CAVFMG010000197.1:436-1039 GCA_963623435.1 Odoribacter splanchnicus
ATCTGTGCCAGATCCAGCACCTGCAATATATTCGTATAACACATCTCGTACTGGATGGTGATTCCTAAGAAATCAAAATCTTTGATCGGATCCTGACTCTCCAGGGCAAACAGCGGGATATTTTCCTTACGCATAATGGCATCCAGATCCACCCAGGGGGAATACACTCTCTCACACCATACGTCCTCCCAGGAGTTGAGCATGCCATACAGGATCTGAATCCCTAAGTGGGACATACCGATCTCGTAGACATCCGGGAAACACATACAGAAACGGACATCGATATCATTTAAATCCTTCACCACCGCATTTACTTCGTTGCCGATGTAACGGGCAGGCTTCTCGATCTTCATCAGAATATCATCGCTTAACGCTAACTTTTCATTCATAAACTATCATTACCTCAATTTATTTTTCATGCTGCGGACATCTTCCTCTGTGCAGGAAAGGTCGGAATACCGGGCTTTTTCATAGATTTCCGCCATTCCCGTAATACCGAGATTTTTTTGCGCATCTCTAGCAGTATAAAATGGGATGCGCTCTTTTGCAAGCCCACAGGTACTTATTTTTTTCTGATACAGGCGGCGGATCTTCTGCGCGGCA
>CAVFMG010000197.1:1049-4223 GCA_963623435.1 Odoribacter splanchnicus
CCGGAAGGGCCCTTATGTTCGCCGGGAGCCTCCAACCGCTCTCTCTTGTCGGTATCTTCCGGTGCGCTTTCGGCTCCGGATATCTGTGAAAACTGCCATTTTTCCTGCAAAAATGCCACAAGCCTGCGGATACCGCGGTACAGCAAATACACAGCAGCAATCAGAAGTGCAATGATGGCGATATATTCCAGAATCACCCACAAAATAAAAGGGTCTTCGCTCGGAGGCAATGGCATTTCGCCACTGCCTGGGCTCTGTTCGATGATGACTTCCGGCTCTGTAGTGTCGGTAGGAAGCAATCCGAACAGGAGGCGGAACACTGCAAGCAGACCGCTTCGCAGAGCCTGTAAAAAAGGTTTCAGCCAGGCAAACTGCGACACCAGGATCAGTATCATTCCGGAGAACAATACAAAAGCCGCGGTACTGCGAAGTCCCGAACGGAAGATCTCCCGGAACGGGATCCTGCCGGTGCTTAAGCGGTTCACCGTAAGGAAATCCTCATAGGACTGTAAAAATAAAATCACGGCATACAGCAAAAAGACCAGGATCAGACTCAGTCTGTAATAAAGATCCCAGGCAGTGTCACCCTGATAATGCTGTAAAAACAGGCAGAAAAAAGAAATTCCGAAAACTAACGGCAGAGGCAGCGGATCCGACTCGAAATCCTCCGTCCGAAAACGCAGGTGGAGGGAATAGATCACAAAGCCACATCCTACCAGAAATCTTACCCCGCAGTTCACACCATTCTCCGCTGGCAGCACATACAAAACTACCACCGCCAGTCCGTGCAGCAATAAAAGTACCGGCAGGTGCTTACAACGTTTCCTCACGTAATACAATAAAAAATAAAGTAACGACAACAACATCCATACCACCATGGAAGGGCGCTTTTGCGGTTCCAGGGCAGCCAGCAGTGTCGCCGCCGTCATGGCAAAAGGATAAAAACATAATTGATTTAATAAATCCGTCAATAATTCTTTCACATTCAGACGCTTTCTTCCCGCAGGGAAATTTCTCTCAGAGAAATAAAAGTAATCATGGCTTTCAGGTCCTCTTCTGTCTCCGGAGGCGTCGCCTCAGAATAGGGTAAGAACCATTTCATATCCGGATGCAGTGCATGATAGTTCCGGATCAGTGCCGCAAAATCTTCATAGGCGTTGGGTGAGATAATGCAGGTATAGAGGGAACCGGCAGTCTCGTCGAGCCTGGATCCGAACAGCTCCGTAAAAGGAAGAACGGGCTGCGATGTATCGATCCTGGCAAAAGCCCGCAGTACGGCTTCCCGTTGTCTGACACCGCCGCCTGCCTCCAAAATGCAGGGATCCTTATGGACCACATCTACGCCGTTACAATACACTGCCACCTGCATGCCCTGTTCCAAAAACAGGAGCAAAAGTGCTGTGGCAATCTGTAAACTGGCTTCCACACAGTCTTCTTTTTTCAAAATTCCGGTATCTTCCAGATTAATAAAAATACGGACAGCTTTTTCCGAGGTATAATTCTTCTGATTGACCTTAAAATCTCCGGTACGGGCGGTTGCTTTCCAGTTGATACTTCTCAGATCATCCTGGGGCTGATATTCCCGGATACCCCGGTATTCAAAAGGATCTTCCAACAAGTGTCTCTTCGCAAGCACTTCTCCGTTTAACTGTTTTAAAGACTGCCTGAATTCCGGATGGGAAAAAGGCTTCGGATAGACATAGAGACTGCACTGATCGATGGTGGTAACTGCGGTAAACTGCGCGGTCAGGAACAGATCCGATGCCACAAGATCCGCTTCCCGGATGGTGTAATAGCCTCTTCTGGCGGCGGTAAAGTGTAATTCTCTGGTCACCTTCTCCATGCGTCCGATCTGGAAAATATCATTGCGGTAAAACTTATCCGTGGTGCGGGAGCCCTTGGTATCGGCAAACACCAGATGCCTGTCGGTCTGGAACTTGACCTTCAGCATGGTGAGCGGAAGTCTTTTCTGATTTTCAATGATCTCCGACAGGGTGCTTTCCTGTCCCTCCCAGATGCCCTGCTCCCGAAAAGCCAGGCGGACTCTTAAGTTTTTATGCCATATTTTCTGATAGACGGTCTTCTGCCCCAGATACAAAAGTACTGCGACGACCAGGATTCCCAGCAGCTGTATCATGGCTCGAACCTTTCTGTGGGTACAGGGATGGAGCACAGAATGGCTTCCATTTTAGCTGTTGCAGAGCCTGCAGCAGTCCCCATGCAGCATACCAGTCTGTGGGCAAGTACCGGAACCGCCAGGGTACGGACATCATCCGGCAGACAGTATGTGCGTCCCTGCAGATAAGCATAGGCTTTCACACAGCGTAACAGGCCTAAGGTACCTCTGGGGCTTACTCCTGCCAAAATGCCGTCGGCATTTCTCGTGGCTTCCACGATCTGTACCATATATTCCCGGATGCAGGGATGGACGAATACTTTTGCTGCTTCCGCACGGGCAGATAGCAGCTCGTCCAGTGTAACTACCGGTGTTAACGTAAGCAGCGGATCTTCTTCCATATACAGTTCCAAAATGCGCAGTTCTTCCTCTCTGTCCGGAAGCTGCATGGATAATTTCATGAGAAAACGGTCTAACTGTGCCTCCGGCAGCGGGAATACTCCGGCGCTTTCAATGGGATTTTCCGTGGCAATGACGAAAAACGGCTCTCCCGGTGTATAGGAGACACCGTCGATGGTCACCTGGCGTTCTTCCATACATTCCAACAGTCCCGCCTGGGTTCTGGGGGTGGCACGATTCAATTCATCCGCCAGCAAAATATTGGTGAACACCGGACCCTTACGCAGGGTGAACTCATTTTTCTGTCTGTCATAGACATTGATACCGGTAATGTCTCCCGGTAATAGATCCGGAGTAAACTGTACTCTGCGAAACTCGGCGCTGACAGATCTTGCCAGTGCCTTGGCAAGCTTTGTTTTGCCCGTACCGGGAACATCCTCCAAGAGGACATGTCCGTCGGCTAAAAGTGCGGTCAGGAGAAGCTCGGTCACCTGCTCCTTACCGACCAGTACTTTCTGAATATTGTTCTGTATTTTATCTGCTAATTCTTTTCCTGTCTGTTCTGCCATACACTCTCCTAAAGGTAATAATGATTCGAATATTTATGATGCCAGGGTCAAAAGGTCTAAACCCACATGAGCTCGCTCATAAGTGGGTGA
>CAVFMG010000198.1:0-4204 GCA_963623435.1 Odoribacter splanchnicus
CCCTTATATTCCATGTAACGGCGCACCGTATCGAATACGATCATGGGGCGGGCATTTCCGATATGGATCAGGTTGTATACGGTGGGTCCGCAGACATACATTTTTACTTTGCCGGGCTCTAAGGGCTTAAATTCTTCTTTTCTCTTGCTTAAGGTGTTGTAGATTTGAATGCTCATTGTTTATCCTTTCCTATCTTAGTCTTCTTAATTCTTCTTATCTGTCACTCGTCGAATTATATTTCCCACCTGCGGCAGCTTTCGCTTCTTCGCTCATTACCACCAGTCTGCGCAGCTGCTTCAGTTCATCTTCCAGCTCCAGCACACGGTTGGTCAGTTCGGAATTCTCACGCTGCAATACCGTGATATCTTCCCGTACCGGATCGGGGAGATCCGTCTGGTTCATGGTCTCCTGGGGAAGGCTTGCGTTGTTGCGCTTCACCACACGACCCGGTACCCCCACAACAGTGGATCCGGGGGGCACTTCACTTAAGACCACGCTTCCGGCACCGATCTTGGAATTATCTCCGATGGTAAAAGACCCCAGTACTTTAGCACCCGCACTGATCATGACATTGTTGCCGATGGTCGGATGACGTTTGCCATGCTCCTTACCGGTACCTCCCAGGGTAACACCCTGGTACATTGTCACGTTATCGCCGATGATCGTCGTCTCACCGATGATGACGCCGTTACCGTGGTCGATGAAAAATCCCTTGCCGATCTGCGCACCGGGGTGGATCTCGATGCCGGTCTTGCGCACACCACGCTGGGAGATATATCTCGCCCAGAAATAGTGCCCGCTCATATACAGCTTATGCGCCAGTCTATAATGAAGCATGACCTTAAAGCTGGGATACAAAAGTACCTCCATAGAGGAATGAATTGCTGGGTCACGCTCCCTGATAATGCGGACTTCTTCTTTTAAATTTTTGATGATGCCCATGTTCTCACCTCGACAAAAATACCGCGAATAAACTCTTCTCTTAGAGACGAATTTATCCGCGGTTCCACTCTACTTAAGGGACAATGCCCTTCACTCTGACGTTTTACGCCTGGTGTAAAACGTCATGCATATAACGGGTGCTCACCGGATCCGGATACTGATGTCATTTCCCCGGATCAGCTCACAGGCGCACTTCCTTTTCCTCAGACGAAAACCGCTCCCAGCTTCTAACGGCTTCTCTCTGGCGTCGTACCGAAAAGTACTTTTCCTGCTCCATGCCTTTGTGTCATTATACAATAATCCTACTAAATAAGATATGCAAAAACACTGGTTTTGTCAACCCCTACACCTTATAATCCAGCTTTGATAGGTGAATTTGCTTTGTTTTTCTTGGTCGGATTCATCTTTTTCTCAGCCTTCTGCTCTTTGTCAATCTTCTGAATCTTTTCGAAGGCCTTGGGAATCATATTTTCCATAATGTCTTTATAATTGCGCACAACATGGCCTACTACAACCTTGCCCTTGACCTGTTCGGTAAAATGCCCTTCCAGCTCCTTAAATGCATCCTTGTATTGTTCCTGGCTTCTCATTTTAGAGATCATGCCTTCCCAGGTCCAGTTGTTGTCCTTGGCGAGATTTCTTTGAGCCATGCGAATTACTGCTCCCATGCCCTTCTGCTGACTGATATACTTCACGAATCCATACGCCAGCATTCTGTTCTGATCTTCTACCGTGGTAACTGTTTTAGTAATTGCTTTCTGTTCTTCAGTTAATTTTGCACCTTTTACAATCCTGATGTTCTGAATCTTTTCTGCCTTCTCCCTGTACGGAAGGAAATTCTCATATAATTTGCCGGTCACGGCAAGAGCCTTGGCAGACTTGATATTATCACGAATGATTTCATCTTGCTGAATATAATTCTTGTCCATACCATTCACGATTTTTTCACTTATTCTTGCATACAGTGCAACATCCACATTGAATTCTTTTTGTTTTGCAGCTCTGTCAATCATGTTTTTCACCGTATAAGACATGCCCTCACACTCGGTGAAAAGATTAGCCTGCTGAATAGGAACCGGTACCAAGGCAGGATCTGTAAAATTGCCTACACTTTCCTGAATTTTGGATTCCAGTCCAATAGTCTCATCTGGATTCTTCAACTGATCAAATACCAGATCCAGTCTGGGTCCAACCAGAACATCGTAACCTTCTTCGTGAAATTCATCAAATGCATCAGCAAAACGCTTGAACTGTTCAAAGTGTCTGCCACCTTCCGGTGCTATGTATCCGGCGACAATAAAGGACTTATCTCCTCTGAATAGATTCTGGATGTTCTGCTCGGCTCCCGCTATAATCTCACTTTCAGGTCTCGCTTCTGACATCTTATAGTCTTTCATCAGTCTGCGCATCCGATTGCGGATAGTCTTTGCAGCCTTTACACGACTTGCTCCAAAGAATCCGGTAGGACCGTCCTGCTTATACACAAGATAATCATTTGTCTTCTGAAGAACATTCTTCAGGTGCTTCTGTACAAACTCTTTAAGCTGTTTATTGTCAGCACCGTTAACGGATGTATAATTTCTGTAATTCAAGACCTTTAAGGCTTTTTTGGCATCCGTAAGAGCATCCTTCATAGCTTTGAATTGAGGAGAGCTTTTCTGAAAGAAATGATCAGAAGCTATAAGGGCAGTCTCCAATTCCTCTAACGTAGTTCTGATGTCATTACATTCGTCCCTTAATGTCTCACTGTATTTATAATGGGTATCTGCCACTTCCTGTAATGTCTTATTATTATCCTTCGCCTGACTATAATCTATGCAGAGCATTTTCTTACGGTCATCCAGAATTGACTGCAGAAATGCCGGGGTTATAGCATTTTCATTGTCCAGCCGTTCATAGCATTCAACAGGAAGGCAGCTATCTTCCAGTCCGTCCGGCGCCAAAGTTCCTGCCTTGGGAGTTACCAATGAATCCCATTTTCTCAGACACTTTTTGAATCTTTGGATTTTATTATGAAAACTAACCTCAACATTGCCATTAAGCAAATCTTCAATTACCTGACATAATTCCGTCCAAGCGTTCATTGCTTGATTCACTGTATTTTCCGCTGTGAACTCTTCTCCGACGTGCTGAATTGCACCGTTACTTATCAGTTCTTCCAATGCCTCCCGGATATCCTGCTCGTTAATATCTGCTACGTTTATATTTTTTTTAGGTTCTGGCATACTTTTTTCCTCCTGCTTTTGCATTAATCTGTGTCTTACACAATGTATTGAAATTGTTCTGACGTTTTATGTTATTTCCTTTGGAACAACTATACTGTAACATACCAAAAGGGACAAAAGGGAGACAAATTTTATAAAAATTTTTGGTTCTTTGAACATCCGCTGCAGCTTCCGCAGCCGCCCTGCACTGCCTGTGCTGTTAGATCAAAAGGCGTCGTCACCAGGCAGATCGCCTGGGAGGAGATTCCCTCTCCACTGCCGGTAAACCCCAGTCCTTCCTCAGTGGTAGCTTTCACATTAACCTGTCCGATATCAATCAACAGAGCCTTAGCAATATTTTCCTGCATGGTGTCAATGTGGGGGCGCATCTTCGGTGCCTGGGCGATGATCGTTGCATCAATATTTTCGATAAACACGTGATTTTCTTCCAGCAGTTCTCCCACTTTTTCCAGTAATTTAATGGAAGAAATGCCCTTGTACGCAGGATCCGTATCAGGAAAATGCTTCCCAATGTCTCCCAGCGCCGCTGCTCCCAACAGCGCATCCATGATTGCATGAAGCAGAACATCCGCATCCGAATGCCCCAGAAGTCCCTTTTCATAAGGTATTTTCACGCCACCGATGATCAGGTCTCTTCCCTCCACCAGGCGGTGTACATCATATCCCATTCCGATTCTCATACGATTCTATTCTCCATTCTGCAGTCCTTACGCTTTCCGCGCAGTCCTGCCTTCAAAAGTTTATTGTCTTGCCACAGCACAATCCATCAGATCCTCCGTGCTGTCGAATACATAGACCGTATAACTGCAGTCCTCATATACCTTTTCACCCTGTTTCAGCGCTGGTGCCGACGCATATTCTGCGCATTCCTCCGCTGTCAGGAGCAGGAATGTCTCCCCGGTGTGATACCCTTCCTCATAATATTTCATGGGAGAAGACCACTTGAAATACTCCAGGTGCTCGGGATCCCCGATGTTGCCGATCTCCACTTTGCCGTTTGTAAGCTCCGTGATAATGTTAGCATTATTATAAGTAGC
>CAVFMG010000199.1:0-4134 GCA_963623435.1 Odoribacter splanchnicus
AATGGGAACATTTTGAGAGCTTCCAGTATTATCGGAGGTGATACAAATGGGAAATTTAACGAAAGGTACATAAATGATAGAAACAGTGGTTGGCGCTGTCGGTATTGTAGTTACGATTATCAGTACGATCGTAACTGTGATCAGTATCGTACAGACCAGTCAGAAACGAAAACATTAAAAAGCAACCGCCCACCAAGCCAAGGTATCGGTTGCTTTTTAGAACCATAAACTGAGGCGAACCGTTGCTGTACGGCAGCACTCTTTTTGTGCCTTTATATTACCACGGTCTTTTCTTCGCGTCAACGTTTTTCGCATACTTGCAAACATTCTGCAAATGCTATAGACTAATTCATATACATTTATCCGAATGCAGCAAAGGAGAACAGTTATGTGTACAGCAGCGACTTATAAATCACAGGATTTTTATTTTGGCAGAACTTTTGATTATGAATTCAATTTCGGAGAAGAAGTGGTGGTGACACCGCGCAATTACGTTTTCAGGTTACGGCATCATAATGCATTGACAGAGCATTATGCCATGATCGGTATCGATCATATGGCAGGAGAGTATCCGCTGTATTATGATGCGGTAAATGAAAAAGGACTTGGCATGGCGGGATTAAATTTCCCGGGAAATGCCGTCTATAATAAGATTCAGGAAGGCAGAGACAATATCACCCAGTTCGAGTTCATTCCCTGGATCCTGGGGCAGTGCGCCAGCGTCCAGGAGGCGAGAGTATTATTATCTCATATCAACCTGACGGACACTCCCTTCAGTGACAGATTCCCGGTCTCCCCGCTACACTGGATCCTGGCAGACCGAGAGGAAGCCATCACCATCGAATCTGTGCAGGAAGGATTGAAGATCTACGACAACCCGGTAGGCGTTCTGACGAACAACCCGCCTTTCGACAAGCAGCTGTTTGGACTGAACAATTACAGCTACCTGTCTCCGGAGCAGCCAGTGAATCACTTTTCCAAAGATTTGAACTTAAACCTCTACAGCCGCGGCATGGGAGCTATGGGGCTGCCCGGTGATCTATCATCCGCTTCCCGTTTTGTCCGGGTGGCATTTACGAAAATGAATGCCCTGTCCGGTCCTTCGGAGTCTGAGAGCGTCAGCCAGTTCTTCCATATATTAGGAAGCGTGGAGCAGACCGGAGGGTGCTGTCTGTTAGAGAACGGCAAATACGAAATCACGATCTACACTTCCTGTTGCAATGCAGACAGAGGAATTTACTATTACACGACCTATGAAAATCATCAGATCACAGCGGTGGACATGTACCGGGAAAACCTGGACGGAGATACGCCGGCACATTATCCCCTGGTGCAGGGAGAACATATTTTACTGCAGAATGCAGCAGATACCATGGAGGAAAATCTGTAAATGGATGTACAGAGAGAACAACAGGAACAAAACAATCAGAACGATAAAGTAGTATCCGGTTTCGCCTTTTATTCTGAGAAGGATGCCAGACTGGCGGAGCAGGAACGGCAGAAGATCGCCTATCTCGATAAGCGCATTGACCGAACAGTCATCGAATCAGTTCTTGCTATCTATAAAAAAGCTTTGGAAGACCGGGTGTTCCGTACCCCGGTGGGCTTGGAGTATTTGAGAGAACTGCAGGGAGAACTGCGGGAACGGGAAGCGGAGCTGGGAGAAGAGATCCCTCCGATTCCCTTATGGACCAATTTTGCCGATGTCAGGACAAAGGCATCTCCGGCGAGAAGACGGATCCAACCGGTAGCGGAAGATAATAGCAAAAAAGCCGGTTTTCGCCTGTCACTGCTTATGAATGTCGTGATGATCGTGGCAATCATTGCCATGTTCATTATTACATTGAATTCTGACCAGCCCAATATTCTGAATTACGAGCGGAATCTTCAGAACAAATACGCTTCCTGGGAGCAGGAACTGACCGAGAGAGAGCAGACGGTGCGGGAAAAAGAACGGGAACTACATATAGAAGTGCAGGATTCACAAAATTGACATAATTACACGCTATGATATTACTATCACAAGATATAAGATCGAAAGGTGAGGGTGTGTATGGACAGACTGAAAATACTGGTAGTAGATGATGAGAGCAGAATGCGCAAACTGGTCAGGGATTTCCTGGTCAAGAGCAATTTTGATGTGCTGGAAGCCGGTGACGGTGAGGAAGCACTGGATATTTTCTATAAAGAAAAAGATATTGCGCTGATTATTTTGGATGTCATGATGCCGAAAATGGACGGCTGGCAGGTATGCCGGGAGATCCGTGTGAACTCCAAAGTACCTATTATCATGCTGACAGCCCGCGGAGATGAGAGGGACGAACTGCAGGGGTTCCAGCTGGGCGTGGATGAGTATATTTCCAAACCCTTCAGTCCCAAGATCCTGGTAGCCCGGGTGGAAGCCATCCTGCGCAGGACGAACCAGCTGGGAGCGGACGAAGCACTGACCTGCGGCGGCATCACGGTGGACAAGGCTGCCCACCGCGTGATCATAGACGGAAAAGATGTGGATTTAAGCTACAAGGAATTTGAACTCTTGACTTATTTTATGGAAAATAAGGGAATTGCCCTGTCCAGAGAGAAGATACTGAACAACGTCTGGAATTATGATTACTTTGGAGATGCCCGTACCATTGATACCCATGTGAAAAAGCTGCGCAGCAAACTGGGCGAGGAAGGCAATCTGATCAAGACCATATGGGGAATGGGGTACAAGATGGATGAAACAGCGGAATAAACGGCAGAATAAGCAGAAAAAAGTACATTCTATCAGAGGGCAGTTTGCCTGGATCTTTATCGGACTGATGATCGGTACGATCCTGTTATGCTTGCTGCTCAACTATCTGTTCCTGGGAAAAGTCTACATGCAGAGCAAACTGGAAGTCATCCGAGACGCTTATTGGACCATCAAGCAGGCAGCGGACAGCGACAGCTATGGTTCTGAGGAATTCGCCAAGGAACTGGATGACGTGTGCAGAAGCTATAATATGACCGTATGCGTCATGGATGTGAATTCCAACATGAAATACGTATCCATCAACGGTGGCGAGAGACTGGAGAACCGTCTGATCGGCTATGTGTTCGGCTTCGGAACACCTCTGGAAAATGAGCGGGTGATCGAGAACGGCGACGATTATGTGATCCAGAGAACCGGACAGGAGAATAAAGAGTATTTAGAGATCTACGGAAGACTGAATACCGGTATCTCGTTTATTATGCAGACGCCCCTTTCCAGTATCCAGGAGAGTGCCAGAATTGCTAACCGTTTTTACGCCCTGGTGGGCTGCCTGGGAGCCATGGCGGGTGGCATCATTATCTGGTTCGTATCGAAAAGTGTGACGAAACCGATTCTGGAACTGAATAATATTTCGGAACGGATGGTACAACTGGATTTTGAAGCAAAATACCAGGGAAAGGCACACAATGAGATCGACCTGTTGGGAGAGAACATCAATAAACTGTCCGATTCCCTGGAACGGACCATTTCAGAACTGAAGACTGCCAACAATGAATTGCAGCGGGATGTGGAGAAAAAAGAAGCTATTGACGAAATGCGCAAGGAGTTCCTGGCAAACGTTTCCCATGAACTGAAGACCCCAATCGCCCTGATCCAGGGGTACGCGGAAGGTTTGCAGGAGGGAATCAACGATGATCCCGAGAGCAGACAGTTCTACTGCGATGTCATCGTGGATGAAGCGGCGAAGATGAACAACATGGTGAAAAAGCTTCTGACCCTGAACCAGTTGGAATTCGGCAATGATGTGGTGACCATGGAACGCTTTGACATCACGGCACTGGTGAAGAATTATATCCAGTCGGCGGCGATCCTGACCAAGCAGAACGGAATCACGGTGCGGATGGAAGAGTATCCCCCCATCTATGCCTGGGCGGATGAATTTAAAATAGAAGAGGTATTCATGAATTTCTTCTCCAATGCGGTGAACCACTGCGAGGGAGATAAGATCATCGATGTGAAAATGGAACAGAAGGACGGCAAGGTACGCGTGTCAGTATTCAATACCGGTAAGCCGATCCCGGAGGATTCCATCGGTCATATCTGGGAGAAATTCTATAAAGTGGACAAAGCGCGTACCAGAGAATACGGCGGCAGCGGCGTAGGACTGTCCATTGTGA
>CAVFMG010000200.1:0-4036 GCA_963623435.1 Odoribacter splanchnicus
CTATTCAGAACTTCATTCGCAAAACTTTTTTGAGAAATCCTCTCATTTACAGCTATTGCTATTTTGCAAAAGACCCGATATAATAATCCAAGAGTTAGGTGCAACTAACTGATAGATGAATCATGTGAAACTCCTCAGAGCGAACGGAGCTGCTGAATCCGGGAACTGCCGGGAGGAACCTTCCGGGAGGAGTTTTTCAGCCCTTTGAAAAGGAGACGAACGAGATGAACTATTTAGAGATTGAAAAAGTAATCGGAAGAGAGATCCTGGATTCCAGAGGCAATCCTACCGTAGAAGCAGAGGTAACACTGGTAGACGGTACCATCGGACGCGGCATGGCTCCCAGCGGAGCATCCACCGGTGAGTTTGAAGCACTGGAGTTAAGAGACGGAGACAAGAGCAGATACCTGGGCAAGGGTGTACAGAAGGCTGTGGAGAATATCAATACCATCATCAACGAGACCCTGCAGGGAATGGATGCTTCCGATATTTATGCGATTGATAAGGCAATGATCGACGCAGACGGAACCAAGGATAAGTCCAAGCTGGGTGCCAATGCGATCCTGGCAGTGTCCATTGCCAGCGCGAGAGCAGCAGCAATTTCCCTGGATATTCCTCTGTATCGTTTCCTGGGTGGCATCTCCGGTAACAGACTTCCGGTTCCTATGATGAACATTATCAACGGTGGCTGTCATGCACTGTCCTCCGGACTGGATGTACAGGAGTTCATGATTATGCCCGTAGGCGCTCCTTCCTTCAAGGAATGCTTAAGATGGTGTTCCGAAGTATTCCACGCACTGGCTTCTATCTTAAAGGACAGAGGTCTGGCTACCTCCGTAGGTGACGAGGGTGGATTCGCTCCGGCACTGAAGTCGGATGAGGAAGCTATTGAGACGATCTTAGAGGCTGTGAAGAAAGCAGGCTACGAGCCCGGCAAGGACTTCAAGATCGCTATGGATGCTGCTTCCAGCGAATGGAAGACCGGCAAGGTAGGCGAATACAAGCTGCCTAAGGCAGGCACCGTATTTACCTCCGAAGAACTGATCGCACACTGGAAGAAACTGGTGGAGAAATACCCCATCATTTCTATAGAAGATGCACTGGATGAGGAAGACTGGGAAGGTTGGAAGAAGCTGACCGCAGAACTGGGCGACAAGGTACAGTTAGTCGGCGACGACCTCTTCGTAACCAATACCGAGAGACTGGCAAAGGGAATCTCCCTTGGCTGTGGTAACTCCATCCTCATCAAACTGAACCAGATCGGATCCGTATCCGAGACGCTGGAAGCCATCAAGATGGCACACAAGGCTGGTTATACCGCAATCTCCTCTCATCGTTCCGGTGAGACCGAGGATACCACCATTGCAGACCTGGCAGTGGCACTGAACACCTGTCAGATCAAGACTGGTGCTCCCAGCAGAACCGAGCGTGTGGCGAAATACAACCAGCTGCTCCGCATCGAAGAAGAACTGGGTGCAGCAGCCGTATATCCCGGCATGGGCGCATTCAACGTTCAGAATTAATACGCTTTTATCCAAAACTATTTTGGTTTCTCTTTTTCTCTTCAGGGACTGTTCGAAAGGACAGTCCCGTTTGCGTTTCTCTGAATAGTTTAGAAAAATTTTTTAAGTTTCTGCAACATTTTCCTTCTCCCATCTGTATCTAAGATAGAACGGCAAAGAAAACGGCATAAGATCCCGGGAACAGCCGAAGGAAGCCGCGGAAGAAAAATGCATGGAAATATTAAAAGAAGAGAGGAAAACAAAATGAGAAAGAATACTAATGTAACCAAGAAAGTAACCCTGATGATTCTGTGTGCGGCAACGATGCTCAGCATGGCAGCCTGCGGAGAGAAGCAGGATCAGACCATCGGAGCGGAGACAACCAGCCAGACTGTAGCTGAAAACGAAGATAAAATTCCTACAGATGGCGCAGTCGCTACCGAAGAAATTCTGATCGGTGACAACACCCAGATTCCGAATCCGTTTGTGGACTGTAATACACTGGCGGATGCGGCAGCACTGGCAGGCTTCGATATCATTGTTCCCGACAGTGTGGACGGTTACGAAGAGAGAGCAATTACTGCCATGGAGAACGATATGATCCAGGTGCTGTATCTCCACGGAGATGATCAGGTCTGCATTCGTAAGGCAGTGGGAGAAGAGGAATGCAGCGGAGACTACAATGCATATTCCGAGGAAAAGACCGTGACAGTCGGAGACAAAGAAGTTACCATGCGGGGCAACAACGGCAAGGTAATGGTTGCAGTATGGACCGAAGGCGGCTATAGTTATTCTATCGGCGTCTATGCCTATGCACAGCACAACGATGGCGTGGCAGATCCGGAGAGCAATACCGGCATGACAGAAGATATGATTACTGCATTGATTGCACAGGTGCAGTAAGACGAGCAATATTTCAGGAGGATGGACATGGTAGCCTTACGTCTGACGGCAGGGGAATATTTTTTCCCCACCGAAGAATGTTATAGAATAAATGGTTTCAGCCGTTTGCTGCAGGATAGATTTCGGACAGCAGTTTCTGCGGGAATACAGTTTTTTCAGAATGCTTTGCAATATGGGAAGGAACAGGCAGCCGCAAAACAAAACTATGAGGCAGAGGTGATTGACTTCCCGGATACAAAAGAGGATACGAACGAAACAGCTTCCCGGCTGTTGGATCAATATGGCAATATGATCCTGCGTCTGGCGTATTCCTATCTGCACAACCAGAGTGATGCGGAGGATATTTTGCAGGAGACTTTGATCAAATATCTGCAGAGCGCCCCGGCGTTCGCAGGACCGGTCCACGAAAAGGCATGGCTGTTAAAGGTGGCGGCAAATTTGAGTAAGAACCGGATCGACTATAACCGCCTCAGGGAGACCGACGAGCTGGAAGAGACACTGGTGGCGAAGGAGAGACAGGATCTGTCCTTCGTCTGGGAAGCAGTGAAGCAGCTTCCTGCGAACTATCGGGCAGCCATCCATCTGTTTTATTATGAGGGCTGCTCCACAGCAGAGATTGCCCGGATCCTGGATCGGAAAGAGAGCAGCGTCCGCTCGGATCTGCGGCGGGGACGGGAACAGTTGAAATATATTTTGAAGGAGGCATACGATTTTGAGTAAATCTTATGATGAGATCATGGAAGAGATTCAGGTAACCGATGAAATGCGTGATCGTATCCTGCAAAATATCGCCAAAACAGACATACAGAAGAAGCCTCCCGTTAAAAAGAACTCCCATTTTTACCGCTGGCAGAAATACAGTCTGACTGCAGCCTGTCTGGCGCTTTTACTGGTGGGAGCGGCAACTCTGCCCGGATTTTGGAAGAATAACGGACAGGAGCCTTCGGGGGCAGGAACGGAAATGAACACCGGGGAACAACTGGTAAGCGGAGCCCAGTGGGGAATGCAGGAGTGCTCCTCCGCGGAGGCGCTTTCTGAAGCCGCGGAATTTCCCATAGAAGAACTGGAGCAGCTTCCTTTTACGGTGCAGGAGACGAACTATATTTATCTCGGAGACGGACTGGCAGAGATCCGTTATTCCGGAACAGAGGAAGAACGGTTGGATTACCGCAAGTCAGCGGGAGAGGAAGATAACTCCGGCGTATATCTGGAATTCGACCGTGTGCAGGAAGAGGAAGTGAGCGGCACCAAAGTGACCCTGAAAGGGGATGAGACCTATGTTTATCTGATCCTGTGGCAAAAGGATGGGTTCTCCTATTCCATCTATACGGAGGAAGGAATCCCCACAGAAGATGTGGCGGGATGGCTGGATGCCTGGATCCGGTAGAGGGATTTGGAAAATACTGTATTGACTTTACCCGGAACTCTGTGATAGAATCTGAACGTTGCAAAAACAGTAAAATAGCATAGAGACATTAGGTATAAATTGGAAACGACACATGTGCGCACTGCTCACTGATTAACGAACAACACACATGTGTCTTTTTGCGCCCTATTCAGAGTCAGATAAACATCACAATCGGACGTCAAATGCTTGCATTTGTAAGAACGAGTGTGATTGTTTATATGAC
>CAVFMG010000201.1:0-3909 GCA_963623435.1 Odoribacter splanchnicus
TTATAGTCCGGTGTCTTAAAATTGGCTTGATAAGTCGTCAAATAGTGTCAAATCATCCGGATTCAGGTCGATCCTATAGTCCGGTAGATTGGGAAAGTATTGATGAAATTATTTCGTTAATTTCAAGAGGGTATAAAGAAGATGTTGACGAAATTATTAGTAAGATGGAAGATGAAAAGGTTGTTCATTACATACTGGATAAGTACAAAGACCAACTCAGACTGTTGAAAGATAATGATTTGTACAACTATAACGATTGGGAAAAAATCTTCGGTCAACAGTCCTATATAACATTTAATTCAAATGTTAACAGAAAAATGGGAATAGTAAACAGAGAAACAGATGGTTTGCTTGTTGTCTTACAAATTATTTTAGAAACAGTTGCACAAAGGGAATTTGAATAATACATATTGTCCGATAAAGCATCCTGTAACAAGGGTGCTTTTATTATTCCTGAAAATAGTAGAAAGGAACAAAGCTTCGGTGAAAGCTTTGTTCCTTGAATGTTAAAAAAAAGTATGGTATGATAAAGGGCAGAACTGAAAAGACAGGAAAATTACGACTACGGAGGTTTTGCATAGAATGGAACAGTACAAGCAGGAATTTATTGAATTCATGGTGGATTGTAAGGCATTGAAGTTTGGAGAGTTTACGTTAAAGAGCGGCAGAAAGTCTCCTTTCTTCATGAACGCAGGTGCGTATGTCACCGGTTCGCAGCTGATGAAGCTGGGCGAGAGCTATGCGAAGGCCATTCATGATACCTATGGCGATGATTTTGATGTATTGTTCGGACCGGCATATAAGGGGATTCCCATCAGTGTTGTGACCGCGGTGGCTTACAGCAAATTATATGGCAAAGAGGTCCGCTACTGTTCCGACCGTAAGGAAGAGAAGGATCATGGCGCAGATAAGGGAAGCTTCTTAGGAAGTTCCTTAAAAGACGGCGACAAGGTCATTATGATCGAGGATGTGACCACTTCCGGTAAGTCTATGGAAGAGACCGTTCCCAAGGTAAGAGGAGGCGCCAATGTAGAAATCGTCGGACTGATGGTGTCCCTGAACCGTATGGAAAAAGGGCTGGGCGGCAAAGTCAGCGCACTGGAAGAGATCAAGGAAAAGTACGGTTTTGATGCGCATGCCATCGTAACCATGCGGGATGTCATTGATCATCTGTACAACAGACCTTACAAGGGAGAGGTATATATCGACGACACCCTGAAGAAGGCAATTGATGAATATTACGCCGTATATGGTGCTTAAGTATTATTGAGTAAGAAGACAGGAGGATTCCATGGAAGAAAAAATCTATAAGATCATGCGTGGAGCAGGTGCTCTGAATATTGTACTGGGAGTGATCTCTCTGGTAGTTGGAATTGCGGCAGGAGTACTGTTACTCATCAGCGGTGGTAAGCTTGTCTCCGGCAAGTCCCGCATTCTGTTCTGAGGATAAAAGAGAAGAAAGGCGTTGTTTGGGCGCACAAATTGGGCATTTCCATACAGGAAGTGCCCTTTTCGGGTTCCATGGGAGAAAAGTATGCGAAAAAAGAATTACATTTTTACAAATAAAAAGCACTCCGATAAGGCGATTATGTCAACGATCCTGGGAATCATCAGCCTGGTATCTCTGGGGATCGTGACCTACCTGTCCTACAGCGGAGGCGGTGTCATGCACGGTGGATACGGTGTCACGGGAGTACTGGCAACGGTCTATTCCCTGATCGGACTGATCCTGGGAATCCTGACGCTTAGGGATAAGGACATCTACCGTCTGTTCCCGGTGTTAGGTACCATACTGAATGTAGTGGCACTTGGAGGAGTCAGCTTTCTGCTGTACCTGGGAAGCCGGCTGTAAAATGAAACATAAGGAGTAAACGAATAGAATGGAAAATAGGGAAGAAAAAGAACTTTTACTGGAACGTCTGGAACTGGCGCTGGATCGAATCCGGGAGATCCCCGGGGAGGACTGGCAGGGAGAAGAACTACAGCCCTGGAAGGAATATTTTACCGCAGTGGCAAAATTTTTAGTGCAGATCGAGGACACCAGGCAGTTCCTGGAGCAGGGCAAAGCGGCAGATGCCACACTGGAAGAATTACAGCAGCGCAATCATGCCCTGTATGAGGACATTCTGCCGAAAAATTATGAGAACAGTTTTGCCAACCCCGCCTATGCCGTGAAAAAACTGGGAGAAGAATTCGGTGCGCTGACAGCTTTTCTGTATACCGAGATGCGGAGCCTGATCGGATTTACCTATGAAAGGAGACTTTCGGAACTGGTGATCCGGATGGAACTGTTTTCCGAGGTGTATGCGGCATTTGTATACGAGGAGCAGGAGAATCACAGACTTCCTTCCTATGCTTCCATCCGGGAGATCCTCTACTGGTTCGTCAGCGATTATGCGGATGTGGCAGCGGAAGAGCGGGTGAAGGAACTGGTATGCCCCGAGGATAATTTTGCGGCGGGCATTATCCGGACGGCGGATTTAAATGACCTGCGTTATCTCTATGCGTATGGAGAATACGTGGGAGAAAATGAACTGGAGATGGCGCGCTTTTTGAATTCCCTGCCGGAGGAGACGATCCACACCATGGCGGATACCTACACGGAAGGATACCGTATCGGTTTTGAAGTGACGGGGAAGGATCTGTCGAAGAAAGCTACGGTGGATGTCCGGTATCAGGTGGGCTTTGAGCGCATGATGCGGAGAGCCCTGGAGAATTTTGAAAAAATGGGACTGCAGCCGGTGATCTACCGGGCAGCAGCCAGTATTTTATACAACCCGTCCATCTACAAGAACGGCTTCTACAGTGTCAGCCCCAACAGACAGTATGAGTTCGACCACAAGGATGACAGAGCACTGTTTTTGGATAAGATGTATTGCAGCCGGAAGCTGGAAGTGATGCACACCGCTTTTGAAAAGTATAAGACCGAGGCAAGGGGCTATGCGGGTCCTGCCGTGGTGGAGACCTTCGGCGAGCGGGAATTTGAACCGGTAAACAAGCTAGAGAGTCTGAAGGTGACGGATGAGCAGAGTGCGCTGTTAGTAGAGCACCGTACCCAGATGGGACAGCTGCAGAGACAGTATATTATCGAAGAAGAGCGGAGCTTTACGATCATTGCCTTCCCGATTCCGGAGGTGGGCGACTGCTTCGAGGAGTTGTTTAAGGAGACTATCCGGATCAATACCCTGGATTATAAAAAGTACCAGCGGATCCAGCAGACCATCATCGATGCTCTGGACCAGGCGGATCACTGTGAGATCAAGGGCTGTAACGGCAACCGCACAGCGCTTACGGTGAATTTATGGAAGTTAAAAGACCCTGCCAAAGAGACGATTTTTGAAAACTGTGTGGCGGATGTGAATATCCCCGTGGGAGAAGTATTTACCTCTCCGGTGCTGGATGGGACCAATGGTGTGCTGCATGTCACAAAAGTGTTCTTAAACGGACTGGAGTATAAGGATCTGGAGATCACTTTGGAAAACGGTAAGATCAAAGATTATAACTGTGCGAATTTTGCCACAGAGGAAGAAAACAAGGCATTTATCAAAGAAAACATCCTGTTCCGCCACAAGACGCTGCCTTTGGGAGAATTTGCCATCGGCACCAACACGACAGCCTATGCGGCGGCAAAGCGTCTGGGCGTGGAAGCCAAGATGCCGATCCTGATCGCAGAGAAAATGGGGCCGCATTTCGCTGTGGGTGACACCTGCTATTCCCACGCGGAAGAGGTGAAGGTATACAATCCCGACGGCAAGGAAATCGTGGCAAGAGACAACGAGGTGGCGGGACTTCGCAATGTGAATCCTGCAAAGGCTTATTTTAACTGCCATACGGACATTACGATTCCTTACGATGAACTGGCGGAGCTGGCTGCGGTGAAGAAGAACGGCGAGCGGATCGTCATCATAG
>CAVFMG010000202.1:0-1484 GCA_963623435.1 Odoribacter splanchnicus
ACGGCAATAAGAGTAAATGGATTTATAAATTATTCGAAAAGACATATCTGAATTTTATTAAGATGCAGCAGGAACATCAGGCAAAGGGCGAATGGATGGACAGCTGGAAAGTGGAGATCAATCCGGATCATCGTACGGAAGGCTTCTGTTTTCACCTTGTCGGATGCCCGCTTGATCCGGATCCAGACGGAGGCACTGGGCGGTGAGTGCTGCGATTACTGGTACGTGGGGGATGAAAGCACTGTTCCTGCCCTTTATGCGGAACATGACAAAGTCCATGTTCGGACCTAAAGGATGCTTCCGGAATCAGTTTGGTCTGACGACGAAGCGAGAGGTGCATTTTGATATTTTGGAATGCCCCTATTGTAAGTATGTGAAAGAACTGGGTTGTCCGAAACTGGGACCGGGATTTTGCAAGAGCGATGAATATTCCTATGGAAATCTGAGGGACTTTACTTTCGAGAGAACCCAGACCCTTGCCACCGGCGGAGAAAAATGTGATTTCTGTATGCGAAGAAAATCATGATTTTGTTGGAAAAACAACATAATGACCTGCTTAAGTTTGCTATAGTATGTGAGGAGACAAAGAAAACAGCAAAATTAAGGAGGCAACATGATTCGGAAAATCATTCACATTGATGAAGAAAAATGCAACGGCTGCGGCATCTGTGCGACCGCATGCCATGAGGGTGCGATAGATATCATAGACGGTAAGGCGAAGCTGGTCAGAGAACATTTTTGCGATGGCTTTGGTGACTGCCTGCCCGGGTGTCCTATGGGCGCCATCACCTTCGAAGAGCGGGAGGCGCCTGCCTACGACGAGGCGGCAGTAAAACGGGCACAGCAGCTGAAACAGCAGATCTCCCATGGGGGATGCCCGGGAAGCAGAATGCGTCAGATGAACCGGACGGAAAATGCAGAAACTGTGGCAGAGAACAGTGTGACAATGAAATCCCAGCTGTGCAACTGGCCGGTACAGATCAAGCTGGCACCGTTGCAGGCGCCCTATTTTGACGGGGCAAAACTGCTCATTGCGGCAGATTGTACCGCGTATGCCTATGCGAATTTTCATAAGGAATTCATTCGCGGCAAAGTGACACTGATTGGCTGCCCGAAGCTGGATGCGGTGAATTACAGTGAGAAGCTGACAGAAATTCTTAGGAATAACGACATTCAGTCCGTGATCATTGTACGCATGGAAGTACCCTGTTGCGGTGGACTGGAAATGGCAGCGAAGAAGGCAATACAGGACAGCGGAAAGTTCCTGCCCTGGCAGGTAGTGACCATCTCCATTGACGGAGAGATTCTGGAATAAATTAACGGAGTGTGATAAGAAATGCAAATGCAGGGAGACAGAATCATCAGTGCCCTGATCGGGTTGGTAGGTGCCGTATCCAATAACGGGAAAACGAAACAGACCGACAACGTGATCTTGGAGGCGTTTTTACATCTGACGGACGCAGACAGCGAGGAAGCGACAGTGG
>CAVFMG010000202.1:1494-3821 GCA_963623435.1 Odoribacter splanchnicus
GATCCATACAGAGAAATTCACCATTGCACCGGACTGTGCCACCTGTCTGAATCCCTGCGGAAATACTTCGGACTATGATATGGCGCAGTTATACGGGACGGATGCGAAGACCATCGCGGCGAAGCGGAATCTGATCGAAGCCATCCGTCAAAAATTAAGTTCCCAGGAAAACGTTCCGGAGGCGGTTTATCAGGGAATTGCTTATCTGGGCTATAATCTGGAGCCCGAGGCTTATGCACAGATACAGGAAAAAATAGAAAGATAGTGAAGAAATGCTATTGAATCCCCGTAGCCCTTGGCAGGGTATAAGAAACGCGACACGCTCGCGCTCTGTCGCAGAGCGTAGCGGTACATAAGCGGTCAAAGTACGACCGCTAAGTACCGACGGCTGCTTAGAGTCTGCTTGTTCTTACCCCAACTGCGGTCTACTGGTTTATTGAAGGTTTATCAAAACGCAGAACGCCCATGGCGGATGGAATGTCATGCCGCGATGTCTGTTGGAGGGTGTTGATATTTTCTTGAAAAGTGTTGAAAGACAGGGGGAAAGCGGACATGGAGGGCGCGTGTAGGCGACCCCGTCATGGTGAGAACCGCTTTATCACTTTTCATTAGAAAATTCACACCCGGAGACGCGACATCAAGGCGTGATGTTCCGTTCGCCGTGGGCGTTCGTGGATTTGCCTAACTAACTCTCCATTTATATAAACTCAATTTGCCGCCATAATGAGATTATGTTATATTAAACTTACTTAAGAAGAGATGAGCACAAGTGAGGTGCATGTAATGGCTGGAATCGAAAAAGTGATCTTTATGAATATGTGCATGGTCTATGATAACAAGGGCAATGTGCTGGCACTGGATAAGGTGGGAAAAAGCTATTCGGGAACGACCTTTCCCGGCGGGCATGTGGAACCGGGGGAGACCTTCAAGGAGTCGGTGATCCGGGAAATCTATGAAGAGACCGGACTGACGATCCAAAATCCCAGACTGACCGGCATCTATCACTGGATGACAGGGGACATACGGAATGTGGGCTTTTTATATAAGACCGCGGAATACGAGGGAGAACTGATTTCCTCCGAGGAGGGAAGAGTCTATTGGATTTCCGGGGATGAATTTTTAAAGAGACCTCTGGCGCCGGGCATGGAACAGGTGTGGCAGATGATGTATGACGAGGATGCACAGGAGTGTCTGCAGACATTGACAGAAGAAGGCATCATGTCAAAGATCCAGTAGAGGATTTCGAAAGGAGAGCAGCGCGCAGTGTTTTGGGATAAAGTCGCAGGTCTGTACGATCTGTTTGAAAATATTTATAACAAAAAGGTCTACCGGGAGACGGGACAGAGAGTGGCGGAAAGGCTACAGGAAACGGACGTGGTGCTGGAATGTGCCTGTGGAACAGGGGCTATCAGCCGGTATATTGCCGACAAATGTAAGTACCTTACGGCAACGGATTATTCGGAAGGAATGCTAAAGCAGGCGAAGAAACATCTGGCTGCGAAACCCAATGTCACCTTTGCACAGGTGGATATTACACATCTGCCCTATGAAGATCAGAGTTTTGATGCGGTGGTGGCGGGCAATGTGATCCATCTGCTGCCGGAACTGCAGAAAGCAATGGAGGAACTGCTGCGGGTCTGTAAGGAAGGCGGAAAAGTGATTCTCCCGACTTACATTAATAAATCGGAAAAGAGCAGCCGGGCTGCCGTGAAATTTTTGGAGAAACTGGGTGCGGATTTTAAACAGCAGTTTGATGCGGATTCTTACAGGCGTTTTTTCGAGGACATGCAGCTTACAAAGACAGATTTTTTTATTGTAGAAGGTCGGATGCCCTGTGACATTGCAGTCATCACAAAAGAAACATTACAGGAGGCAGAACAATGATCAACAAATTACATATGGCAATGATTGAACTTTACCACGGGGATGCAAAACGTATCCAGCATTTCTGCAAGGTGCACAGCTATGCGAAGCTGATCGCGGAAATGGAAGACGTGGATGCCAAGACACAATTTATTCTGGAGACAGCGGCACTGACTCACGATATCGGCATTCATCTTTGCGAAGAAAAATACGGAAACAGTAACGGAAAACTGCAGGAAAAAGAAGGTCCGGCGATTGCCGAAAACCTGCTTTCCGACCTGGAATTTTCCAAAGAAGTTTCCGAGCGGGTGCAGTACCTGATCGCCCATCACCATACTTACAACAATATAGACGGGATCGATTATCAGATTCTGGTGGAAGCGGATTTTCTCGTAAATATGTATGAGGACGAGTTGTCCGAAGAAGCCATACAGAACGCCTATCGGAATATTTTCCGGACGGAA
>CAVFMG010000203.1:0-3711 GCA_963623435.1 Odoribacter splanchnicus
GTATAACCCAGATAAAAATTATGCACACCAAAGGATCCCAGAAAAATACCTAACAGACCGGCTGCTATTTTGGATTTTGCATCCGGTGCAGGTACCTTCTTATTGGCAACACCGCAATTTAAGCATACCGTTGCATCCGGGGCTAAAGGTTTTCCACAGTTATGACAGTAGTTATTCCCCTGGTCTTTTGCCACTCCGCACTTTACGCACATTACAGCTTCGTCTGTCATATAAGGCTCGCCGCAATTTTTACAAAAGTACATTTGCTCTTCCTCCCTCTCTTTGTTTTTTCTCAGTCATTACTGTACATTATACAAGATGTTTGTATATTTTACCAGTCTTATTTTCACATTATAAGATATTATAACGTGCAATTTTTATAAAAATCAGGTAAAATCTATCCGATAAATTTTATTTATGGGAATCGTCGTACCGTTCACGTGAAGTTCTCCGGCATTTTCTTCTATTTTCTGAACAAATCCCTCCAGGGTAACGTAACTGCCGCTCTCCTGCAAATGCTTTTCTTTTTCCAGGCGCTCCTTTTCCTGTTATTTCGTATCCGGTGATGCTTCCTGGTCCATCTGCAAAATTCCACCGGAAAACAGATCCAGGTTCGTCCCGATCCCCGCCGTGGCGGTCAATCCCTTTTTCTCCAGGATCTCTTTTGCAATCGTGGATGCCAGCTCTTCCGCTGTCATTTTATAAGTGTTCAGGTACTGTGTCACATCCAGGAAGATTTTCTCTGTGGCTCATTATATTATATCAGAATGCATGTTCGATCACAAAGTAATTTTCTGGGAAAAAAGACTCCCGACTGAAATGATCAATCGGGAGTCTCAGATTCTTTAATTCATAAGTGTAATTTAGAACTTGCCAGCCTTAGCTGCTTCCTCGATGGATACAGCAACAGCTACGGTAGCACCTACCATAGGGTTGTTACCCATGCCGATCAGACCCATCATCTCAACGTGTGCAGGTACGGAGGAAGAACCAGCGAACTGCGCGTCAGAGTGCATACGGCCCAGAGTATCGGTGAAACCGTAAGAAGCGGGACCTGCAGCCATGTTATCGGGATGCAGAGTACGTCCGGTACCGCCGCCGGAAGCAACGGAGAAATACTTCTTGCCTGCTTCCAGTCTCTCCTTCTTGTAAGTACCAGCTACAGGATGCTGGAAACGGGTAGGGTTGGTAGAGTTACCGGTGATGGATACGTCTACATTCTCCTTCCACATGATAGCTACACCTTCGGGAACACTGTTAGCGCCGTAGCAGTTAACCTTAGCACGAAGTCCCTCGGAGTAAGCGATTCTCTCTACCTCGGTAACGGTGTTGGTGTAAGGATCATAAGAGGTCTCAACAAAGGTAAATCCGTTGATACGGGAAATGATCTTTGCAGCGTCCTTACCAAGACCGTTCAGGATAACACGTAAAGGCTTCTGACGAACTTTGTTAGCCTTCTCTGCGATACCGATTGCACCCTCTGCTGCTGCAAAGGACTCATGTCCAGCCAGGAAACAGAAACAGTCGGTATCCTCTTCCAGTAACATCTTGCCCAGGTTACCATGACCAAGACCTACCTTACGGGTATCAGCAACGGAACCGGGGATACAGAATGCCTGTAAGCCTTCGCCGATAGCTGCAGCTGCTTCAGATGCCTTTCTGCAGCCTTTCTTGATTGCGATTGCAGCGCCTACAGTGTAAGCCCAGCAAGCATTTTCAAAACAGATGGGCTGGATCTTCTTAACCTGATCGTAAACATCCAGACCTGCATCTTTTGTGATCTTCTCTGCTTCTTCGATAGAGGAGATGCCATAGCTGTTCAGTACAGCGTTGATCTTATCAATACGTCTTTCATATGATTCAAATAAAGCCATTTTTCTGTCCTCCTATATCTTACTGTTTTCTGGGATCGATGATCTTAACTGCATCGTCTACACGGCCATACTGTCCCTTAGACTTCTCCCATGCAGTGTTGGCATCGTCACCCTTCTTGATGAAGTCGGTCATCTTGCCAAGGTTAACGAACTGGTAACCAATGATCTGATCATCCTTATCCAGAGCGATACCGGTTACATAACCTTCTGCCATCTCCAGATAACGGGGACCCTTCTTCAGAGTACCGTACATAGTACCAACCTGGCTTCTTAAGCCCTTACCGAGGTCTTCCAGACCTGCACCGATGGGCAGACCTTCCTCAGAGAATGCACTCTGGGTACGACCATATACGATCTGTAAGAACAGCTCTCTCATAGCGGTATTGATTGCATCACATACAAGGTCAGTATTTAAAGCTTCCATAACGGTCAGACCGGGCAGGATCTCAGCAGCCATAGCTGCGGAATGAGTCATACCGGAACATCCAACAGTCTCAACCAGAGCTTCCTGGATGATACCTTCCTTAACGTTCAGGGTCAGCTTACATGCACCCTGCTGAGGTGCGCACCAGCCCACACCGTGAGTCAGACCGGAAATATCCTTAACTTCTTTTGCCTGCACCCATTTTGCCTCTTCGGGAATGGGAGCACAACCATGATGTACGCCCTGTGCAACGGGACACATTTCTTCAACTTCTTTTGAATAAATCATGTGAAATCTCCTTTCAATATGTACTTATAATACTATTGATAAAATAATATCATAATGGTCGTGTTCATTCTCTCATATTTCCCTGAAAAAATCTAGTGGGTTTTGACAATTTTTTTCATTAGTTTTAAATATAAAAAACACCATATTCTCACGCTATAGCGCAAGAATATGGTGTTTTATGACTGTTGAAAATCAATTATCAATTATTTACCAGCTCTTGATAAAGGTATCAATATAGTTATCGAGACATTTCTTGATGACTTCGATAGCTTCTTCTCTGTTGCCCTTTTCATTGACTGCGGTAGTCTTGTTCTCCAGCGCCTTGTATACGGTGAAGAAATGCTCCATCTCATCTACCACATGGCTGGGCAGCTCGGAAATATCATGGTAACAGTTGTAATTGGGATCATTGAAAGGTACCGCAATGATCTTCTCGTCGTTTTTGCCGTTGTCCAGCATGGAGATCACACCGATCGGGTATGCTCTTACCAGTGTCATAGGCTGTACGGGCTCAGAACACAGTAACAGTACGTCTAACGGGTCACCGTCATCGCCATAGGTTCTGGGAATGAATCCGTAGTTGGCGGGATAATGGGTGGAGGTATGCAGGATACGATCCAGGATCAGAAGACCGGTCTCCTTGTCCAGTTCATACTTGTTCTTGCTACCCTTAGAGATCTCGATGACACAGACAAAATCTGTGGGAGTGACTCTCTTGGTGCTCATCGTGTGCCAAATGCTTCCGTTTACTTCTTTCATAAATCTTCTCCTCTTTCTCTATAGTTATTTCCGGTCAGTCTGTATTTATCCACGGATCTGACCGTTTCCGTGGATCTTATATTTATAGGAGGTCAGCTCTTTTAGCCCCATAGGACCTCTTGCATGCAGCTTCTGGGTACTGATGCCGATCTCCGCGCCGAAGCCAAATTCAAATCCATCCGTAAAACGGGTGGAAGCGTTAACATAAACGCAGGCTGCATCGATTTCATTTAAGAATTTCTCTGCGTTTTCCGCATTTTCCGTTACGATGCATTCGGAATGTTTGGTGTTATAACGGTTGATATGGGCAATTGCCTCATCCACACTGTCGACGGTCTTAATGGACAGGATATAATCCAGATACTC
>CAVFMG010000204.1:0-3707 GCA_963623435.1 Odoribacter splanchnicus
CTATGTCTTGAGAACGGAGGAAGGAATGAGACGTTTTGAATTGATCGCCCCCTGCCATTTTGGCATGGAATCGGTATTAAAGAGAGAGATCACGGATCTCGGTTATGATATTACGGAAGTGGCGGACGGCAGAGTTACCTTTTACGGAGATGAAGAAGCTCTGTGCAGAGCCAATATTTTCCTGCGGACGGCAGAGCGTATTCTGATCAAAGTGGGAAGCTTCCATGCGGAGACTTTTGAAGAATTATTCCAGGGGACGAAGAATCTGCCTTGGGAAGAATATATTCCGAAGGACGGGAAATTCTGGGTGGCGAAGGCAGCCAGCGTGAAATCCAAGCTATTTAGCCCCTCGGATATTCAGTCCATTATGAAAAAAGCAATGGTGGACCGCCTGAAGAGTCAGTACGACATCTCCTGGTTCCCGGAGGACGGTGCCAGTTTTCCCATCCGTGTATTTTTGATGAAGGATGAAGTGACCGTAGGACTGGACAGCACCGGCGAATCCCTGCATAAACGCGGCTATCGGAAGCTGACGGCGAAGGCTCCCATTGCGGAGAATCTGGCAGCGTCCCTGATCATGCTGACACCCTGGAACGCCGGCAGGATCCTGGTAGATCCTTTCTGCGGAAGCGGAACCTTCCCCATCGAAGCCGCCATGATGGCAGCCAATATGGCACCCGGCAGGAACCGCAGCTTCACGGCGGAGGAGTGGCCTCATATCGTGGGCAAAAGGGTGTGGTATGACGCTTCCGACGAGGCGGAAGAGATGGTGGATCTGTCGGTGGAGACGGATATTCAGGGATATGATATCGACGAAGATATGGTGAAGATCGCCAGAGAGAACGCGAGACTTGCGGGTGTGGACAAGCTGATCCATTTCCAGCGCAGGGGTGTGGAGGATCTCCATCATCCGAAGAAATATGGCTTCATCATCACCAATCCTCCCTACGGAGAACGTTTGCAGGATAAGAGCCAGATGCCCAAACTATACCGTACCATCGGTGAGAGATTCCGGGAACTGGATTCCTGGAGCATGTATCTGATCACCGCATACGAACAGGCGGAGAAGGATATCGGAAGAAAGGCGGATAAGAACCGCAAAATCTACAATGGAATGATGAAGACATACTACTATCAGTTCCTGGGACCGAAGCCGCCGAAGAGAAGAGAAGTATAGCCTTCCATGAAGAAACGACTGCAAATCAGAGATCAAAAACAAAATATGACATTGACACTTGTCCTGTGGATCTTGTTAGGCACGGTGTCCATGGGAGGGATGCTGCGTGTGGCAGCCCATAAGACTGTGATCATATCCGCCAGAGGGCAGGAACAGGGTGAAATTGTACCGGAGTACCGCACCGGAGAGAACGGAGAGGTGCAGCTGCCTTTTGTATGGGATCAGACGGCTGACAGACAGATCTGTATCCCGCTGGAAGCCGGCACCAAGGCGGAAAATGTAGTGGTAGAGAACCATTACATGGAAAAGGAACTCTGGATTTACATACAGAACGGCAGGAAAGCATTCTATAGAGAACAGAGAATTACAGGGGATCTGACCCCTGTGGAAAAAGGCATCTGCGAGGCAAGAAACGAAGGGGTACTGCTTAGGCTTTCGATGCAGGAGGTACTGGAATACCACAGCACGCTGGAAGAGGGAATGCTTTGGATCGATTATGTCTCGCCGAAGGAACTCTATGACAGGATCGTGGTACTGGATCCTGTAGGAGGCGGCAGCGACAGAGGTGTTACGGCATCCGGCTGCCAGGAGAAGGATATTGCCCTTGCGATAGCGAGACAGACAGCACAACTGATGGAAGATCAGAAAGTCAAGGTGTATCTCACCCGCTCGGGGGACATCGAGGTATCTTCCGAAGCCAGGAGAATATTCGCGGACTGGGTGGATGCAGACCTCTATCTGGAGATCGGTCTGTCGGCGGATACGGAGAATGTGGATAGTTATGGAATCTGTGCGGAATATAATGATGAATATTATATTCCGGAGTTTGGAAATATACAGTGGGCGGACTGCGTGGCAAGACAGGTCACGGTAGTTGCCAGCAATCGGGCGGTGGGAGTGATTCCTGCGTCCGAGGGAGATATCCTGTGGGATCTGACGATTCCCGCGGCAAAAATCTCACTGGGCTATGTGACCAATACAAACGAAAGACAGCTTTTGGAACAGGACAGTTATCAAAAAAAGCTGGCGGAAGGTATTGCGGAAGCCATCAACGAGGTTTATACTAATACGCAATGATAAATACGGTAAGGAGTTAAAAATGCAGGGAAGAATCGTATTTGCAACCGGCAATGCCGGTAAGATCAAGGAGATCCGCATGATCATGGAGGACACCGGAATGGAAGTCGTATCCATGAAGGATGCCGGAATCCGGGTAGATATTGAGGAAAACGGACAGTCCTATGAGGAAAATGCACTGATCAAAGCCCGCGCGGTAGCTGCCTTTACAAAAGATATCGTGATGGCGGATGATTCCGGACTGGAGATCGATGCGCTGAATAAGGAACCGGGAATCTACTCTGCCAGATATTTGGGAGAGGATACCCCCTATTCCATTAAAAATGCGAATCTCATAGAACGCCTGAATGGAGTGCCCGACGAAAAGCGTACGGCGCGGTTCGTATGTGCCATTGCCGCAGTACTGCCCGACGGTCGGGAATTGACGACGAGAGCGACCATCGAGGGGCGGATCGGCTATGAGGAAAAGGGAGCGAATGGTTTCGGCTATGATCCCATTTTCTATGTGCCGCAGTTTGACAAAACGACAGCGGAACTGACGGAAGAAGAGAAGAATCAGGTCAGCCACAGAGGCAAGGCATTGCAGCTGATGAAAGAGGAACTGAGGAAATATGAAGATACTGATCGTAAGTGATACCCATAAAAAGAATGAGAATTACTTTAAAGTCCTGGAAATGCATCATCCCGATATGGTGATCCACTGTGGGGATGCAGAGGGCAGCGAGTATGCGCTCTCTTCCGCAGCGGAGTGCCCGGTATACATCGTCCTGGGGAACAATGATTTCTTCTCGGATCTGCCCAGAGAGATCACCCTGGACATCGGACCCTATAAGGTCTGGGTGACTCACGGACACAATTACTACGTATCCATGGGAAATGAGACGATTAAAAAGGAAGCCATCGACCGCGGTGTGGATATCGTACTGTACGGACATACCCATCGTCCGGTGATCGATATCGATGATGATATCATTGCTGTGAATCCCGGAAGCCTCTCTTATCCGAGACAGGAGGGACGCCAGCCGTCCTATGCCATCATGGAGATCGACAGAGAGGAAAAAGTACATTTCACCATAGCGTACCTTCGCCAGTAGCTGCCGGTAGTATAGGTAGTATAGGTAACTTTCCTCTTGACAGAGGGAAAAATTCCAGGTTATAATAACATCTGCGTTGCGGGAAAATGGCAGTAACGCAGTCTCGGGGTGTGGCTCAGCTTGGCTAGAGCACCTGGTTTGGGACCAGGGGGTCGCAGGTTCGAATCCTGTCACCCCGATTAAATTAAACATGCGGGTGTAGTTCAATGGTAGAACACCAGCCTTCCAAGCTGGATACGTGGGTTCGATTCCCATCACCCGCTTTGTTATGAAAGATTCTCATAACAGTTGTGTGTTCGTAGCTCAGCTGGATAGAGCAACGGCCTTCTAAGCCGTGGGTCGGGGGTTCGAATCCCTTC
>CAVFMG010000205.1:0-3691 GCA_963623435.1 Odoribacter splanchnicus
GTCATGGATAGCATCATTGTGCATAATAAAGCTCCGCATATCATGCTGCTTTTACGTCCTGTCATAATTTTTCCTTCCTGTTCTTATATCACTCGCTGCATTTCTTTTCCAGTATAATATAGATTCCGGCAATTACAAGAGCAATTACACCTACCGTGAAGAAAAGTATGGTCTTCTGCAGGATTGCTGCGCCCCAGTAATCATATAAAGCTATTTTACCACAGGTACACAGAGAAAGCACTAATCCGTAGATTCTGACCGGTTTATCCTTTTTCACGAAACCGGCGGTCACGCTCACCAGGGCGATCAGCATGATCAGTATGCTGTTGATCACAGGAATATTCGTCTTGACGATCAATGCCATATAGGTCAGGAATATCACAATAATCAGTTCTCTGTGTTTAAAGTTCTTATAATATTTTTCCTGCAGGGTCAGTACCAGATAAGCCAGTACAAACACAAACATACATAAATAAGTAATGTAGGAATTCCGATATACCGGGTTCGCCAGATCGATCAATGCTCCGATCTGTCCGATCAGTACGAATACATTAAATACAAGGATTCCTTTTCCGCGCATGTATTTTACGTTATTGAACAGCAGAATGCTCACGAAGAGAATTCCGGAAAATGCCGGCAGCTTTATCATGGGCATCATATGCGACAGAGCAAAAAAAGCCAGGGAAAAAGTGAGGATGATCTCCTGGTAGGTTCTCCATTCAAAGACAAGGAACATGCTGAGGATCGTTCCCGCCAAAAGCACATACGCATACGGAGTCTTCACTCCATTGGTCAAAAGCAGTATGCAATAAACCGTCGTAATAATGGCATCCAGTGCTGCCACACCGCTTTTTGCAAAGCGCGCCAGTATTTTAACCGCCACTAACAGCACCGTCATGTAGATCACCATTCCCCAGTCATTCTCTATCACTGAGAATGCGCACAGTATTACAAAGCTGAAGAAATAGCAGGGCAGCCACTTCTCTTTCGCATTCCACAGGGTAATCACGGAGATCAGTGAAATTACAAATGCAACTGCTGTCAGCACAAAAATGCCGATATATCCGTCGGTCTGTGATGTTGTCCAGTACTCATTCATGCCCACACCCGTCATAATTCCGGACACGATAATAAAAAAGGTATAAATTGCCAGCAGTCCGCCACCCTTCACCACATGTCCTGCCTGGTTTTCTCTTGCAGCATAGTGTCCCTGCATTGCCAAACTTAAGTGTGCGATCAGGAATAACACACTATATGCAACAATTATAACGCCTATAGGCATATGGTCTGTTACCGGGTCTGTCATTATGCACTCCGGCACCCAAAAAACCAAAAGCGTTGTGCTCGCCAAAAGGATCAGCTGTATTGCCGTGTGGAATCTTTTGGCAGGTACGCAGGCGCACAGTACGCTAAGGATCAGGATCAATCCTATCGTCAGAAGAGCTTCCACCTCCGTAAATCCGCCGGGTGCCACCAGTGGATAGGTACAGAGCCAGCATGCAGCAATTCCCAACAGTCTGTGAATCAGAGAATCCCTCTTTTTACTTAATAATACCGTTCCCACTGTGATCAAAGCAATAATCACCACAGCGGGAATCACACCGAAATTATGTAAGGATACCGTATTGATCATGGTCGACAGATACAGCGCCGCCATACCGATCGCAGAAAATATCTGTGCCAGCTTCGGCACTTTCCTGCGAAGGAGCAACTCTGCAAGCAATACCACACCCAGGGACACTACATACAGAGAGATGCCCTTGATCCATCCGTTCATGAAATACATTCCCATAAGCACCAGGGCTGTCAGAATAAAAATGCCGCCTACCACGGAGAGGGCGATCGTTGCCACCAGGTATTCCGTATTCTGCTTTTTCTTCGGCTCCCTGGGAGCAGGCGCTGCTGCCGGCTGTGCGGTGAACTGTCCTGTCGGCTGTTCCTGCACGGGCTCTTGTGTAGGAGGCTGTACCGTCTCCTGTGCCTGTCCTACCGCAGCACTTTCTGCTCTTGCGGCATTCAGCTGCTGCCTCTGGTGCCAGTATTCCACACTTTTATCCAGCTCTGCCTGTAACTGCTCCACATACTGGGGCTGCTTCTGTATTCTGGGGATCAACTGCTGTAGATACTGCGTAAATATCGGGTCGTTGGACCGCATCAGGTATTCCCTTGCCTGCTGTTCCAAAAGCTTCGCTCTGTCCTGCTGTGTATTCTGTTCCATATCGTATCCTTCCCTCAATGCATGATCTATTGCACCACGTAAGATTTGTATTTCTCCATGTCCTGTCTGTGACAGTCCGCATGGATCAAAATACCGTCCTCCCTATATTCTGTAGAAAAAATCTGCGCTTCTTCCATCAGATAGGATGCCACATTTCCCGCGCTGTACGGTATCAGGAAGACACAGTCCACATTGTCCGCATAGACCTGCTGTTCGATGGCTTCCGCCAGTTCACTGATACCGATATTCTGCCCTGCGGCAAGATACCAGTGATCCTGTCTCTTCTGCGGCAGCAATTCCATGCCGCATTTGTCTGCTTTATTATACACCACGATCTGCGGAATGTCACCTGCCCCCAGCTCTTTTAGTGTGTCGGCGGTTACCTGCATCTGCTGTCTGTAATTCTCATCGCTGAAATCCACTACCTGTACCAACAGATCCGCATACTTTACTTCTTCTAAGGTCGAACGGAACGCTTTTACCAGTCCATGGGGCAGTTTATGGATAAATCCAACCGTATCCGTCAGGAAAAACGGCTTATTGTGCCCGGTGTCTATGCTGCGGACGCTGGTCTCTAATGTGGCAAACAGCATATCTTTTTCCATGACCGTCTTCTCCGGAAGTTCTCCGAACTGTTCTACCATGCGGTTCAGGATCGTAGACTTTCCCGCATTCGTATAGCCCACCAGTGCCACCTGTGGGATACGGGACTGCTGCCTTTTCCTGCGCTGTACATCTCTGGTCTTGCTGACATCCTCCAGTTCCTTTTTCAGTTCGGTAATCCGGTGCTCGATCTTACGTCTGTCCAGTTCCAGTTTCTTCTCACCGGTACCTTTGTTACTCATGCTGCCGCTTCCGCCGCCCTGACGGCTCAAGTCATCGTACATACCCACCAGTCTCGGAAGCATGTATTGCAGCCTTGCTGTCTCCACCTGCAATTTGGCTTCCTTGGTCTGTGCCCGTATGGCAAATATGTCAAGGATCAAGTTCGTCCGGTCGATGACGGTCAATTCCAGCTCTTTTCCCAGGTTACGCACCTGGGACGGAGTCAGAGAGTTGTCGAACACCACTTCCTGTGCTCCGTACATTTCCGCCATTCTGCGCACTTCCACTACTTTGCCGGTTCCGATATACAATGCTTTGTTCACATGGTCCAGCCGCTGTATGATCTGCCCCACGACTTCTTTTTCCGCAGCTTCTGCCAGGCTTGCCAGTTCTTCCATGGAATGATCAAAATCCGCCTCTTCCCCGACATCCACACCGACTAACAGTACCTTTACCGGTGCTTCCTGCATCTGTTCTTCCCTCATATAAAATATATCCTTTAATCCTCTTTATTTTGTCTCTAATTCAAACCAGAATTCCACACCGTTATTGTAATTGATCACGCCGTAAGGCTGATTCATGGAATCCATAATTGCCTTCACAATGGACAGTCCTACGCCGCTGCCGCCGTATTCTCTGGTTCTGGCT
>CAVFMG010000206.1:0-3484 GCA_963623435.1 Odoribacter splanchnicus
ATTAAGCCGATCCAGGTCATCGAAGCATTGTTTTCCGAAAACGGAGAGACGCTCCCGGAAAATGCCCTTCTGGTCAACAGAGAAGAGACGTATCTTAGAAATGACGCAAGCGAACTGCTTCCCTTAGATGCCATCGGCTTTGACAGTGAAGAAGCTTACAAAGCTGCTTCCGGAGATGCCGAATGAGCCGCAGTCTCACCGGCGGCAGACCGGCAAGAGAAAAAGAAGTAAATGAGATCCGTAAAAACATGGACTGTACGGAAGGGAAGCTGATCTTCACCTGCCTCAGAGAGCGGAAGGTGGCACTGCTTGTCAATGCAAGGGGTGTGGCCGCCCTGCGGGTACTTAGATCGGATACCAGCAGAATCGGAGGCATTTACCTGGGGAAAATTCAGAATGTGGCGAAAAATATCGATGCCTGTTTTGTGGAAATTCCTTCCGGAGAATTGTGTTTTCTGCCATTACGTGAGGCTGCGGAAGCGTATCTGACCAACCGTAAGGCAGACGGGACCTTAAAAGCCGGGGATGAACTCGTAGTCATGGTCACCAGAGATGCCCAGAAGACAAAGCGGGCATCCGTTACCGCAGATCCCTCCCGTATGAAACAGCAGTTGGTAAAAGGCGGCAGCACCGCTGAAAACGCGTCTGAGGCTCTTCAGAGCCTTTTGGAACAGTCAGCCCATAAAGTATGCCCTGCATGCCTTCATACGCCTTCTGAAGCCATCTACGAGGTACTGGAGCAGCTGGCACTTCCTTCGGAATATTCTGAGGTTCTTACAGACGATGCTGAAATCTTCCATAAGCTGTCCGAAAGCGGACATAAGCTTCTGTTAAATAAATCCCTCAGACTCTACGAAGATCCTGCCATTTCCCTACGTCTGCTGTATTCTTTAGAGCGGGGATTGGAGGAAGCACTGGATACGAGAGTATGGCTGAAATGCGGCGGTTATCTCGTCATCGAGCCCACGGAGGCAATGACTGTCATTGATGTCAACTCCGGCAAAAACGAATCTAAGAAGTTAGGAGAAGAGACCTATTATCAGGTCAATGCCGAAGCGGCTGAAGAGGTTGCAAGACAGCTGCGTCTGCGGAATCTGTCCGGTATCATTATCGTAGATTTCATCAATATGTCAGAAAAGGAAAACCGGCAAAAGCTGCTGGAATACCTGAAAACGTTGACCGCACAGGATCCACAGCATCCCAGGATCGTGGATATGACGCCGCTTGGGCTGGTGGAGATCACCCGTAAAAAGTCCCATCCAACGCTGGCGGAACAATGGAAAAAAATATAGGAGCCTGTTTATAAACCAGTCAATTTAACTTTGGCTGGTTTTTTGTTATATTTCACAATTTCAGGAAACTATTTTTAGTAAAAACGTTTCTTGAATATTCCCTTACGAAATGCTACTCTTGTATCAAAGGAAACGCAAAAATAAATTTCGGTTTCCAAAGAGATGCCTTTAAAGAATTCAAAAGACGGAGGAATGCCTATGGATACCACAGATGCTCTGCAAAAAAACATTTTGGATGCCACCCTTCGTGTCTTCGATAGAAAAGGATTGAAGTTCACGATGGATGACCTGGCAAAAGAACTTTCCATCAGCAAAAAGACCATCTATACGGTCTATGATGACAAAGAAGCACTGTTCCTCGCCATGGTAGATTATATTTTTGATTCCATCAAGGAAAGCGAACAGCTGATCCTGACGGATCCCACCCTGGGAATCACGGAAAAGCTACAGCGCATCTTAGGAGTCCTGCCGGAAGGTTATCAGAATATCGAACTTAGGAAACTGTATTCCCTCCGGGACAAATACCCGAAGATCTATCAGAAAGTAGAGCTTCGTCTGGAGACCGGCTGGGAACCCACAATCCAGCTGGTCGAGATGGGCATGGCAGAAGGCAGTATCCGTCCGGTTCCTATCTGTCTGGTGAAAATGATGCTGGAGGCTTCCATTGAACAGTTTTTCCAGCGGGATATCCTCGCGCAGAACCGTCTGACTTATGCGGACGCCTTAAACGAGGTCGTAAATATTCTCATGTACGGAATCGCACAGAGACAGTAACTACGCAGACTAAAGGAGTGAAACTTATGACACATCGGCTTTATTTAAACAACGACTGGCTGTTCACCGAGCGGTTTGAGGACAGTTTAGCGGCACCGGAATACCCGGAAAATACCCTGCAGACAGTCCGCCTGCCCCATACCTGTAAGGAAACGCCCTTTCACTATTTTGACGAATCCGTTTACCAGATGGTCAGTGGTTACCGGCGCCATCTGCAGGTTCCGGCGGACTGGCAGGAAAAGCGGATTCTGCTTACCTTTGAGGGTGCCGCCCATGACAGTACAGTCTGGTGCAATGGTGAAAAAGTAGGAGAGCATCACTGCGGCTACACCGCTTTTACCGTGGATCTGACAGAACATGTTCTCTATGGACAGGACAATCTGCTCTGTGTCCGCTTAGACAGCAGAGAGAATTTAAACGTTCCACCCTTCGGCTACGTCATCGACTATATGACCTACGGCGGTATCTACCGGGATGTGTATCTAGAAGTAAAAGAGAAAATTGCCCTGCAGGATATTTTCGTGCATACGAAGCTCACGCAGGAGACCGCTCAGGTGACTTCTGAGATCACTTTTTATGAAGCTGCGAAAGGACTTAAAGTCAGACAGTATTATGCATTAAAGGATACTACAACACAGGCTCCTGACTGGCAGCTTCTCTGTGAGGAAACCGTATCTGCGGATCCGGAGACTACGATATCAGTTCAGGGCAGCATTCCCCATCCCGCACTGTGGGATACCGATCATCCCCATCTGTATTTGTTAAAGACGCAGCTTTTACAGGGAGAAACGCTTTTAGACGAATCGTTGATCACCTTCGGTATCCGGGAAGCGGTATTTAAAAAGGACGGCTTTTACCTGAATGGCAAAAGGCTGCGGATCCGGGGTTTAAACCGTCACCAGAGCTACCCTTATGTAGGATATGCCATGCCGGAGAGCATGCAAAAGCTGGATGCGGATCTGTTGAAAAAGGAGCTGGGACTGAACGCCGTACGGACTTCCCATTATCCCCAGAGCCATTACTTTTTAGAGCGCTGTGATGAACTGGGACTTTTGGTATTCACGGAATTTCCCGGCTGGCAGCACATCGGTGATGATGCCTGGAAAGCTCAGGCAGTGATAAATGCAGAAGACATGATCCGTCAGTATCGCAATCATCCCTCTATTATTTTATGGGGCGTGCGGATCAACGAATCTCCGGACGATGATTCTTTTTACGAAGAGACCAATGCCGTAGCACATAAGCTGGATCCCACAAGACCCACCGGAGGTGTCCGTGCCATTAAAAAAAGTCATCTGTTAGAAGATGTCTATACGTATAATGATTTCATGCACGACGGGGAGATGCCCGGCAGAAAAAAAAAAAAAAAGGTCACTTCCGATATGGAGAAGCCTTATCTCATTAGTGAATATAACGGA
>CAVFMG010000207.1:0-3475 GCA_963623435.1 Odoribacter splanchnicus
TCAATGGGCGTACCCGTCAGGGCATATTTTGTCTGGGCACAAATCAGTTTTACCGATTTTGCCGCAGCCGTTGTGTGGTTTTTAATATATTGTGCTTCATCAATGACCTGCGCAGAAAAAATTTTCCCTTCATATTCTACAATATCCCTTTTCAGCAAATCATACGACGTCACCAAGACATCCCATTTTTCATATTCCGCAATGTAATTCTGACGTTCTGCCTGATTGCCGGCAATCATTCCGACCGACAATTCCGGTGCGTATTTCGCAAACTCTTCTTTCCAATTGTACACCAGTGATGCCGGTGTAACGATCAATGCCGGATGGCTGTTCCTGTTTTCCTTCTTATGTGCCAGCAGCACTGCAATGACCTGTAATGTCTTGCCAAGTCCCATATCATCCGCAAGAATGCCACCAAATCCACAGTCTTCCAATGTCCGCAGCCACCTATAGCCGTATTTTTGATATTTCCGGAGCACCTGATTTAACGTCTTCGGAACTTCATACTCAGCATCTTCTACTGTTTTAAAGTTCTTTATCAGATTTTTAAAACGGGCATCTCGGTCAGAATACACGCTCTCACACTGCTCCAACATTTTATCCAGATAAAGTGCCCGGTAAAGCGGCAGCTGCATTTTCCCCTTTACAAATTCTTTCGGGGTAATATGCAGATCATCCAGCATCTCTGCCAGTTCCTGCAGATTCTCTTCCTGAAGATCCAGAAATTCTCCGTTTCGCAGACGATAATACTTTTGTTTCTTCCGATAGCTGTTTAAAATGTCCAAAAGTTCTTCCTGCGTCAGTTCCGTGGAATGAATTTCCAGATTCATCAATTCGCTTTCTACGGATACACCTACATGCACAGGAATTGTTTTGCGAATATTCAACCGACGGAATCGATCCGTACTCTGCACCTCTCCCAAATGCATCAGATCAGCCACTCCGCTTTTTAATATCTGATATACTACATCCGGATCTTCACCGGAATCAAAACTTTCTTTTTCCTCATTAATCTCCGGAAAAATCTTACGCACCTCATCCAGAGTATTACATTCCATTTCTCGATCCCGGAAACTGTCTATTTTCTGGTTTATATTCATCCATGACATGAGATCATATGCATTTTCTCCATAAACTGCCTTTGCTTTACACAATATCTTTCCATCTTCCGCATCTAGATAGAATTGAAATTCTGCCTGCGGTGGAAGGTATTCCCTAATCTTTTGTGCATCCTTTTCCCTTATTTTTGCATACTTTTCCATCGTCGGAAGCACACGGTAATAAAATTCCGACAAATATCTTCTTCCGATCTGCAAAGAAATCTCTCCATTCTCTGCATTGCGAAGCAACGGTTCAAGTTCCTCCAGTTCCTGCATCCGGATACGGTATAAAAAATCTTTTTCTAAATAATAACGGTAATTAATTCCCTCTAGGAATTCCGGTATTTTCCCGCGAATCCGTATTCCCTGAAATACCTGATTCTGATCGGTTTCCTGTTCTATGGTCAATCTGATATCCGGACTTCCCTCTTCAAAATACCATTCGGTATTTTTTGTTTTTCTTCTTCCCTCTCCTACGGCAACGGGAATTTTCTTCCCTTCTGCAAGCGGGAAGAAATTATCCAGCCGCTCTCCGTATATCGAAATTCTGTCTTTGATTGTTTCTGCCTCACCACTATATCGGTAATAGCCGCTCCACAAGCGATTTCTGTTAAATTCTTCTCTTCTCCATTCCTGCATTACAACACTTTTCAGGAAGTTATAATATTTTCTGCTACTTTCATTAAAGTAAACAAGTGCAAAATCTAGGGTTGATTTTGTCCCTAATTTCCATTGTCCCTTATTTTCTACACAGTCCACGAATTCCGTAAGTTTCTTTAGCATATAAAGCTTATCCGCTCCTACTTTGAATCCAAGTTGAAGTCCATCCCCTTTGTCTTCCAAAAACGGTTCCAGCACAACCTGTGTCTTTGGAATCTGACTTTTTTCCTCTATCCCGGTTCTTCTTTGACGGAATCCGTACATCATATCGTTCGCATAGCTGTCAGTAGCATCTCCTATGCTGTCCGATTGCAATTTTTTCTCTAACAACAACAGTAGCGCAAGCTCATGTACGCACAGATGCTCCTCTCTGATGCCAAAATAGTTTTTCCCATAATGTCCCTCATAACATCCCGGAATATCGCATCCTGCATCCTCAATTTCATCTTTTGTGAAAGTTATATGCAGATAGTCTCCATCCATCACGCCAATTACCCGACCCATTAATTCATTTGCTCCTATGCGGTTGGGATACCCCATCTGTAACTCAGATAGGGTGATTTTATTCTGCGCTATGAGCCGCTCCGCTTCCTCAAGTTCGTCTTCATAAAAGCTGAAAGGTTCTGTCATTGCTTCCATGTCGAAATATTCATACCGGTCTGATGCATAGACTGACTGCTGTACTATACTCTCAGACTGTTCTTCTATATTTTTCTTATGTTTAAACGGGTACACAATCTTTGGAACCCGTTCTTCCTGTTTTTCCACTGTTCTTCCTGTTTCATCCATTTCTTCGATTGCGTAAAGAACCGCCGCCTCATGCTTGCAGTTTCCCCCGTAGGCACAATTACAAAACATTTTCGGATACATACGGTCAGTCAAATAAGCTTCTACATCATATGTTTTTGTTCCCAGCACCTTTGCCTGATACGTTGCTCCTCGGTGTGTTAATCCTTTTACTTTTCCGGACTCGAAATACTGCCTGCCTCTTTTCAATATTTCTTTTGTAAACAAATGATCCCATCGCATAATCTTTTATCCTTTACTTTTATTATAAACTCAAGCTTGACATTTGAATAAGTGCCTATGCGCCTTGAAAATTCGTAACTTTTCAGAACCTATTCACAAAATCACCTCTGCTGGGCTTACTGGAGAACAAGCATACCTGTTCTCTGCTCATTGTTGTTACTTCGCCATATAAAACTCCTTGTCTGCATGAATGTAGCATTCGCTCCAAAAACGATCCTTTAAAGTGCACCGCCAGGGGCTCGAACCCTGAACACCCTGATTAAGAAAAAAGGCTTCCAATGGGTATTTTGAGCCGATTTTTGACGGTTTATGTGAGAAACGCTGTATGCTATAATATTTTTTGTCGTGTTACCCCGACTGAAAGGGGGTGTAGACATGCAAGAATTTCTCAACTTTATTATCTCCGTCATGGCAAGTGTAGCCGCCAACTACATAAGCAAATGGCTGGACGGAGAGGACGAATAGCGCGATCAGCCAAGTAATAAAAGACCCCGGGATGCCGCCCGGGGTTTTTGTTGTTCGACATACATATCGAATTTCTCAACTTTGCCTAAGTTCAATATAGCACGGGTTCCCGGGAATGTAAAGAAAAATTTGTCAGCTTTGAAAGGTGAATTCGTTTTGCCGCCTGCTATTTTTTCCCCGGATCTCCCATAAAAGAATACAGATTTTCTACCGTTATTTCG
>CAVFMG010000208.1:0-390 GCA_963623435.1 Odoribacter splanchnicus
ATAAATTTCCGGTCCAAAATGCTTTTAGGGCTACTTTGGGCTGGAAATTAAGGAACAGCTTAGAGATCCGAAAAATTATTAGAAATAGGAAGGAGGAATCTCTCTGCATGAGAAATTCCTCCTGATTTTTGTTAAGCTAAAATGAAAAAATTATGCGGTGATCACAGTGCCTGCCTTGCCCTTGATGGCATCTTTTACATGATCCATGGAAGTGATCAGTACCTTACCGGTGGGAACTTTTTCGAGGTAAGCGATGGCTGCCTCAATCTTGGGAAGCATGGTACCTTCCTCAAACTGTCCTTCGGCGATAAGGTCTTTCGCTTCTGTCACAGTGAGGGTATCCAGTGCAACCTGATCCTCCTTGCCGAAATTCTTATAAACGTTAGGAAC
>CAVFMG010000208.1:400-3465 GCA_963623435.1 Odoribacter splanchnicus
TGGTCAGGATGATCATCTCGTCACAGCTTAAATCGGAAGCCAGCTTACCGGCGATGGCATCCTTTTCAATAACTGCGGAAGCACCCTTCAGCGCATGCTTTTGCTCGATGACGGGTATTCCGCCGCCACCGCAGGCGATGACTACCTGATCTGCGGCTGCCAGAGCACGGATGGCTTCGATCTCTACGATGTCGATAGGCTTGGGAGCAGCAACGACACGGCGGAAGCCCTTGCCGGGATCTTCCTTGACGTAATTGCCCTTCTTCACTTCGATCTCAGCGTCCTCTTTGGACATGTAACGACCGATGACCTTGGTGGGCTCATAGAAAGCTTCGTCGTAAGGATCTACCGTTACCTGGGTGAGGATGGTGCTGACCGGCTTGGAGATACCGCGGTCTAACAGCTCCGCACGAAGGGAGTTCTGAATATCATAGCCTACATAACCCTGGCTCATAGCGGAGCAGACACACATAGGTGCGGGGGTATAGTCGATGTACACACGGCGTAACTCGGTCATTGCCTTGTGGATCATGCTGACCTGGGGACCGTTACTGTGGGTGATGGTCAGCTGATAATCTGCCTCCACCAGGTCTGCCAGTGCCTTCGCGGTTACTTTTACCGCATCCCACTGCTCGGTAGTGGTATAACCCAGGGCGTCATGTCCCAGAGATACGACAACTCTTTTTTTACTCATAAGATTACCTCTCTATATGTATTTTCTTTATAAAATTCTCTGTCAAAAGATGTAATCAGTATAACACAATTTCCATAGGGTGTATAGCAATTTCTATACGATGAAGCCCTCTAACAGAGAGGTCAGTTCCTCGGAACGGGCGGCAAGAGCAGAGGTGGCTTTGTCCAGATCCTGGATTGCCTGAAGCTGCTTCTCCGCAGCGGCTGCCACGTTGGAAGATCCGGCAGCGGTCTGGGCGGATACTGCGGAGATACTGGAGATGGCAGACAGAGTAGTGCTGCGCTGCTGTTCCATATCTGCCACGCTGTCGTTGATCTGTTGCAGGGATTTTAAGAGCCCTTCCACCTTCGTATCGATCTCGCGGAAGGAGTCCGTGGTGCTGCCCACCGCCTTGTTCTGATCCTCTACGATAACTTCCGCCTGGCGTGCCACCTGAGTAGCTTCTTCGGTGGTAGCTTCGATTTCTTCGATGATCCGGGAGATCTCGCCGGAGGAACGTAAGGACTGGTCAGCCAGTTTCTGAATCTCTTGTGCCACTACGGCAAAGCCCTTGCCGGCTTCTCCGGCTCTGGCTGCCTCGATGGAGGCATTTAAGGACAGGAGGTTGGTCTGCTCGGCAATCTCATTGATGGCTTCGGTGATGGAACCGATAGCTTTGGATTTCTCGGTCAGCTTGCCGATGGTATCCACGATATTGGAGGTGATCTGAATGGTGGCGGAGGTGTTTTCTTTCAGATGCTCCACGGAGTCGATACCGGTATGGATCGCGGAAGCGGTGCCGGTGGCAAGGTCGTTGATCTGGTCGGAATGGGTGGAGACGCTGCCGATGGTACCGGACAGGGAATCCATCTGCTGCAGACAGTCCTCGGAGCCTTCATCCAGCTTCTCGATGCCCTGGCGCATTTCACCGACCTGCCCCTGGATATCCCGGGAGGTGGTTAAGAAATGCTGGGAGGCTGCGGACATATCCGTAGCGGCACGGGACAGCTCCTCGTTCACATCCTTCAGACCGGAGACCAGTTTTTTCATATGGGCGATCATGTCGCAGATGCCTTCGGCAAGCAGCTGGAACTCGTCATTTCGCTTGGAATGTACCTCGATGGTCAGGTCTCCGGCAGAGACTTTTTTCAGGCGGCGGATAAAATAGTAAATAGAACCGCCGTACTGACCTGCCAAAAGAGATCCTAACAGAATCGCCACTATGCTGGCAGCGACTACCAGGATCAGGGATACGTTTTTAATATCCGCGGTCTGTCCGATGATATTTTCCTGAGGGATCATGGCACAGATCATAGCATTGCGGGAGCTAAGCTTAGAATAGAGGAAGAGATATTCTCCGTCCGCTTCTTCCACGTAGGAGGAACCGCTGATTTCCTCGGAAGCAAATGCAGCGTCCACGTAGGTCTTTCCCACAAAAGTACTGCCTTCGGTATCTTCGGATCGGGAGGAGAGGTATTCAGTGCCGTCGCAGGTGACAAAGCCCACGAGGCTTCCCTCACCGCCATCTAAGGAGGACAGTGTGCTATCCAGGACACTGGGTTTGAAATCAATGATCAGGAGCGCCGGAGCGTTGGAAAAATATCTGGCGAGACGGACACTGTATTTGGAAGCATCCGTGCCAAGCTTTTCGCCCATCTCGGACTGGTTGCCGAAGAGGTAATATTTTGTCTTATCTGCGGACAGAATCTGTCCTTCGGAGCTTGCCAGATAGGAACCGAGCAATCCGGTCTCTGTAGTCTTCGTGGTGGAAATGGTCCGCTCCTTGTCCGAGAGGACGTAAATGTTGGAGATCAGGGCATCAGTGGTCACTGCCTTGATAAAAGTGTCCTCGTAAGTGTTGGGAGTATTGTAGACCGCAGAGGCATCGTTGTCGAACAGACCGTTCAGATACTTCTGCAGGGTATCGTCGTTCATATAGCCCTTGTAGCTGGACTGCACCGTATCAAAAGAAAGCGTCAGGTACTGGTTCATCATGCTGACGGTCTGTTCCACAGAGGCAGTATAAGTGTCAATGATCTGGGTGGTAGCCTTCTGATAGGAGACGAGTCCTAAAGCGATGATGAAGACTACGGGGATCAGGAAAGCAAAGATCAGCTTAAAGCGGATCCGTTTCCAGATGGGGATGGGATTTTTCTTGTTTTCTTTGGTGTTTTTCGTATTTTTGGTCAAAATGAGCGCCTCCAATAACACTATTTTTTATGGCAACATTTTACCAAAAGTTTGGAAAAATATCTACATTTTTCGAGAAAACGCTTTCCAAAATATGTATCAAAATATGCAGCATCTCTTTTACTTTACATAACCTGCCACGATATCATATAATGATGTCGGGGTCAAAAGCCCCCGACTTTGATGCCTACGGATTGCTCCG
>CAVFMG010000209.1:0-3276 GCA_963623435.1 Odoribacter splanchnicus
AAATAGCCTTAAATTCTACAAATTTAGTGCGAATTATTTTTACCTTTTAATACTGATTTTACGGTAGACTAAAACACCCTCCGCAATACTGCGAAGGGTGCTTCCTGACATATTGTTTTGTTTATTCTGCTTTCTTGCCTACAGCTGCCTTGAAGGTCTCTGCCACGCTGGCGATTCCCTGCAGTTCTGCGGGGAGCAGGATCGTGGTCGCCTGACCGTCTGCTACTTTTTCAAACGCTTCCAGGCTCTTTAATTTCAGGACTGCTTCGTCGGCGCCTGCTTCTCTTAACATTTTGATACCGTCGGCATTTGCCTGCTGCACTTTCAGGATGGCTTCGGCTTCACCTTCTGCCTCACGGATCATTTTCTCCTTCTCTGCTTCCGCACGAAGGATGGCTGCCTGCTTATCTGCCTCTGCACGGAGGATGGCGGATTCCTTGGCACCTTCTGCCTCCAGGATCTTCGCCTTCTTCTCACCTTCGGCACGGGTTACGGCTTCACGTCTCTCACGCTCTGCCTTCATCTGCTTCTCCATGGCATTCTGGATCTCTGCGGGAGGGATGATGTTTTTCAGCTCCACACGGTTGACCTTGATACCCCAGGGATCGGTGGCAATATCCAGCGCTGCACGCATCTTGGTATTGATAGTCTCACGGGAAGTCAGTGTCTGGTCCAGCTCCAGGTCACCGATGATGTTTCGCAGGGTGGTGGCGGTCAGATTCTCGATAGCCATCATAGGATTCTCTACGCCATAGGTGAACAGCTTGGGATCGGTGATCTGATAGAATACTACGGTATCGATCCGCATGGTTACGTTATCTTTGGTGATTACGGGCTGGGGCGGGAAATCCGCTACCTGCTCTTTTAAGTTAACCTTTCTGGCAACCTTATCGATAAACGGGATCTTTAAATTAAATCCTACATTCCAGGTTGCCTGGTATGCACCCAGACGCTCGATGACATATGCCTGTGCCTGGGGAACGATCTTGATACAGGATACGAAAATCCATAATACTAAAATGACAATAATGATTAATGCTACCATTTTCCCTCCTTCTGCGTACGTCTGTGTACGCTGCGCACTTCCTGTACGCACTCTTCCCTCATGTATTCGTTCTACACGATTCTTAAGATTGTGACTCCGATGCAGGTGCGTCTACTTTCACCATCTGCGGATCTACCTTGACGATCAGCTTGACGCCGCTGACTGCCACAACATCCACCACAGTGCCGGGTTGTAAATTCATCCCGTCCGCTTCGGTTCTAGCGCTCCATTCCTGACCGCCCACCGTTACCTGTCCGATGCCCTGCAGATTGTCGATCTCACTGGTCACGATTGCCTGTCTGCCGATCAAGCTCTCCACATTCGTCCTTACACGGTCCTTGTTGAAATACCGGACAGCAATCGGTCTAGTGAAAAATAACAGCAGCAGAGATACTGCAAAAAATAGAAGGATCTGCAACCAGATCGGTCCATGAAATGCAGCAACGATGACAGCCACAACTGCGCCCCCGGCGAACCAGATGCTTGTCAGTCCCAGGGTGGCAACCTCCACACCGATCGATACGATCAATACCACAAGCCACAAGGTTACCATTTCACTCATGTAATCCCTCCTTTGGTTTTGTAGTTGTATCTAGTGTACTACAAATATATGCGTGTGGCAACCGCTACCTTCGCACGATACTTAAGGGTATTGTGCTGTATCTATGCGTTGTGTAATTAAAAACGGCATCCCTTGCGGGACACCGTTTTCTGATTTTTATGATTTTAATAAAATACATGGTTGCCGATCACGATTCCGTCACGTCCATTGTTACGTCTGAAGTGGGTCAGATCTCCCACATTTGATACGCCGGAAATGGCTTCTTCCGCTGCCTTGATGCAGCTTGCGTTGATCTTGCCTGATTCATATACGGTATTTACCTTACCGTTCAGTGCCGGAGTGAACTGGCCTGACGCATAGATAACACCGTGGATACTGTTGGGATAAGCACCGCTTCGTACACGGTTCATAACAACAGCTCCTACTGCCAGCTGTCCTTCGTAGCTTTCACATCCTGCTTCGCACTGGATCAGTGCTGCCAGAAGCTGTGTAGTATCCGCATCGGTAGTGTACTCGCCATAGTTCACATGGCGCTTTGCCTCACGTTCTGCGGCTTCTCTTGCCTTGATCTCCTCTAAAGTCTCGCCGGAGTCGATCTGGAAATCCAGATTTACATATTCGGCAGCTACATAACCATCTGCACCTTCGTAGTCAATGCAGACCCATTCGGAGTTACTACTGTCTATGACGTCTACGATGTCACCCTTGGGAAGCAGTCCCAGCACCTCTGCATCCTGACTGGCTTCTGTTCTTACACGGAGTGTCTCCGTATCGATCTGGGCGATCATTCGTCCCACATCATTTGCCAGAGCTTTGGCATCATCGCCGAACAGAAGGTATTCATCCTTCGCCCAGCCAATCAGTGTTCCGGACTGGAGCTTGGTCCATCCGTCCTTACGCTCTAAAATCGTACCTCCGCAGTCCTTGTACAGCTTACCAACCTTAGAAGCATCCTCGCTCGCATCGCTTCGAACATTCACAGCATCTTTTACATTTGCCATGACAAGCTCCGAAGTGATCTCCTCTTCCGTCGAAAAAGTAAGATTCAATTCCTTGACTGTGGCATTGATGACCTCGGAACTGTTTTTAGAACCGGGGTCTAAGATCGATGCGATACCGCCGTTCAAATCATTTACATAGTTTTTTGTATTGCCCGCCTGCGCGGTCATGCTCATTTGCATGCTCAGGAAGAGAGTACAGAGCAGTCCTACGCATACAACCGGCATTCTTCTGCTTTTTGTCATCTTGATACACGCCTTTCCCACAGGAAAATTCCCCTGACGGAGTGGTATACCTGTGGATCCACCAGTGAATAGTATATGATGTATTTCTTAATATTTACACTGGTTTGTTACAAAAATGTTAAATTTGTTACGCAAAATATCATAGCAGATGACAAAATTTTTGTCAAGTTTTGGGATTTTCCCACGGTTTATGCACTATTTACATCGATTTGGACTTCTCGATGCAAGCGTCCATGGCGTCCATTACAGCGGCACGCATTCCTTTCTCCTCCAACACTTTGACTGCCTGGATTGTGGTACCGCCGGGAGAGCATACCATATCCTTCAATTCGCCGGGATGTTTGCCGGTCTCCAGCACCATTTTGGCACTGCCCAGCACCGACTGTGCAGCGAATTCATATGCCTGCTTTCTGGGCATTCCGGCT
>CAVFMG010000210.1:0-3257 GCA_963623435.1 Odoribacter splanchnicus
TGAGCTCGCTCATAAGTGGGTGAAAGACCTTGGGACCCGCCCCGATATGAGCATCAAAGTCGGGGGCTTTTGACCCCGACATCTTTTTATAGAAAAATACATACGCACGTTAAAGTGCAGAAATGAGGCAGAATATGAGCAAAAAGCCCTATGCAGAGCGTAATCTGAAATTCGAGACATTACAGTTACATGTGGGACAGGAGCAGCCTGATCCCGTGACCGGCGCAAGAGCCGTTCCCATTTATCAGACATCTTCTTATGTATTCCGCAACTGCGACCACGCAGCAGCCCGTTTTGGACTGGAAGATCCCGGTGAGATCTACGGTCGTCTCGGCAACCCCACACAGGGTGTCTTCGAGCAGCGTATTGCAGCTTTAGAGGGCGGTACCGCAGCTCTGGCAGTAGCCAGCGGCGCAGCAGCGATCTGCTATACGATCCAGAACCTGGCAAAACAAGGAGATCATATCATTTCTGCAAATAATATTTACGGCGGAACCTACAATCTGCTGGCACATACCCTGGTAGACTACGGCGTGACCACCACTTTCGTGGCTCCTTCCGATTATGACAAAATCGAAGCAAGTTTTCAGGAGAACACCAAAGCTCTCTACATCGAGACTTTGGGCAACCCCAACTCCGATGTGGTAGACATCGAGCGCTTGGCACAGATTGCCCATGCACACAAGGTGCCTTTGGTAGTAGACAATACCTTTGCCACTCCTTATCTGGTACGTCCTTTTGAGTACGGCGCAGATATCGTGGTACATTCCGCGACTAAGTTCATCGGCGGACACGGCACCAGCTTAGGCGGTGTCATCGTAGAGAACGGCAAGTTCGACTGGGAGGGCAGCGGCAAGTTCCCTCATCTGTGTACTCCGAACCCCAGCTATCATGGTGTGACTTTCACCAAGGCAGCACCGGGCGCAGCTTTCGTAACAGCGATCCGTGCAATGCTTCTGCGTGATATGGGCGGCTGCATTTCTCCGGTACATGCATTCATTTTCTTACAGGGACTGGAGACACTGTCTCTTCGCGTGGAGCGTCATGTGGAGAATGCGCTGAAGGTTGTGCAGTATCTGAACAATCATCCGCAGGTAGAGTGCGTGCATCATCCTTCCGTATCCAAGGATCCGGAGCAGCAGGCACTGTATAAGAAATACTTCCCGAACGGCGGCGGTTCCATCTTCACCTTCGAGATCAAGGGCGGCAAGGAGACAGCCAAGAAGTTCTGCGACAATCTGGAGCTGTTCTCACTGCTGGCAAATGTGGCAGATGTGAAGTCTCTGGTCATCCATCCGGCTTCCACCACTCATGCGCAGCTGTCTGAGGAAGAACTGAACGAGCAGGGTATCTACAGCAATACCATTCGTCTGTCCATCGGTACCGAGAATATTGATGATATCATCGAAGACCTGGAAGGCGGTTTCCAGTCTGTATAAGGAGAGACCATGCTTTCATTGGCGTTTTTCTATTTTGTATTTTTAGGAACCGAGTATCTGTTCGATAACCGGATGGCGTTATGCACGGATCCTACGGGAGTGGTGCTGGCACAGAGTTATATTTTAGGTATCAGCGTGCTTGTCTCCTTGCGTATTCCCTGATAGAAAAAAGAAAAAGCAAATACGAGAATCCCGCTGCTTTCAAAGCAGCGGGATTCTTGGTGTTATTGTTAAGTCTTGCGGGATATGGGCTGCTGCTTTGGCGGACGGAGTATGGCGTTCTGCTGGGAGTGGGTTTGCTTTTGTTCCTGGTATTGGGATACCTGGGCAGCAGGGCACATTACCGGGCGGCACTGATGCTTCACGGCAGTAAACATCCGGCGAAGACCGTGGGCGCGGCGTATGCGCTGGGGCTTCTGTTGCAGTTTCTGAACCACAATCTGCTGTGGGGAGAGACGGTGGAAGGTGTGATCCTGGCGGCGGGTTTCGTGGTACTGTGTGGGCTGACTGACGGAGTGGCGCGGAATGTGATGCAGGGATTCCACCGGCGACAGAAGGCAGAGGAACGGGAGATCGTGCGTGAAGAGGCATGGAAACCGGAGCTGTCGGAAACTGAACAGGAAGGTGTGGCACCGGAACGAATCACATGGAAGAATCCGCGTATGGCAGGAATTGCATTACTGGTGACGATCATTCTGATGACCTGCATCCTCGCCACACTGGACAATGCCGTGACGCTGGCACATGCGGCGGGCACCATGGACATCGGACAGTGGCCGAGACTGTTCTTAGCCGTCAGCGGACTGCTGGCAGGTGTATTGTTTGATCTGCACAGCGGACGTTACCGCGGGCTGATCATGTACGGCGTGACGATTCTGTCCACCATCTGTGTACTGATCATCGAAAGCGGCGGACCGTTTCTGCCGGGACTGTTGATCTTCTATGTGTCTGCGGGATTTTTTGTGGTATTTTTCACCAACGGATTTCTCCAGTTGTCTTACCGCATGCAGGATGAAAAGCTGTGGGCAGGCATGGGAAGAACAGCGAACAATCTGGGTGCTGTCATCACGGGAGTAGCTTCTGTGAGCCTCCTCACCGGAGACAGTCATGTCCTGACGGCGATGCTGGCACTGGTGCTGTTCGTGCTCATCAGCGTGTCACTGTTGTGGTACTATAACTGCACGCAGATCGTGATCGGGAAGGCGGAAAGCGGAGCAGAGACCAGAGCAGATTTGGATCCGGGGGCAGATAATACCGGAAGTGTCGGACGGCCGGATGGGGAATCCGGGACAGATGCTTTCAAGGAAATGGAAAGCCGGGAAATGTCCGGCAGTCAGAGCCGGCTCGAGAGATTTGCGGAGTGCTTTGGACTGACTGCAAGAGAGCAGGAAGTGCTGCAGATCCTGTTACTGTCCGATGATGGCATGCAGGAGATCGCCGACAGCCTCTTTGTCTCCCGCACCATGCTCTACCGACATGTTGCCGCATTGAATGAGAAGACCGGCACGAAGAGCCGCATCGGTCTGATCCAGTTCTATTACAATTGGGAAGAAGAAAAGAAATAACGAAGAAATAACGAAGAAATGAGAATGGCACAGCCAATCCGTGAGGAGGCTGTGCTTTTTTGATCCGCGAGGGTATGGGATACGGGCGATGTGCGTGATACCAGCGAAGCGGAGCAAGCGAGGGTATGAGAAGCCGTGAGGTTGGCGTGGTACCCATGAAATGGAGCAAGTGAGGGTATAGTAAGCCGTGAGGTGGGTGTGGTACCCATGAAATGGAGCAAGCGAGGGTATGAGAAGCCGTGAGGTTGGCGTG
>CAVFMG010000211.1:0-3237 GCA_963623435.1 Odoribacter splanchnicus
TACAAAGAAAGGAGATGCCCATGCGGGAAAAATTACAGACAGCCTTTACAACACGGCAGTATATGCTCTCCAAAGATTTTGAAATCTACTATTATAATGAAAAATACACCTCCAAGATCGAGATGCATACGCACGATTACTATGAATTTTATTTTTTTATCGAAGGAGATGTGCAGATTCAGATCGAGGAGGAAATCTATCCTTTAAAATGCGGAGACATGGTGATCATACCTCCGGGACGCCGGCACAGAGCCATGGTAGAGCCGTCGAACTGCCCCTATCGCCGCTTTGTATTCTGGATCAGCAGGGAATATGCGGGACGTTTGATGACGCAGGCTGCGGAATACGGCTACCTGATGCAGCAGGCACAGGTGCAGGGGAAACTCATCTACGCTCACGATGTGGTGGCATTTAATACGATCCAGTATAAAATATTCCAGCTGATTGAGGAGACCCAGATGGAGCGCTACGGGCGGGAGGCAAGGGTACCGCTTCTGGTGAGTGATCTGATCCTGCATCTGAACCGGGAGATCTATGAAAGAGAGCATCCGGTGAAGATCCGGGAAGAAAATTTATACCAGAATCTGCTTTATTATATCGAACAGAATCTGGAGGAAGCTCTCTCTTTGGACAGACTGGCGGCTGTCTTTTTCGTGAGCAGGTACTATATTGCACACGTTTTCAAGGAGCAGGCAGGAATTTCCGTACACCAGTATATTCTGAAAAAAAGAATGCAGGCATGCAGGGAAGCAATTTTAGGCGGTGAAAATATCAGCAGAGTCTACGAACGTTACGGATTTCAGGATTATTCCAGTTTTTACCGGGCGTTCCGGAAGGAGTACGGGATGTCTCCGAAGGAATACCGGGAGGAACAAAAAGTTATTTTTAAATAAAAAGCTCATGATTTTGCATAGAAAACAGTGTACGGATTCATTAGAATGAAAATAATAAAACCGACCATAAACGGAAAATGAGGAAGCATCATGGCAAGGAAACATTTTATTTTAAATCGAAAAACGCGTCTGCAGAGTGAAATACAAAACGAGACAGCAGTGGAACCAGTGGAACGAGCCTGTGACCGATTTCGGCGGGATATGCGAATGGCACTGGAGGATTCGGTGGAAGAAGACGGTGTTATCCGACTGCGGCGGAAGGAACTTGCACCGGAGGCATATGAGATAGAAGTATCTGAAGAGGAGATCACAATTTACGGAAGTAATGTCCGTTCTTTTATCTATGCGCTCAATGAACTCAGCGAAAGCTATCTGGGGATTTTGCCGTTTTGGTTCTGGAATGACCAGAGAATCGAAACAAGACCTTATGTGGAGATCCCTTGCGGAAGCTATCGCTCGAAACCGTATAAGATTCGTTATCGCGGCTGGTTTATCAATGATGAAGTATTGCTCAGCCATTGGACGGCGGGGGTATCTGCGGAATATCCCTGGGAGATGGTATTTGAAGCGCTGCTTCGCTGCGGAGGGAACCTGGTGATCCCGGGAACCGATAAAAATTCCAAAATCTATGCGCCTATCGCGTCTGCCATGGGACTGATGATCACTCATCATCATGCGGAACCCCTGGGAGCGGAGATGTTCTCCCGGGCATATCCCGGACTGGAAGCTTCTTATCTGAAGCATGCAGATCTGTTTGAAGGTCTCTGGAAGGATGCCATTGTAAGACAGCGTGGCGAAGAGGTCATCTGGAATATCGGATTCCGCGGACAGGGGGATGCCCCTTTCTGGGAAAATGATCCGAACTATGATACGCAGGAGAAGCGTGGCAGACTCATCAGCGATATTATGAAAAAACAGTATGAAATGGTACGGGAACAGATCCCGGATGCCGTGTTCTGCACGAATCTCTACGGGGAGATCCTGGAGCTGTACCAGGAGGGATGGTTGCAGATCCCGGAAGATGTGATCCTGCTCTGGGCGGATAACGGCTATGGTAAAATGGTATCGAGGCGTCAGGGCAACCATAATCCCAGAGTCGTGGCACTGCCTGACACTAAGGACGAGGGAAGGAATGGCACATATTATCATGTCTCCTTCTATGATTTACAGGCAGCTAACCATATTACCATGCTGCCCAATTCCATGGAATTTGTGGAAAAAGAGCTTACCTGCGCCGGGAGCCACGGAATTACGGAATTGTGGATGATCAATGCTTCTAATATAAAACCACATGTGTATCCCCTTTCTTTTTTGGCAAATTTATGGCAGGAAGACAGCATGACGGCGGGGGAGCATCGCAGAAAATATATCCTACAGTATTATCCCCACTGCGAAGAGCAGGCGGCTGCAATGGAAGAGTGCATCCGGGAATATCCCGAAGCCATGCTCACCTTTGGAGTGTATGAGGATGAACATGCGGGAGAGCAGTTCTATAATTATACGGTCAGGGATCTGATCTGCGGGTGGATGAAGGATGGCGGACATACACCTGTGAAGGAACTTCAGTGGTGTACAGCGGCGGATTCTTTCGGACAGCAGATGGAATGGTTTGCCGGAAAATGCAGAGAGGGATTCGACAAAATTAACAGCCTGTATGAAAAATGTGCGGAGATTACGGACAATGAACTCTGGAAGGATTCCCTGGTATTACAGACCGGGATCCACAGAGACTGCCTGAGAGGAAGCATTCTGTTCACGGAAGGCTTCCGGGCATATGCGGCAGAAGAATATAAGAAAGCATTCTTTCTGTTAGGATATGCAGCAGAAGCTTTTGAAGCGGCGGATCATGCCATGAGAGACAGAGAACACGGAAAATGGCAGAATTTTTATGCCAATGATTGTCTCACAGATGTAAAGGAGACGGCATATTGCCTGAAACGTCTCATGGGCTATGTGCGGAACCTGGGAGACGGACCGCATTTCTATGGATGGCAGAGAGAAGTGACCTATTCGGAGAGTGACAGTAAAGTGGTACTGATCACCAATATGGAAAATCATATGACAGACTGGGAATTGTATCTCGCCGGCAAACAATTCTAAGAAAAAACTGTATTCATGTAAATGAGAAAAAGCCCGGAACCATGATAAAATGGGCTTTTTCTCATTTGGAAAAATTAAAATAAAAATTGTGTAAAAATGTGTTGACAATAGTCCCCCTTTTTGTTAGAATAGCTTTGTCGTCAGGCAAGCAACAAAGACGACAAAGACTTAGGACACACATTCGGAGAGATATCGAAGTGGTCATAACGAGGCGGTCTTGAAAACCGTTTGTCCGAAAGGGCGC
>CAVFMG010000212.1:0-3237 GCA_963623435.1 Odoribacter splanchnicus
GGTCTGCACTGTATCCGTAATCCACAATCAGATCGAGGAGCCGGAACAGGTCATCGCCATGCTGGTAAAGGAACTGGGAATCTCCGAGGAAGAAGCCAGAAAACGGGTGGAAAAATATTCCTCCATTGAGCGTGTGAAAAGTAATGTGAATAAGACCGTGGGTGACAGGATTCGGGAATATGACCTGGCGGGAGTCAAGGTGGACGAGGATTATAAGAGATATTACCCTTACGGGGATCTGGCGAGTAAGGTATTAGGGTTCACCGGAGGTGACAATCAGGGAATCATCGGACTGGAAGTGGTCTACGAAGAAGTCCTGCAGGGGGAGCCCGGCATGATCCTGACAGTGACGGATGCCAAGGGAATCGAGGTGGATACCGCCGGGGAACGTCGGGTGGAGCCGGTGCCTGGGAAGGATCTTCGCATCAGCATCGACCGGAATATCCAGCAATATGCCACACAGCTGGCGGCACAGGCATGTGCTACCAAGGAGGCGGACAGCGTCTATATCATTGCCATGAATCCTAAAAAAGGAGAGATCCTGGCGATGGTCAACTACCCGGAATTCGACCTGAATGCCCCCTATACCCTGCCTGTGGAGACAGTGGAAGCAGAGGATGGAACCTGGATGACGACAGATCCATCGCTTCTTACGGCAGAACAGAAGCAGGAGAAACTCAATGCCATGTGGCGGAACGGCTGCATCAACGATACTTACGAGCCGGGCTCCACTTTCAAAATTATCACCGCAGCGGTAGGACTGGAGGCGGGGGTGGTGACGCCGGAGAGCACCTTTTCCTGCCCGGGATTTATCATTGTGGACGACCGGAAGATCCGGTGCCATAAGACTGCGGGACACGGGAGCCAGACCTTTGTACAGTGCATGGAAAACAGCTGTAATCCCGCTCTCATCTCCGTGGGACTCCGCCTCGGGGTGGACAATTACTACCATTATTTTGAACAGCTTGGTTTAAAACAGCGCACCGGAGTGGATCTGCCCGGGGAAGCTGCGACCATCATGCACAAAAAAGAAGACATGGGAAATGTGGAACTGGCGACGGTGGCGTTCGGGCAGTCTTTCCAAATCACGGCGATCCAGCTGTTGACCACGGCGTCCTCCATCATCAACGGTGGGAACCGTATTACACCGCACTTTGGCATCGAAGCCCTGAACCGGGACGGAACCGTGGAGGAGACCTATACCTATCCGGTGCAGACGGGGATCATATCTAAGGAGACTTCCGCTACCATGCGTTCTATCCTGGAGATGGTAGTGGCGGAAGGGTCCGGCAGAAATGGGCAGGTGCAGGGCTTCCGTGTCGGTGGCAAGACAGCCACCAGTCAGACTCTGCCCCGGGGAAGCGGACGCTACATTTCTTCCTTTATCGGTTTCGCTCCGGCGGATGATCCACAGGTCATTGCCATTGCCATCATCAATAATCCCCAGGGCGTCTACTACGGCGGACAGGTGGCAGCCCCTATTGTACGACAGCTGTATGAAAATATTCTGCCTTATTTGGGATTGGAGAAGACAGAAGAAGATGCTGCTGTCGAAAATAACTGAATGAAAAAGGTTCCGGCGGGTGAAAATTTGACAAAATCTGCTGACCACACCCCTTATAATAATTCTGAAGGAGGGGTGTGATGCATTATGAACTGTATTTTGACAGCCTGTTCCTCCTGAACTTCGGCATGAATCTGTTACTTCTGATCCTGGTGGATCACAGCACCTGCCACACTGCCACGTGGTATCGGCTGCCTGCCGGGGCGGGAATCGGAGCGGTATGTTATCTGCTCCCTTTTTTATGGAAGGGAACCGCCGCTGGGAAGCTCATTTTTTGCTTCCTGCCGGGAACGGTGCTCATGCTGTGGGTGGCTTTTTCCATACGGAATTTGGGAGGGCTTTGGCTGTATTTCAGAAAACAGTGTTTTTATACCTTTTTGATGGGAGGCGTGCTGGCAGCGGTGCTACGGGGGTTCCCGGCGGGCAGGAGATTCCTTCCCGGAATCTGTATGGTACTGGGAATAGGGGCACTTTTTACGATGCTGTTTTTACGCGGAAGAAAACGGGAAGAAGAACATTCCGAGTACTGTGAGGTACTTTTAGCGGGAACGGACGGGGAAGTCAGGATCCAAGCCCTGATCGACTCCGGCAATACTCTGACGGAGCCCATCAGCGGGGCACCGGTGTCGGTGATAGATGCCGGGATCTTCCAAAGCCTGTGGAGTGTGGGACTTCCTCGTTTTCGGGCGATTCCCTATCACAGTGTGGGGAAGAAATGCGGGATCCTTAAGGGGCACCTGGTACCACAGATGACGATCCGGTACCGGGGCGTGGAAAAAGTATGTAAAAATGTATATCTGGCGGTTAGCGAAGAAGAGATTGCCGGAAAAGAAATAAATATGCTGCTGCATCCGGCATTGCTGCGGCAGGGAGAGTGGAAGGAGCAATTATGGTCTTAAAGATAGCAATATCCGGGAAAATGAAATTAAAAATGATACGCAGGGAGCCTTTCCCCGTACATCGGAAAGGAGACATCCACTATATCGGAGGCGTGGAAGTACTGCCGCCGCCCCTGCAAAGCGATCAGGAGAATCAGGTGATCGGTGATCTGGGGACGGAATACGAGGATGAGGCGAAAGCCATCCTGATCGAGCACAACCTGCGCCTTGTGGTATACATAGCCAAAAAATTCGATAACACCGGCGTGGGAGTGGAGGATCTGATCTCCATCGGCACCATCGGACTGATCAAGTCTATCAATACCTTTAATCCGGAGAAAAATATCAAGCTGGCGACCTATGCTTCCCGGTGCATTGAAAATGAGATACTGATGTATCTGCGCCGGAATAACAAGACAAAAATGGAAGTATCCATTGACGAGCCCTTAAATGTGGATTGGGACGGTAATGAACTGCTGTTGTCCGATATTCTGGGGACGGATGAGGATGTGATCTACCGGGGGATCGAGAACGAAGTGGAGCGCAAACTGTTAATGAATGCCGTGAGCAAACTGTCGAAGAGGGAGAAGACCATCGTAAGCCTCCGGTTCGGACTGGGAACGCCGGACGGACAGGAGATGACACAGAAGGAGGTAGCAAGCTTCCTTGGAATCTCCCAGTCTTATATTTCGAGGTTAGAGAAAAAGATCATGCGGCAGCTGAAAAAGGAGATCAGTCTGCATCAGTATTAAAAGGTAAAAATAATTCGCACTAAATTTGTAGAATTTAAGGCTA
>CAVFMG010000213.1:0-3232 GCA_963623435.1 Odoribacter splanchnicus
CTCCCGGGTTCAGATAACACAGCCTTCTGCTTTCATCATATGCAACACTACTCGAAGAATACTTAGAAAAGCTGAATCCTATATGCTGATGACCGCTTCCATCAGTACTTGTCGTAACACTCACATTCGCATGCCGCCTCGTAGCCGATGAACCATCCTCCTTCTTCATTGTATTGACTGGAGCAGAGTAGTATGTATTAAAGGAAGCTTCTCCGATATAGGTAAAGCCTCTGGGCAGTATATCCTGCATTTCTGTCAGGTAGAGCCTTGTAGAACCCGCATTGTAAAGGGTCACATAATACCGAACCCCCCGAATCTTGGAATCATTATTCTGATAATACAGACGTCCATCCGTAATCGTCATATCGCGCAGGTAAGTATTAGTGCCGGTGGTATAAAAATAACCGGTATCGTAGACTCCCTTCTGCAGACGAACCTGCCCTTCTATTGCCAGTTCATGACTTACGGATCGCTGTGCATTCAATACATAAAAGCTGTTCGTCAGACTTTTGGTTCCGTATTTTTCACCATATTCCTTCCACGCCTCTCCCGTGGGAAAGGTCAGCGTCACATAGATATAAGCAGTTCCCGTAAAGTTGATGGAAAAGTCATCCGCCCACTTAATATACTGGGGATTCGTTTCATCTCCTGCTGTTCCCGCTACCTTCCAGTTATCTCCATTATTTACCGTACAGGTATCGGTATCATATGTAATCGCTATATTTGACTTACTCCAGGGTTGGGCTGCAATACTCGCAGGAAGTACATCCTTCATATCTGTTCCTGTGATTGTCATACTCTGGTCTGTGCCACTGGCTTCCTTAGAACCTGTTAAGCTCAGACGATAATATACACTCTGTCCCTCCCGGATTGAAGAATAACGATAGCCGGTGGCAGAATTTGTCGGTGTGTCCACAATAACCTTGTCAAATTCAAAGGTTGTTCCAGTCCAGCCGGGCAAAGACGCATACAATCGATGGGACTGGTGATCGCTTAACCAGCTTTCATTATTCAGGGAATAGCTCAGTGAGCCTCCTCCTGTTTCATCAGGGCAGACATAGGAGCGATAGGTAATATTATCCGTGCGGGTTCCGGTATAGTTTACAAAATACCACTTAATCAGGGTATCCAGTCCACTGCCGGTTTCCATTACCACAACGGAATCTGCCAATTGTTCTGTATTTGTCCAGACATTCTGATAGGTACCGGCTTTAGAGAGAACATAATATTCCACACCCTCCTCCGTCACGGTATTCAACCCCGCTGTCCAGTCTGCACCGCTATTTTTCTCCACAGGAGCAAGCAATGCCTGTGTGCCGGTCATGTGGTCCACCAGAGGAAGCGTATCATATTGACCGCTGCCTTTATGCTGTACCGCCAGCGTATAAGTCAGGATGTCTCCCTGTTTAATGGTTGTTTCCTCATCTATCGCATTTCCGTCCATACTCCAGTTTTTGGAAAGATAAAATTCACGGTTCGATCCTATCGCTGAACTACTATTAGCTCTTGTGCTTTCTTTAGCATCCTTTGCATAGGCATAGTTCCAAATGGTGTTGCTCTCTTGCGGACATTGATTATTTGTATCGCTGTCCAGAAGCATAAAGCTGTCCTTTCTGGTACAATATACATTTTTTTCAGTTTTTCCGCCTCCCGGTAAAGCTACTATAGTACCCTCTGCATCCCGAAGATCCCATCTCAGACAGTATTGCGTATTGTAGGTCACAAGGAAGCCCAACTGCTGCAGCAGAGCCTGAATTGCTGTTTCTGATGCCTCACAGGTATAGGTGCTGCTGCCATCCACAGTAAAGAGAAGGGAATCGTCAGCCTGCCAGGAAATCACTATCTGGGAGGTACTAATTTTATCAGGGTCTGTTCCGGAAATACCGCTGTAGCTGCTATAATTACCTGTGTTTTGTAAGCTTGTATTACCGGTTGAACCATTAATTCCTTTTATGCTTTCTCCTGTCTTCGGCTCGCACAGGGTGGCATCCTTAATCGTAAGCGTAAGCTGCTTTCCGGTATCCTCTGCAAAGGTATTTGCGATATCAGCAGCATCCATATACAATCGCACCGGAAGGTCATCGATCAAAAAAGCCAGGCTTTGATAGGGTAATGCTCCCGAATTGCTTGCAGTAATATGATAAGCTAAAGCTTCCCCCATGTAGGAGCCGGCAGAATCTTGTCTCGTCTTATTCAACACCAGACTGCTGCTTGCTTTATTGACCTTGGCCTGACAGTCGTCCCTCTGAACCTGATCCTCCGAATACATAAAATGCTGGGTAGCTGTAACCTGATTCTCCATCTGATAGGTTACAGACTCCTGCGGATTCTCCACAATCAGCGTTTCGTCCGAAACACTGTAAGTAAACGCCAGGGCATCCATCTCCGTTGCCAGATTCGAATTTGTAAAACGCCATGACACAACAAGGTTTCCATCGCTGTTCAGAGAAAGCTTTCCTTTCTGTAGATACTGATAATTCGTAGAGGCATTATTGACTCCCACGGTCAGAAAGAGTCTTCCCTCCGCTGTTTTGAAGTAATAACCGCTGCCGCTGACACGGGTGATTTTAACTGTGCCCTCCTCAATAGCTTTCCTTACATCCTCAGCCAGAGTAACTCCTGTCGGCAGGGTCAGAATATCCTCAAAATCTACCGAGGTCATATAATCCTTGCCCATGCCCTCTAGTGTATCTCCGTCTCTTGCCATCTTAATGCTGTATGACAGATTGGAAATATATGCACTGCCGGTTCCATCACCTTTTAATTCAAGGCTTCTACTTGTAATTTGAGTTTTCTTTACCGGGAAAGTATCTACCTTTGTTGTCCAGTTCATCCCCTGATAATTTTCGACAGATAATAATCCGTTTCCCAGCGCTTCTTTTTCCGTTGCAGTTAAAATACCGCCCCATAACATAGCGTTACCGCCTTCACTGGTCGGGGACGGATAACTACTGTTAAGCAGAATAGAAATCGTATCTCCCTGTTCCGGCCGGTCCAGCTCCACATAATAGCAGTTATCGGAATCTGACAGAACCACCTTCATCGTATATTCTTTTCCACTGGTGGATTTCACCTTATAGGAACCCGGCTTATAGTTAAGATTCCCGTCTTCGGAGTCATACTGAAAATACACCCGGATGACTGTCCCATCAGCTACAACCGCGCTGTCCGCATTAGAAACCGTAATTGTTGTCTGAGCAGCTTCCCCTGTATAATACTGATAAGTACCCTC
>CAVFMG010000214.1:0-3174 GCA_963623435.1 Odoribacter splanchnicus
ATGTCTAATTTTCTCGCATAGGCAGGCGGCAAAACGAATTTACCTTTCAACGCTGGCCTGAATTAGCATTGTATTTACAAAATTGCAAAAATGTGGTATAAGTGCATAAGAAGGTTTTTCTGATCTGAGAATGGCAGAGGTAAGTAACAATGGAACAATACGCAATTAAAGGCGGTAATCCATTAGTCGGAGAAGTAGAAATAGGAGGTGCCAAGAATGCGGCACTTCCTATTCTTGCTGCTTCAGTAATGACGGATGAGACTGTTTATATAGAAAATATGCCGGATGTAAGAGATACTAACGTTCTGCTGAGTGCTATGGCGAATATCGGTGTGATCGTAAAGCGGACCGATCGTCACAAGGTGACTCTCAATGCATCCAATATCAGCGAACTGGTAGTAGAAGATGAAAGCATCAAGAAAATCAGAGCATCATATTATTTGATCGGAGCTTTACTTGGCAAATACAAGCATGCGGAAGTTGCGCTTCCCGGTGGCTGTGACATTGGCTGTCGTGCTATTGACCAGCATATCAAGGGCTTCCGTGCCCTGGGTGCGGATGTGAAGATTGAGCATGGTCTGATCAAGACCCATGCAGAACATCTTCGCGGTAGCCATATCTATATGGATGTGGTCAGCGTCGGCGCCACCATCAATATCATGATGGCTGCTGTAATGGCAGAAGGCACCACTATTATCGAGAACTCTGCCAAGGAACCCCATGTGGTAGATTTGGCGAACTTTTTGAACATCATGGGTGCCAATATCAAGGGCGCCGGTACGGACGTGATCCGTATTAAGGGCGTATCCCATCTGCATGGCACCGAGTATGCCGTGATTCCCGACCAGATCGAGGCGGGCACATTTATGTTCGCGGCAGCAGTGACCAAGGGTGATGTGACGGTGAAAAATGTGATTCCGAAGCATTTGGAGTCCATTACGGCGAAGCTGTTAGAGATTGGCTGTGAAGTAGAGGAAGCGGACGACTGTATCCGCGTGGTAGCATCCAAGCCGCTGCAGCATACCCAGGTGAAGACCCTGCCGTATCCCGGATTTCCTACCGATATGCAGCCCCAGATTACTGTAGCACTGGGACTTTCCAGGGGTACCAGCATTGTGACCGAGAGTATTTTCGAGAACCGTTTCAAATACGTGGATGAACTGACCCGTATGGGCGCCAACATCAAGGTAGAGGGCAACACCGCCATCATCGACGGCGTATCCAGATACACCGGAGCGAATATCTCCGCACCGGATCTGCGCGCAGGGGCTGCACTGGTATTGGCAGCTATGTCTGCGGAAGGATTCTCTACCGTGGATGACATCCGCTATATCGAGAGAGGCTACGAGGATTTCCACCTGAAATTACAGGGACTGGGAGCCCAGATCGAACTCATCGAGACGGAGAGAGATTTGCAGAAGTTCAAGTTGAAAATCGGTTGACGACAACTTGAAAAAAATGTCTGTTGACAAATAAGGCAACTCATAGTAAGCTAGCCTACGTAGAAAAGTTCATATAGACTTTCCCTTATTCAGAGTGGTGGAGATACATAGGATCGATGAAGCCACGGCAACCCCGTAGAATGCGGAAGGTGCCCACCTGAGCGAGCAACCGTCGAACAATAAGAGGATTTGATCAATAATAAATCAGTCCGCTTATGAAAGCGGACTTTTTTTAATACCATTCAGAGCGATTTTCCGAACGAAGTTCTGGATGATAGGACTTTAATAACTTGTACACTAGACCCTCTTCCTATAGGGAAGCAGAATGGAGGACAAATGGAAAAACGTTTATTTACATCGGAGTCCGTAACCGAAGGACACCCCGATAAAATTTGTGACGCAATATCTGATGCGGTACTGGATGCGCTGATGGAGCAGGATCCTTTCAGCCGTGTAGCTTGTGAGACCTGCACCAATACCGGTTTCGTACTGGTAATGGGTGAGATCACCACCAAGGCTAACATTGATATCCCCGCTATCGTTCGTAAGACCGTGACTGAGATCGGTTATGATTCTTCCGAAAAAGGATTCGACGGCAGCACCTGTGCTGTTATGGTGTCTTTGGACAAGCAGTCCACCGATATCGCTATGGGCGTAGACAAGGCTTTGGAAGCAAAAGAGAGCCATATGACCGATGAGCAGCTGGATGCCATCGGTGCAGGAGACCAGGGTATGATGTTCGGTTTCGCTACCAACGAGACCCCCGAATATATGCCGTATCCCATCTCTCTGGCACACAAGCTGACCAGACAGCTGACCAAGGTTCGTAAGGACGGTACTTTATCCTATTTAAGACCCGACGGCAAGAGCCAGGTATCTGTAGAGTATGATGAGAATGGCAAGCCTTTCCGTCTGGAGGCAGTCGTTCTGTCTACCCAGCATGACGAGCATGTAACCCAGGAGCAGATCCATGAGGATATCAAGAAATACGTATTCGATCCCATCCTGCCCGCAGACATGATCGATGCAGACACCAAGTTCTTCATCAATCCTACCGGACGTTTTGTCATCGGCGGACCCAATGGCGACAGCGGACTGACCGGTCGTAAGATCATCGTAGACACCTACGGTGGATATGCACGTCACGGCGGCGGAGCTTTCTCAGGTAAGGACTGCACCAAGGTGGACAGAAGTGCCGCTTACGCAGCACGCTACGTTGCCAAGAATATCGTAGCAGCAGGTCTGGCAGAGAAGTGCGAGATTCAGCTGTCTTACGCTATCGGTGTGGCACATCCCACTTCCATCATGGTAGATACCTTCGGTACCGGTAAGCTGCATGATGACAAGCTGGTAGAGATCATCCGTGACAACTTCGACTTAAGACCTGCAGGCATCATCAAGATGCTGGATCTGCGTAGACCTATCTACAAGCAGACCGCTTCCTATGGTCACTTCGGTCGTACCGATGTGGATCTGCCCTGGGAGAAGCTGGACAAGGTGGATTTACTGAAGAAATACTTATAAGATATAAAGATATAAAAAATCCCGGAACACATCAATGTTCCGGGATTTCTATGTCGATACAAGCAAATTTCAGAAAATATGAGACATCACGTTACAACAGTAAAGTTAACGGTTGCATCTCAGAACAAAATAAGATATACTTGTCGCAAATACATGATGTCGGGGTCAAAAGCCCCCGACTTTGATGCCTACGGATTGCTCCGTGCTC
>CAVFMG010000215.1:0-3116 GCA_963623435.1 Odoribacter splanchnicus
GGTGTATGCCGCCGCCGGAGATGTGCAGAAAACGAATGACTTACTCTTAAAGACAGCTTTACCGCTTCTGATGGGAGTAAGGACTGATGATGGGATACCAGTATTGTATGCAGGAGTGTAAAAAAAAATAAACAGGCACATGTCGTGAGACAGCAGTAAGTCCTTTTCCTAAAAGGAGATGGATTTATGAAATTAAGAGATTTAACAGGTCAAAAATTTGGAAAGCTTACAGTTATTAAACGGTCTGATAGAAAAGATCATGTTTATTGGATATGTCAATGCGATTGTGGAAACATAAAAGAAGTTTTGAGCGGAAACCTTACTATGGGATATACAGTAAGTTGCGGATGCTATGGAGCGGAACAAAGAAGAAAAAGTCGTACAAGCCATGGTGGTTACGGAACTCGTTTATATCATATATGGGCTTCCATGAAAGATAGGTGCTTTAATCATAATTGTACTCCTTATATGAATTATGGCGGTCGTGGAATTACTGTTTGCGATGAATGGAAAGAATCTTTTATTAATTTTAGAGAATGGGCTTATAAAAATGGTTATAAAGACGATCTTACGATAGATCGTATTGATAATAACGGGAACTATGAGCCTAAAAATTGCCGTTGGGTAAGTAGAAAAGTTCAAAACAATAATACACGAGCAAACGTGTATATAACTATTGACGGAGAAACAAAAACTATGTCTCAATGGTGCGAAGAAAAAGGTCTTGATTATAGCACTATTACCAAAAGAAGATACCACGGTTGGAACGATGTAGATGCCATAACAAAACCTATCCAAATAGAAAAGAGGTGTAAACGCTATGGAGTTAGCTAATATCGGCTCATGTACGGCAATAATCTGTATTTGCTACATCGTAGGAATGGGCTGTAAAGCATCAAAGAAAATCACTGATGAATGGATTCCGGTAATCATGGCAGTGATCGGCGGTATTCTCGGTGCTGTCGGAATGGGAATTATCCCGGATTTCCCGGCAACGGATTATATTACGGCGGTTGCAGTCGGTATGTTCAACGGATTATCGGCTACCGGAGTGAATCAGGTTATTAAGCAGACTATGCAGAAAGAATGATTAAGGAGAGGGTATCATGTATTCATCTAAAATTACACTTTTCAATTATTACGAAAGTGCCACAACAGGAGATGCGTACTGGTATCCTCATGTGTTATCAAATGTCGATTTGAATACCGACAGAGGGGCGATTATCAAGAAATACGGCTCTGATACCGCTGATAATGCACAGTTGCATATTCTGTACGGAACAAGCCAGTCCGGGAAGAAAGTAATCGCAGACAAAGACAGCAATGCTATCCCGTGGATTCCACCTAAGGAATGGAAAAAGCAGACAAATGACCTTTTGTCCGAAACTCTCACATTTTCGCCAGAAGATGACTTCTTTTGGGAGGGTGAATGGGACAAGGGTATTGTATCGGATGCTGACTACCGTGGTGGATTCTACCAGTATATGAATCAGAGTAAGGACAATGTATTTAAGATTACCAGTATCGGCGGACCGTATACGGTTATTCCACATTTTGAAATCTTAGGAAAGTAAGGGAGAGTTATGGCAGACAACAAACCTATCGGAAAGGACGCAGAGGGCTACGAGATTCTCACAGAAGCTATGAAAGCCCTGCTGAATCAGTATCCTGGACTGTATGACGGTGAAACAATCAAATATGAAGAGTTGAAAGCCGACAGCGGTATTTCCTTTTATGCGGACACCGGAGCATTAATCTTTTCAGAAAAAGAGGACATCTGCGGAACCATACACCAGGTATGCCAGTACCCGTTCATTGTGGTTTACCGCACAGCTTCCGAAAAGGAACGACAGAAGCTCTCTGTTCAGAAATTCCTGGACAACCTTGGAAAATGGATTTGTCGTGAACCAGTCACCGTAGATGGCACTGAGACGCGCTTATCTGCCTTTCCAGAGCTTTCCCGTGGGCGAGTAATAAAACGTATCATTCGCGATAATTCCTACGGTACAGAGCCGCAGGAGAACGGTGTACAGGACTGTTTGCTACCTATCACAGTCAAGTACGAATACGATTGGGAAAAATGGTAACACACTGTCGGAGGTGGTAAACTTCGTTGCAACCACGCACCCTATGGGTTAAAAGAGATGCAGGAGCCGCGACGCCTGCCCGACAAATTAAATATAGCAACTAACCGACTATCGCTTAATGGTAGCCGCTAACCTACATAGCCTTTTAAAAGTTATAGGCAGAAAGGACTTATCTTATGGCAGTTACAGGAAAAATTGACCGTAAATACATGGCACATTATATTGATGCAGGTTCTCTTTGTGGAGGACTGTCTTCCGACTATGAACGTCTTGGGAAAGATTTGGAAGAGTATAACATCGAACTCAATCCAGATACTGAAACATCTAAAAACATTCTTGGAGAATCCACGTTTAAGCACAATGGATATGAAGCATCTTCTGATGCGGATCCTTACTACGCGGATGTTACATCAGTGCTGTTCCAGAAGCTTCAGCAGATCATTGATGAGAGATTAAAAGATGATAACCTGAAAACCACAGCTGTTGAAGTTCATTTATGGAAAGATGCAACTAGCAACAAATACGAAGCGTATTCTCAGGAATGCTATGTTGTACCGACATCCTATGGCGGTGATACTTCCGGCTATCAGATTCCGTTCACGGTCAACTATGTTGGGGAACGTGTAAAAGGAACTTTTGATGTCAGCACTGGCACATTTGCGACAACAGAATCATAAGACGATGATATACAGGAGGGTATTGCCAGATGGCGAAAACAATTAATACCAAAATCGATGATGGAATTCTCATTTTTACATTCACAAACAACGAAGACGAAGTTTTTTCTTCTTTCAAACTGAATCCAACCGATATCAATGTAGCAGCACGTGCAGAGGAGCTGACGGAATATTTCGAGCAGCTTAAGGAATCCATTCAGAAAGTTACTTCTGGCAAAGAAATGGCAGAGCTGAACAGACAGATTGAAGACAAGATTAATTATCTGCTCGGATATGAAGCATCAAAAGACCTGTTCAAAGAACCGATTACTGCAACTACTGTATTCGGAAATGGTCAGGTATTCGCTTACAT
>CAVFMG010000216.1:0-3079 GCA_963623435.1 Odoribacter splanchnicus
TACCGTTCAGCGCGGAGATCAACAGCGACGGCAGCGCCATGTTGAGTGTCGCCGGGATACCGATGCCATAAGTCTTACCGCAGATTTCTCCCTCCGGGCGCAGATATTTTTTCTGCAGTTTCACCGGCAGGGGATCTGCCACATAATAGATGATATATACTAACAGCGTGATCACCTGACCGATTCCGGTCGCCAGTGCCGCTCCGGAGATCTCCATCCGGGGAAAAGGTCCGATACCGAAGATCAGCAGCGGATCCAGCACAATATTCGCCACAAATCCGGCGATCATGCTGACCATAGTAGCACGCATGCGCCCTACCGCCTGGAAAATTTTCTCTAACGTGATGCCTCCGGTGACAATCGTAGAGAACAGGAATACCACATTAGAATATTCCATGCCCAGTGCCCGCACCGCGTCGCTCTTCGTAAACATTCCCAAAAACCAGTTCATACCACAGAGGAACAGAATCATGAGCAGCACACCGTGCAATACGCCCAGCACCATGCCCTGGGTCGCGGTCTTATCCGCTTTTTCCTGATTCTGCGCCCCCAGATAGAAGGAGATCATGGCATTGACGCCCACGCCGAAGCCCACCGCCACTGCCGTGAGCAGATTCTGTGCCGGGTAGACCAGGGACAGTGCGGTCATGGCATCTTCGCTGAGCTTTGCCACGAAATAACTGTCCACAATATTATAGAGGGAATTGAATGCCATGGACAGCATCATGGGAAGTGCCATGGACATGACTAACGGGAATATTTTCTTTTCTTTCATGTAAGTCTGGTTCATTTTCTGCTCCTTTAACAAAATACGCCACACAACATTTCTGCTGTGTGGCGAAAATAAGATCGATATCTTGAAAAATCCACTCCCTTACGGGTTTTATGAATCTCTATTCATTTTGTTCCAGTGCGTATTATAGGGAAGAAACGCTCTTCTGTCAAGCCTGTACGCCCAGTATTTTTGCAAAAAGCTGCGTGCCTTCCTCCGCATGGTAGATATTGATGCCATCGATATCCGTGCTGTGGTTGGCAAATGCGGGATAGAGGAACCCAGCTTCCGGTTTCCCTGCCTCATAATCCCCGATAACGGGACCGATGGTGCCGATGAGGAACTGGTAGACCTCCTCGGACTCCCACTGGTTCTCCTTATCTTTGCCCTTGGTGGGTACATCGTAGCTGCCGAAGAACAGATAGATGGCATAAGGATATCCCGGCTGGTATCTCTCTCCAATATATTCATAAAGCGAGTACAATAATGCATCATTTTTCAGTTCACACTGACGCAGTGCTTCCAACAGCTGGATCACGCTGCCCGGTCTCCTGGCGCCCTGGTTCAAACGGTAATTCTTCAGATTCACGTTGGTATTGGAATAGGGCACGGTCTTGGCGATATTCAGATTTTTCTCTTTTTCACTTCCCGACAGTTTCAGAAAATGGGTGTTGAACGTGCCGTCGATAAATCCTTCTTCATCCATGTACGCTCCGGCAATCCGTGAAAAACAGCTGCGGGAAACGGTCATTCTCCTGGTCAGTTCCAGCATATCTTCTCTGTCTATATGCATCTTTTCCCTCCCTAATTCCTACAGCAGTTTACTCTTCGTGTTGGCGCTCTGGCTGTCCGTATATTCCAACATGGACAGTTTCCCGTCCTTGCATTCCAAAATCGCAGTGGCGCAATTGCCCATATGCATCCGCCAGAAGTCATCCACAGGGATCTCTAAGACAGGATTCAGAATGCTGCGGTTCACTCCTCCGTGCGCTACTACCAGCACCGTCTCGTAAGTGCCTTCCAGCGGCAGGAGCACCTGACTTACGAATTCGCCGCTTCTTTTATACAGCTGTGCAAAGCTCTCTGCACCCTCGGGCGGGATGTAGTTGCCGGGGTTGGTAAAGGGTTGACTGGCAGCATCTTTGATGGTACGGATGTCCACGCCTTCCCAGGGTCCGAAATTCAGTTCCCTGAGTCTCTCATCTGTAGTAAGTGTGATGTTACTGTCATCTATGATAATCTCCGCCGTGCGCTTCGCCCGGATCAGCGGCGAGCAAAATGCAATTTCAAACGGCACTTCTTTTAACCGTCTGGAAGCCTCGCGCGCCTGTTCCAATCCCTGTTCGTTTAGCGCAATATCCGTCTGCCCCTGCAGCAGCCCCGCCTGATTCCAGTCCGTCTCCCCATGTCTTACCAAGTAGATCTTCATGTATTCCTATCTCCGTATCCTTATAATTTCTGACAGTATTTTCTGTTTCAAAATACTACGGATCTCCCTGTTTTGTCAACTGTAGGGCTGCGTTTGGGCACAACGAGGCTTTTGCGTATCCCCCGTGCCCATGATTCTGAGGCGAAAGGGCTCACGAACCCCTGTGCCAGTCCGCTGTACCCTCATTCCAAAAATAAATGGGCATAGAACGACTTGTCTAAAGCGTCTATGCCCATTTTTCATACTCTACTTTTTAAGCTTCCCTACCACAAATCCGAACGCATTCCGCACACCGGGACCTGCGAAGAAGATCTGCCAGCACAGTGCCATGGGGAAGTTCTGGACGGTCTTCTGCAGCCACATGGCGATAATCTGGTTGCCGGGATGCATGAAGAGGCAGGTGGCGATAAAGCTCATCACGGGGCACATCAGGCACACGATCATGGAAGAGATTGCCAGTGTGATGAATATCGGTTTATCTTCGGGGGATACGATGCGAAATGCCAGCTTCTGGGACAGTTTTTCTACGACAAAGTACTCCAGAATGCAGGCGATGGGCCACATGATGGGGATCTCGTGGAACGCTAACAGGAAGATCTCGTTGGTCATTCCTCCCTTGTCCAGTGCGATGTTGTAGCAGACCATGGCGTAGACCATAACGAACGCCATAATGATAGTGAAAATAATGTTTTGTAATTTTGTTTTCGGCATAATTGGATGCCCTCCTTTTCCATGTATGAGGTTTTTACTCCTATTCAGCAACTCCATTCGCAAAATCGCATCTTCGATGCTTCCCTGAATAACAAGTCTTCTTGTTATTTGCTCATATAGTTACTTCGTCATATAAACAATCACACTCGTGCTTACAAATGCAAGCA
>CAVFMG010000217.1:0-3008 GCA_963623435.1 Odoribacter splanchnicus
AGCGGATACATCATAGCACATATTACTAACCTGCCACAACTCAATTTTTATCTTTTTTCCCGGTTTTTACTTTATTTTTGTCCTCTCACGGCATTCTTGCTTTACAAAATGACAGGGCTTACGCTATACTTGCAAAGGAATATTGACGAGAATCCGCTGCAATGCAGCAGAATGTGAGGAATTATGAGTATATTAAACGTAGAACACCTGACCCACGGTTTCGGTGACCGTGCTATTTTTAACGATGTATCGTTTCGTCTGTTGAAGGGCGAGCACATCGGTCTCATCGGTGCCAACGGAGAGGGCAAATCTACTTTTATGAATATCATTACCGGCAAACTGATGCCGGACGAAGGCAAAGTGGAATGGTCGAAAAATGTCCGTGTCGGCTATCTGGACCAGCACACTGTACTGACTCCCGGTATGACCATCCGCCAGGTGCTGGCTTCCGCTTTTGACTTTTTATACGATATGGAAGCACAAATGAATGATATCTGCGACAAAATGGGTGATGCTACCCCCGAGGAGCTGGAGCAGTACATGGAAGATCTGGGAACGATCCAGGATCTCTTAACCATGCATGATTTCTATATGATCGATGCCAAGGTAGAGGAAGTGGCAAGAGCCCTGGGGCTATTGGAGATCGGTCTGGATCGTGATGTGACAGAGTTGTCAGGTGGGCAGCGTACCAAGGTGCTGTTAGGAAAGCTTCTCCTGGAGAAGCCGGATATCCTGCTTCTGGACGAGCCGACGAACTATCTGGATGCGGAGCATATCGAATGGCTGAAGCGTTATCTGAACGAATATGAGAATGCGTTCATTCTGATCAGTCACGATATTCCCTTCCTGAACAGCGTTATCAATCTGATCTATCACATGGACAATCAGGAGCTGACCCGCTATGTGGGCGATTACGACAAGTTCCAGGAAGTCTATGCCATGAAAAAGTCCCAGCTGGAGGCTGCTTATATGCGCCAGCAGAAAGAGATCGCCGATCTGAAGGATTTCGTGGCAAGAAATAAAGCCCGTGTCTCCACTCGTAACATGGCAATGTCCCGCCAGAAGAAGCTGGACAAAATGGATGTCATCGAGCTGGCTGCGGAGAAACCGAAGCCGGAGTTCTCATTTAAAGAAGGACGCACCACAGGACGCATCATTTTCGAGACCAGGAATCTGGTCATCGGTTATGACGAGCCGCTGTCCAAACCTTTAAACCTGTCCATGGAGCGTGGCGAGAAAGTAGCTTTGATTGGTGCCAACGGTATCGGTAAGACTACGTTATTAAAAAGTATTCTTGGATTGATTCCGCCGCTGTCCGGCGAAGTGGAGCAGGGTGATTACCTGGAGATCGGGTATTTTGAGCAGGAGATGTCCGGCTCCGGAGACAACAGCTGTATCGAAGAGATCTGGCAGGAGTTCCCCTCCTTTACCCAGTACGAGGTCCGCTCCGCACTGGCGAGATGCGGTCTCACTACCAAGCATATCGAGAGCCGTGTGAAGGTATTGAGCGGTGGCGAGCAGGCAAAGGTACGCCTCTGCAAGCTCATGAACCGCGCCACAAATGTACTCCTGCTCGACGAGCCCACCAACCATCTCGATGTGGATGCCAAAGCCGAGTTGAAGCGCGCATTGAAAGAATACAAGGGCAGCATCCTCATGGTCTGCCACGAGCCGGAGTTCTACGACGGACTTGCCACCCAGGTATGGGACCTGTCCCAGTGGACCACGAAGATATAAAATTCATGTAGTTGCTACACTTTGTCTACCTTTTGTCCCCTTTGCATGCTATAATACAATCACAGTAATTATTCAGACCCCGATTAACAAATGTCACCTAAATCAAATAAAAATGCAAAGGAGAAAAAAACAATGCCATTACCTGAAAATTTAAAAACAGAACAAGATTTTGAAGCAAGATATCTAGCGCAACACATAGGTAAGATGGGGTGTTTAGAGAATGCACTCAAAGACTTAAGTGATGATGTCGTAACTCTCATTGATTTTAAAAACTATAACACTTTTGATCACTCCAGCGGTGATTTAGATTTTTCGAAACTGAATGAAGAATTTAAAGAGAACCAAATTCTTAGTAATTATATGAAAGAACTCGACCCGAAGTATGTAGATGAACCCTACTTCTCTGACAAAGAAAGCTTTGACACATTTATGAATCGCCTATGTGATTTCCTACTCAATAAAATCTGGGAGCAGCTACAGGGGACATATCCTGAAGAATTTATAGGGAAACACACAAAAATTGAATTTAGGAATACGAATCAAGCAACTTATTTGCGTGAATTCCGTACAATCACAGATAAACTCGATAGAACGAGTAGAGATTCCGCAGAATTTAAAGAGGTTATGAGGCAGTTTGATGTACTTCAATATTCTGAGGAAATAAGTTCGCAGAATGTAAAAAACCTTGAAAAATGTCTTAAGGACTATCTAAGGCATTGTAATGAACATCCACGAAAGTTTTCATCTCGTCGTTCGTCGCGGATAAAAAACGTACAGAGGCTTCAAAAAATATGTACCGCTTATAGAAATGGTGTTCTGCCCAGAGTATATCTGACTGCTCAAATTGCCAACAAAATTAACGACGCCTATGCAAATAGCCAAAATAGCTTCATTAGGGAATCGACCGGTAATATAATAGGCGCAAAAGATATTGTGAATACCAACGCATTTAAGCAAATGATTAAGGAAAATCAGACTATAGATTTATTCCATAAAACCGAGAATCCGAAAAAAACACTCACAGAGTTCCTGAAACTATATGATAGATTGGATCGTCAAAATGGAGTCCCCGCTTTGAATTATATGGTAGATGTACTTGAGGGCAAACAGAAGAGTAATCAGAAGAGTAGTCAAAAGAATAATCAGAAGAGCAAGGTGAAAAGTAAATGATGGAATATTCCTGGTAGTTATTTTCTCCTTGAAATCATGGCTGACACGCCTCAAGCAGTGAAACGCAGTCATGTAGTAACAGAGATGTTGCTACATGGCTG
>CAVFMG010000218.1:0-2998 GCA_963623435.1 Odoribacter splanchnicus
TAAAATCATACTTTGTTTTCATAAAATATATACCAAAAATACAATGGTTAAAATTGGTTATTTTGTTGAAATGGGATGTATTGAAAAAACTGGATGATATTGTAAGAATAAAAAAGAAACGAGCAAGCCGCTTTAGCAAAAGCTGTACGGTAGTAAACTTCGTTTCTAAAAAGAAGATATGATAGATTGATGGAAATGTCAAGCCTGCTCGCCCAAGAAATAGCAATTTCTTTTTAGATAAAAATTCTCATAATTGCTGAATATGTGTTATAATCGTAGTATCTTTTTGCACGGAGGATAAATCTATGGAAAAATCAAAGGTATATTTTACAGATTTCAGGACCCGCCTGGGAGAGGGGCTTCCCAGTAAGTTAAAGCGTCTGATGAAGGCGGCGGGGATTCAGGATATTGATATGGATCACAAGTTTGTTGCCATCAAGATGCACTTCGGTGAGCTGGGCAATCTGGGATTCTTACGTCCCAATTATGCGAAAGCAGTAGCAGATGTGGTGAAGGAGTTGGGCGGTGTGCCTTTTCTGACCGACTGCAACACCCTGTATCCCGGCAGCCGTAAAAATGCCATCGAGCATATGTACTGTGCCTGGGAGAACGGTTTCACGCCCCTGACGGTGGGCTGCCCCGTGATCATTGGGGACGGTCTGAAGGGAACGGATGACATCGAGGTGCCGGTAGAGGGCGGCGAATATGTGAAAAATGCCAAGATCGGTCGTGCCATCATGGATGCGGATATATTTATTTCCCTGAATCATTTTAAGGGACACGAGATGGCGGGCTTCGGCGGTGCTATTAAAAATATCGGCATGGGCTGCGGTTCCAGAGCCGGAAAAATGGAACAGCATGCCAACGGACAGCCGGAAATTGACGAGAATCTGTGCCGTGGCTGCAAACGCTGCATGAGAGAGTGCGCTAACAGCGGTCTGGCATACGATGAGACCACTCACAAGATGCACATTGATAAGACGAAATGCTTAGGCTGTGGACGCTGTATCGGTGCCTGCAACTTTGATGCGATCCACAGCGGTTACGATGCGGCAACGAAGGATTTCAACTGCCGTATGGCAGAGTATGCGAAGGCAGTTGTGGACGGCAGACCGAATTTCCACATTTCACTGGTAGTGGATGTATCTCCGAACTGTGACTGCCACAGCGAGAACGATGTGCCCATTCTGCCCAACATCGGTATGTTTGCCTCCTTCGATCCGCTGGCACTGGATCAGGCCTGTGTGGATGCCTGCCTGAAGCAGACACCGTTGCCGAACACCCAGCTGACGGATGCCATGGCGGAAGAAGGTTTCTGCGACCATCACGATCACTTTGAAAACACCACTCCCAATGCGGAGTACAAGACCTGCCTGGAGCATGCAGAGAAAATCGGTATCGGCAGCAGGGACTACGAACTTATCGTCATGAAATAATTTTAGAAAGGAAAAAGCTATGCGTCCCATGGTAAGCATCATTGTTCCGGTATATAATGCGGAGCAATATTTACGACGCTGTGTCGACAGCATTTTGAATCAGGAATACATGGACTTTGAGCTGTTTCTGGTAAACGACGGCAGTACGGACTCATCCGGTGATATCTGTGAGGAATACGGAGACAAGGATCCAAGAGTCATTGTGATTCAGAAGGGAAATACCGGAGTCTCCGACAGCAGGAATCAGGCACTGGACCGTGCCCAGGGAAAATATCTGCAATTCTTAGACAGCGATGACTGGATCACACCGGATGCCACCAGACTGTTTGTGCGGGCGGCGGAAGAGTACGGCTGTGATATGGTCATTTCGGACTTTTACCGTGTGGTGGGAGAGCGCGTGTCACCCAAGGGAGACATCGAAGAGGAAGGTGTGCTCACCCGGGAAGAGTTTGCAGCACACATGATGGAGAATCCGGCGGACTTTTATTACGGTGTGTTATGGAACAAGCTGTACCGCAGGGATATTGTGGAAGAACATAAGTTACGCATGGATACGAATATCAGCTGGTGTGAGGATTTCCTGTTCAACCTGGAATATATCCGCTATGCCAAAGTATTCTATGCCCTGCATGCACCCATTTATTATTATGTGAAGCGCAAAGGCTCCCTTGCCAGTCAGGGCATCAGCATCTCCAAGACGGTGAAGATGAAGCTGAATGTCTTCGAGTATTACAATAACTTTTACAAACACGTGCTTGAAGAGGAAAATTACGAGAAGAACCGTCTGCAGGTATACCGTTTCTTCATTGATGCGGCGGGAGACGGAACGGTACCGCCTTCGATCCTGCCCGGATCCAAGAAGCTGGGAGATGAGAGAGTCTTCGTCAATACGCAGATCTTGCAGGCAGAAGGACCGGCGGGAGATGCTTACCGCAAGAGAAAGCTCTTAGAGCATTATCTGGAGTCGGTGGCATTAAAAGGGGATCTGAAGGTCGTGGATGTGCGTCTGCTTCTGTGTCTGTGTGAGAAGCATGAGTGGGACAGCAGACGGGAACTGGCGGATTTTGCCGGAATCTCCCGGACGAATCTGACCAGCAGCTTACAGCGCCTGAACATGAAAGGATTCCTGAAAGTGGAAGAAGTGAAGGAGCCAAAGCCGTCCAGAAAAAACAAAGCAGCCGGAGAAGCGCAGAGTAAAGCAGCGGAAATGCCGGAGACAAAGCGCAAAGATCGCAAAACCAAGATTGTAGCGACTATCCTCCCGGCGGCGGATGCGGTCATGAAGGAACTGGAACTGGCACAGCGGGATTATGATGAGGCGAGATTTGCCGGATTCACGGAAGAGGAACTCATAAAATACGCTGATTTATCTGAGAAGATCAAAGAAAATACAAAGAGAATTTTAGGATGACGAAAATATTCAGGACCATATTTTTACGGTTCTGAATATTTTTTATAGTTTCTTAATTGACATGATACCTTTCAAAAAGTTATGATAAATAAATATATGATGTCGGGGTCAAAAGCCCCCGACTTTGATGCCTACGGATTGCTCCGTGCTC
>CAVFMG010000219.1:0-2891 GCA_963623435.1 Odoribacter splanchnicus
CGAAACCGCTTTTTTCGATCTCCTCCATGGAAAGGTCACGGGTCAGCTGGTGAACAATGGTGGCTACCATCTCGAGGTGCCCGAGTTCTTCGGTTCCGATGTCCGTCAGCAGTCCAGCCACTTCCTTAAAGGGCATGGAATAGCGCTGAGACAGATAGCGCATGCTGGCGCCCATTTCACCGTCGGGACCGCCATACTGTGAGATGATGACCTGCGCCAGTTTCGCGTTGGGCTCTTTGATATTTACCGGGTATTGTAATCTTTTTTCATAGCTCCACATCAGTCACAACCTCCTTCCCAGGGCAGAGGGGCATCACCCCAGCGCCATTTATTGTTGCTTTCGGCGAGATCCTTGCGCAGGGGATAATACTCTCTGGAGAATTCCCGTTCCATCTGTGATTTGATTCGTGCGTAGTGGTTGAAATATTCCATGGCATTCCGATCCGATGGATGCGTATCCAGATACAGCATCAGATCGGTCAGAACGAAATCGGCGATTCCGATGTCATGCAGCATTTTGGCTTCGCTGTTCATTTCACGCATCTCCTTCCCGTAAAAGGTTTATTGAGCTCGGGGAAAATAGTTCCCGCCTGGTAGCCTTTTTCCAGATTTTCATACATTTTGGTGAAACGCTGCCAGGGAACATAAGCCATGGCAAGAGGATATTTTTCAAATGGTTCCTCAAAAGAATAATCCTTCATAGCAATCGGCAATCCTTTCTTAAAAACAGGTTTGTTATTATGGTATGAACGGAGAAAAAAAGAGTGCGGTGAAAAAATGATACAAAATGGATACAAAAAGGGTTTATCATAGAAAAATACCAAAAATGAGGGGCGTAAGAGATGTTTAAAATATTAATTGCGGAGGATGAAGAACCGATTGCAAATCTGATCCGGATCAATCTGACAAGGGCAGGCTATGCATGCACCTGGGCGCCGGATGGACAGACCGCGGCGGATCTCATGGAACGGGAGAAATATGATCTTGCTCTGTTGGACATCATGCTGCCGGGGATCAACGGCTATGAGCTGATGGATTATGCGAAAGCCTGCGAGCTTCCGGTAATCTTCCTGACGGCACTGGGATCCACAGAACATAAGGTAAAGGGACTTAGGATGGGAGCGGACGACTATCTGCCCAAGCCTTTTGAAATTGTGGAACTTTTAGCACGGGTAGAGGCGGTGTTACGCAGATATCATAAGACAGAGACCGTTATTCAGGTCTGTAATGTGACCATCGACACGGCATCCCACAGGGTGACACTGGATGGGGAAGAGATCTATCTGACACCGAAGGAATTTGACCTGCTGTTATTGTTTGCGAGAAATAAAAACAGAGCTTTGTACCGGGAGACCATCTATGAGACGGTGTGGGGCGGCGAATACATGGGACAGAGCCGGACGGTGGATCTGCATGTGCAGCGGCTGAAGAAAAAGCTGCACTGGGAGGATATTATTATAGCAGTGTATAAAGTGGGGTATCGGTTGAATGAAGTTCGCACATAAATTATTTTTTTCCGTGACAGCACTTCTCACAGCGATATTTATGTTGTTCGGCAGTTTTATGCTGTCCTCCTATTTTGACCGGATGTTATCACGGGAGACAGAACAGGGCAGGCAGGAAAATCTTCTGTTCCAGACGATCTACGATATGGTCTACCAGAACATGGAAAAATACGGAGCGGAACTGGCTGGGATACAGGCGGGGAACAGTGCTGCGGAGCGCATGACCGCACAGAGCGGAACGGAATGCATGATCCTGGAACCGGACGGGCAGTTTACACTGACCGGTACACTGGGGCTGCCAAAGGAGGAGATCAGACAGCTTGCGGAAGAAATGATTCAGAATATGGAGTCCGGGGCGAATCAGGTCTACGGCGTCCGAAAGGAAGGAACAGGCTATTACCTGTTCAGTATCATCGAAGAGCGCCCGGGAACGGATACAGATGTGGTATATCTGGGGATTCTGAAGGATCTGAGCAGTATTTACGAAGAACGAAACAATATGATGAAGCAATATATGGTGGCACTGGCAGGCTTAACTCTAATCGGAGGTCTGGCAGTATTTTTGCTGTCCAGATATCTGACCCGTCCCATCGAGCAGCTGAACCGCACGGCTGGAAGGATCGCCGAGGGGAATCTGGAGAAGAGAGCCACGTATCAGGGGACGGATGAAATCGGGGAACTGTCTTATAGCTTTAATCGGATGACGGACCGGCTGGTGCGGCAGATGGAAGAAAAAGAGCTGGAGGCGAAACAGAAAGAGGATTTCACCGCAGCATTTGCCCACGAATTAAAAACGCCTCTTACCTCCATCATCGGCTATGCGGATATGCTGAATTCCTATGAATTGACGGAGCAGGAGCGTGGCGAGGCAGCCTACTATATTTTCAGCCAGGGAAAGCGTCTGGAGAGCCTTTCTCACAAGTTGCTAGAACTGGTGGGAATGGACAGACAGGAAATGAAATTTAAAAAGATACTGACTTTAGATCTGGAAGAAAATATCCGGGATACGATGCGGATCCCTTTTGAACGCAAAGGAATCCGGGGGAAGATCGACCTGGAAAAAGGGGTGATCTGGGGCGACCGGGATTTATTATTGTCCCTGTTATATAATCTATTGGATAATGCGGTAAAGGCGGTGGAGAAGGACGGTTTTATCCTCATGAAGGGAAGAAAACTTCCGGAAGGATATGAAATCAAAGTCGTGGACAACGGCAGAGGGATCCCTGAGGAAGAGATCGCCCGGATCACGGAAGCTTTTTACATGGTAGATAAGTCCAGATCCCGTAAGGAAGGCGGTGCAGGCATCGGTATGGCTCTCTGTCAGAAGATCATCACATTGCATCAGGGAGATTTAAAGATCGACAGCAAGCTGGGAGAGGGTACGGT
>CAVFMG010000220.1:0-854 GCA_963623435.1 Odoribacter splanchnicus
AACGGTAAAGACATCCTTCGGAGTCGTGGTCTCCACGACGATATATGCGCCCCAAGGAAGTTCCGGAGACCGTAAGTTTCCGTAGTGGTTCGTGAAGATCTCGGATAACCGGTATTCATTTCTGACTCCGGTCGCCACCCAGCCATCAGAGATACCGTTCGGTCCGTACCACTCACACGGAGATCCATTGTTCAGGTTATTGTTCTGGTACTCATAATCGTGGTTGATCTCTGCAATGGTAGTCGCATTATCCTCATAGGTTCTTGCGATTGCCGCATCTTCCCCAGAGAAATCCCACTTCTTCGTTTCATTGCTGTAATAAATATCCTTATATGCTGCCAGGATATCATCGAGGTAATAGTAACCTCTGCCCTTTACATAGACGATCCGGTTTGCTGTACGGATGTCGTAGTCGCTTCCGTATTTCTCTTCAAACGGATGGTTCTCATCAATGTACTGGGTCGTAAACTGGTAGCCGACCATATTGCCGGTGGTATCAAAGAGGGCAACAAGCTTATTGTCTTTCACAAGCACATTTCCGTCTTTCTCACTGAATGCCGGCTGAATGGTTCCGTCCTTGATAAGCGAGAGCTCACTGATCAGGTAAACAGTAAATCCTGCTCCTTCCAGATCCTCATACTCGGTATTTCCGGATCCGGCGGATTCATTCTTCATCGTCTCTTTCTTGATCTGGAATCCGGCGCCCTTAACTACCTGCTGGTTAGATACCTGTTCGGTATCTTTCTGGAGGTATACCTGCTCCGCCTGATAGGTCTCCCCATCTTTTGCCTGTCCCTCATATGGGAAGGAATAATTATAATGGATCGGGTTACCATGCTCGTCAGTTGCAGCCG
>CAVFMG010000220.1:972-2849 GCA_963623435.1 Odoribacter splanchnicus
CAAAGGACAGCCACCGAATCTCGGAAGTCTCCCGGTCATCATTATTGGTGGAGTGGATCACGATCGCATCGCGGATCTCCTCTGCCAGATAGTAGTCACCCAGGTACAGTCCGTCAATTTCAAACTCGCCATCTATGATCGTGGCACTGGCAACCTTTGCTCCATTCTCCAGGGTCACATCCTGAAGTGTCCAGGTGTCACCATAGCAGTTCTGGTCGTCGTCCACGAATACCTGCTGTTCTGTGAGTACGGCAAACCAACCGTTATGTTTGGCTCCGCCATACATGCCATCGGGATGCTGGATACCTTTATAGGTCTGCTCTTTGGCTGCCACATCAAAGGAGTCACAGTTCGGGTCTGTATAATCAAGGAAGAGCTTGTTGTCCCGGATATAACCATGCGGATAATCGGTATAGGTATTGTCTCCCTCATCGGTAAATCCGTTGGATGCATCCCCATCCTTATCCTCGATCACACGGTAGCCGCCTTCTTTCAGCGGCTGAGCCCACACAAGGGTTCCGTTTAGGGTTCCTTCATAATAGTGAACAGTAAAGTTATTGGACTCGGATACGTACAGGGAATAGATCGCGCCATCCAGATCTGCATCGCCATGGTGTGTGCCATCCGGGTAAGCAGCATCGATATCGCCGTCCACATATCTCTCTGCATCAGAGTCATACTTGGTAAATCTGATGTAACCATAGGTACGCTCATCAATAAAGCTGTATCCCTGCTCCTTATTCACGTCCGCTTCTGTCTGGTAGTAGCGGTTGTTCTTTTCAGCAGCCGCATTATCATAGGTAGGAACACCCACCTGCAGGAACTCGGTATCATTGAATCCGTGTCTTGCATTCAGGGCTTCTGCCTGATCTGCTGCATAGCTGTTATAGTTCAGTTTGGTCTTGGTGTAAGTTCCGTTAAAGGTAATATCGCTCTCTGCAGATAAGCCATCATTGAAGGAATCATTATTGATGGTGGTTCCCACGTAATTGAGCTGATAGTCCATAGCCAGTTTCAGCGCATAGTAGGTATCCTGCTTCTGGCTGTTCCGGTTCAGGGTCAGGATGCCGCTTCTCTCCCGGAGGTCCGTATTAAGGAAGTTATCCACCCATTCGTTCAGGGTGTCTCTCTTCTGCTTCGTGGTGTCCTGCTCATCGAGCGTGTACTTCTCAAGGGAAATGCTCGGACGCATTCCGGACTGTTCGTACCATCCGGCAGCATCGTAGCCGTCCTCTGTCGGTGTCTGTTCCTCATTATCAAGGTTGGTCACGTAGTTGGTATATTTTTCTGCATCGTAATTTTTATAGCCATCTACCAGCATATAGGTTGCATACTGGTTGGTGTCTTTGCACAGGTACAGGTAATGTACCATTTTTACGACGGACAGGTTATCATCGGTCGCATACGGAGCGCCGTCCGGATTCTTTTTCGAGGATTCTTCGGTCAGCTTGGAATCGTCCCTGTCAGAATAGTTTCCAAGGTATCCCTTCTTATCCCCGTCTGCCGGAGCGGTCTTCTCCACGATCGCGAAGTGACCTAAGTTCGCCTGTGTGTAATAAAGGGTGCCATATTCCTGATAACCAAATTGCTGGCCATTGGCATGGTCAGTAGCACTTGTAAATGTGGTGCCGCAATATGCGTCCGTTGCATGGAGCCTATGCACGGTATACATTCCGATGGTCGTATCAGACCAGCCCATCTGCTGTGCGATCTCCGGAGTCACACGGACGATCTCATAGTTATCCATGCCCCAGGTCGTGTAGTCGTTGATGTCTGTGGAGACATTCGTGTCTACCTTTCTGGTTTTCAGGTCATTTGCGGAAACCGCATACGGTCTTTCCACGCTGTAATCGCCGTCTGCCGGATAGGTTCCAACG
>CAVFMG010000221.1:0-2839 GCA_963623435.1 Odoribacter splanchnicus
CGTCATGGGCTGGCAGTCCTGTGCGGACAAGTCCAGTTTTACCAACGCTATTTTACAGGCACTGGCGAAGGAATATCATTTTGACCTGGATACGCCTTTTGAAGATTATCCGCAGAAGATCCATGACATTCTGATTCATGGAACGAACGGCAAAGAGGTGCTGGTACACTATACCGGTCAGCGGGGCAGCGGTGTATATCCGGTAGCTTTTGAAGGACTGATCAAAAATGTGGAGCGCCGTTACCGTGAGACCGCATCCGAGACTACCAAGCAGGAATATGAGACTTTCATGCGCATCACCCCCTGTAAAGAATGTAAGGGCATGCGTTTGAAAAAGGAATCTCTGGCAGTTACCGTATGTGATAAGAATATCTATGAGATCACTTCCATGTCCATCCGGGATCTGCAGAAGTTTTTAGATACTATGACACTGACGAAACAGCAGCAGTTTATCGGAGAGAGAGTGCTCAAGGAGATCCGTGCCAGAGTGGGATTCCTGGTAGATGTGGGACTGGAATATCTGTCTCTGGCGAGAGCTACTGCGACTCTGTCCGGCGGCGAAGCACAGCGTATCCGTCTGGCGACACAGATCGGTTCTGGACTGGTAGGCGTGTGCTACATTCTGGATGAGCCCAGTATCGGTCTGCATCAGAGAGATAACGATAAACTGTTGAATACCCTGAAGAATCTGCGGGATCTGGGCAATACCCTGGTCGTAGTAGAGCATGATGAGGATACTATGCTGGCGGCGGATTATATCGTAGATATCGGCCCCGGCGCAGGCTCCCACGGTGGAGAAGTTATCGCCTGCGGTACGGCAGAGGAGATCATGCAGATCCCGGAATCCATTACGGGACAGTACCTCAGCGGCAAAAAGCGGATTCCCGTACCGGAGACCAGGCGGACTCCTACCGGCTGGATCAAAGTGCTGGGAGCCCAGGAAAATAACCTGAAAAATGTAGATGTGGAGATACCTTTGGGAGTGATGACCTGTGTCACCGGTGTGTCCGGTTCCGGCAAAAGTTCCCTGGTGAACGAGATCCTCTATAAGCACCTGGCGAGAGAACTGAACCGTGCCCGCTGCATCCCCGGCAAACACAAGGGAATCGAAGGCGTGGAGCAGTTGGACAAGGTCATCAACATCGACCAGTCTCCCATCGGACGTACCCCCAGATCCAACCCGGCGACCTATACCGGTGTGTTTGACCTGATCCGTGACCTGTTTGCTTCTACAGCAGACGCCAAGGCGAAGGGTTACAGCAAGGGACGTTTCAGCTTCAATGTCAAGGGCGGACGCTGTGAAGCCTGCGGCGGCGACGGCATTATCAAGATCGAGATGCATTTCCTGCCGGATGTCTACGTTCCCTGCGAGGTCTGCGGTGGCAAACGTTACAACCGTGAGACACTGGATGTAAAATACAAGGGCAAGAGCATTTTTGATGTGCTGGATATGACCGTAGAGGAAGCACTGCCTTTCTTTGAAAATGTACCGTATATCCGCAGGAAGATCGAGACCTTGTATGATGTGGGACTTTCCTATGTAAAGCTGGGACAACCCTCCACGACACTGTCCGGAGGTGAGGCACAGCGTATCAAGCTGGCAACCGAGCTCTCCAGGAGAAGTACCGGTAAGACGATATATATTCTGGATGAGCCTACGACCGGACTGCATTTTGAGGATGTGCACAAGCTGGTGGAGATCCTGCACAGACTGGCGGACGGCGGCAACACCGTAGTTGTCATCGAACACAATCTGGACGTGATCAAGACCGCGGATTATATCATCGATATGGGACCGGAAGGCGGTGACCGCGGCGGTACCGTGATTGCACAGGGTACCCCGGAAGAGATCGTAAAGGTGAAAAAATCCTACACCGGATACTATGTGAAAAAGATGTTGGAGAGGGATAAGGCGCTGCGATAACTATTCAGTTAATAAAAATTAATATTTACCCTCTATGAAAATGGAAAAAATTCAGTTATAATATGACGTATATGACTAAAATAGCGTGTAGAGTCAAGACTTATAGATAGATACCATCGGAAAGGGGTAATAAAAAGATGCAGTGCACAGATATCGGAATTGATTTAGGTACCGCCAGCATTCTGGTATACATCAGAGGAAAGGGCGTCGTATTAAAGGAGCCCTCTGTTGTAGCTTTTGATAGAGATACAAATAAAATTAAAGCCATCGGTGAGGACGCAAGACTGATGCTGGGAAGAACTCCCGGCAATATCGTAGCGGTCAGACCGTTACGTCAGGGCGTTATCTCCGATTATACCGTAACCGAGAAAATGATGAAATATTTCATCCAGAAGGCTCTGGGTAAGAGAACCTTCCGTAAGCCCCGTATCGCTGTCTGCGTTCCCAGTGGCGTTACAGAGGTAGAGAAGAAGGCAGTAGAAGATGCAACTTATCAGGCAGGTGCCAGAGAAGTATCCATCATCGAGGAGCCCATCGCAGCAGCTATCGGTGCGGGAATCGATATTTCCAAGCCCTGCGGTAATATGATCGTAGATATCGGCGGTGGTACTTCCGATATCGCGGTAATCTCCCTGGGAGGTACCGTAGTCAGCGCTTCCATCAAAATCGCAGGAGATGATTTTGATGAAGCAATCGTTCGTTATATGCGTAAGAAGCACAATCTGCTCATTGGTGAGAGAACCGCAGAAGATCTGAAAATCAAGATCGGTTCCTGCTACAAGAGAGCGGAAGTGGATTATATGGATGTCAGAGGACGTAACCTCGTGACCGGTCTGCCCAAGACCGTCAAGGTGTCTTCCGAGGAGACCGAGGAAGCATTGCGCGAGACTACTGCACAGATCGTGGAGACTATCC
>CAVFMG010000222.1:0-2759 GCA_963623435.1 Odoribacter splanchnicus
GGCATAGACATAGCAGTGTTCCTTATCGTAAGTAATCTCTGTGGCACCCATAGCCTCCAGTTCACTCACCAGCTGACGCGCCAGGTCATGCTGCTTCATGGTGCTGGGGGTGGTGGTGCTTTCTTCGGAAGACTGGGTATCAATCTTCACATATCTTAAAAAGTTCTCAATGGTTTTCGTCATAATCTCACTCCTAATATAATTGCATTACTCAAATCATATCACGGCAGGAGCGGTGCTTCAATCATTATTTTTATATTCCCGAATATCCCTGCACACCTCCCCGGACAATACAAGTACCGCCAGGAGATTCGGCACTGCCATCAGTCCGTTGCAGATATCCGAAAAATTCCATACTGCCTCCAGGGAACAGACCGCTCCCGAAAAAGTGACTAATCCATAAGTCAGACGGTACCACCCGGTCCGGTCACGGCTCCCTGCCAGATATTCAAAGGCTTTCTCTCCCTGATATTCCCAGGCGATGATCGTGGCAAACGCAAACAGCACAATAGAAATCGTAAGCATCCACGCACCCACCCTGCCGAAGGCGGAAGAAAATACTGCGATCATCAGTGCTGTTCCGTTCAAAAGCTCGCCTCCCGGATCCCGCTGTCCCAGCATCCCGCTGGCGGCAATGGCAAGCCCCGTTAACGTACAGATCACAATGGTGTCGATGAAGACTCCCGTCATACTGATATAGCCCTGCCGCACCGGGTCTTTTGTATCCGCAGAAGCCGCGCTGATGCCCGCGGCACCCAATCCCGCTTCGTTGGAAAATACACCCCGGGATACCCCGTACCTCACCGCGGCAGCAGTGCCTGCCATCCCGCCGGTAACTGCCTCCGGGCAAAAAACTCCTGTCAGGATCTGCCGGATGCCTTCCGACAGATCCTCTCTGTGCGTCACGATCACCATGCCACATCCAAACAGATAGAACACCGCCATACAGGGCACCAGATATTCCGTAACTTTAGCTATGGTACCGATTCCTCCCAGGATCACCAGTATCGTAAGAAGGCATAATACCAGTCCCGTCACGGAAGGTTTCATCCCAAATGTCACCTCCAGTGCCTCCGCAATGGAATTGCCCTGTGTCATGTTCCCCATGCCAAACGATGCCATCACGGCAAATACCGAAAACAACACTGCAAGAATCCGACCTGTACGCCGATGGGGAAACGCCCATTTGAGCACATACATGGGACCTCCCACAGATTCCCCTCTGGTATTCCGTACACGATATCTGACACACAGTGTGCTTTCCACCAGCTTGGTGGACAATCCGATAACACCGGATACTAACATCCAGAACAGTGCTCCAGTACCTCCCAGTACCATGGCGGTGGCAACGCCCACAATGTTCCCGGTGCCGATGGTCGCTGCCAGTTCGGTCGTCAGCGCAGAAAAAGCGGATACGCTTCCCCCTTCCGCCTCGCTGTCTGCCTTCCGGCTCTCCGGCTGAAAGACAAATTTCAGTGCCATGGGCAGATTTTTTAACGGAAGGAAATGTAACACGATCATCAGATAACAACCGCAGCCCAGCAATAAAAAAATAAGCCAGGGTCCCCATACAATTTCGTCTGTCTGCTGTAAAAATCCATTTAACCCTGCGATCATAGACAAAACGTGTCTCCCGACTTATTTTTCTAAACTATATTCTGATGGATATTATTTTATACCCTTCCGGAATCGAAATTCTAAATATCCGGTAAGAAATCCGGAATCTGTTCGGCGATCTCTCGGATCCCGAACAGATATCCACATCCCTTTTCCAGTTGTCCTGCGGAAGCATTTAACAGTGTTACAAGCAGGTGTAACTGATGCTCTCCGTAGTTCAGGTCATACGTGTATTCACCGGTGTCGCTTGCAGAGGCTGTCCAGGCTTTTGCCTCTATTTTTGCCTCTTTATCCCACAGGATCTGCGTATTGGCATCCGTCTGCCCATCGCCCCGGATCTCAATATAAGGGTAGGAATAATAATCCTCGGAATTATAATCCTCGGAATTATAATCGTTCAAGTAAGACTGCATATAATCCGTAATAAAATAATAAGGAGCATCCGCACCGATGTCATCCCAGGTGACGGTTTCCGTCTCATTTTCCAAAACGACCTTCATAGCATAAAGGGTCGCAGTCTCGGAATCCACGATACACTCTATGCTGACTCCGGTGTCCTCCGGATCCTGCTGTCTCACGCAGATGTCATAAGCCATGATTGCCACACCGTCTGTCAGCTTCTCATCATATAAAATATATCTTTTGATGGAAATATGATCCATATCCAGGTATTTGTAAAAATAGTCCTCCTGAATCATTCCCATATCCTGAAAAATATAATACCATTCCGGACTTAAAATATATTTATCTAAAAGATCATAGACCTCTCCGTCCGTTTCCGCTTCATATGCCTGTTCCGAGGCATAGTACTGTTTCCCTGCGGCGATTCCGTCTGCCAGATTCTGAAGCCGCTTCACGGTATCCGTCTCATAGTCCTCCTTCCAGACGGTGTAGTCTGTTCCGGCATTTGTTACGCTGACTGACCGGGTCAATCTGCTTTTATCCTGTAATCGCAGTAATAAGTTCGGTCCCACAAAAGCAAAAACAATTAGCAGGAGCAGTCCTACAATACACAATGGTAAATTCCGGTTACCTGCTTTCTCATGTTTTTTCATCATTTACTTGCTTCCCTTGTCTCTTAATTTTATTTTCTCATTTTTCTGTATTTTCTCCGGAAAATACAACCGCATTACCGTACCCTC
>CAVFMG010000223.1:0-2652 GCA_963623435.1 Odoribacter splanchnicus
CATCGGCATGATTGCCGCTGCGGGAATTATCGTAGTGCAATACCTGTTAGACGATACTATCAAATCTTCCGAGGATATTGAAAAATATCTGGAACTCTCTACTTTGGGACTGATTCCGAATTTTGACACCGTGGAGAAGAAAAAGAAGCCCAGAAAGCAGAAGGACGAGGACGAGATCCACGAATCGAAAATGGCAGAGGAAGAGACGATTCAGGTCGTAGATATGGAAAAGGAGCAGGAAGATGCAGAGCATTGAGTTAAAACAGGAAAAACAGGACTTCCGTACCAAGGAAGCCTTTAAGACCCTTCGTACCAACATTGAATTTTCCGGAGAAGATATTAAAGTCATCTGCATCACCAGCTGTACTCCGAACGAAGGCAAGAGCAGCGTGTCCTATGAGCTTGCAAAATCCTTCGCGCAAAACGGAAAAAAGACCATCCTCATTGATGCGGATCTGCGTAAGAGCGTCATGAGAGGCAGACATAAAAAGGGAAAGGTCCGCTTCGGACTGACCAATTACTTAGTCGGAAAAGTGGAGCTGGATGCAGCAATCTGTGAGACGGATATCCCGAATTTCCATCTGCTGTTCGCCGGACCGGTACCACCGAACCCCAGTGAACTGCTGGGGAATACCCGTTTCCAGAAGATGGTGGAGGTATGCCGCATGAAATACGACATGATCATCATTGATACGCCGCCCTTAGGAAGCGTTATCGATACTGCTGTCGTATCTAAGTTCTGTGACGGCGCGGTGATCATTCTCGCCTGCGGTGAGATCAGTTACCGTTTCGCCAAAAGAGTCAAAGACCAGCTGGCAATGACCGGCTGCAAGATCTTAGGCTGCGTCCTGAACAAAGTCGACATGGGCGGCAAGGGATATTATGGCAAATATTACGGTAAGTACTACGGAAAGTATTATGGCAAGTACTATGGTAAGTACTATGGCAACTACGGGAATGAGGAGTAAACGAAGATAAAACAGGAGGGGAAGCCTGCTTCGTGTAACTGTCAGGATAGATTGTTCAAACGCTGAGGAGTAATAAATAATAAGAGGGGATATTGACTTGAAAACGATAAATTAATTGTGTATAACCGAAAATTTCGGGGGGGGGGTAGAAATATGTACAAAAAAACGTACAAAGGTTGGCTGAAACATGCAGACTTCCTGATCCTTGATATGATCTGCCTGCAGCTCTCCTTCTATATTGCATATTGCATCCGACATGGCATTCAGAACATGTATGCCAATCAACTGTATGCCAGCATGGCAGTGGTACTATTGCTGGTAGACGCTGTAATCGGAATGCTCTTTGAAAACTTACATAACGTTTTAAAACGCGGCTACTGGAATGAAGTCATCCAGACATCCAAGCAGGTACTGGAAGTCTTCGCAATGTTTGCCATTTACCTGGTAACGGTGCAGGGTGCTGAGCAGTTCTCCCGGACTGTGCTGTATATGACGATGGGAATCTACTGGGTTCTCAGCTATGTGACCAGGCTGATATGGAAAGCTTACCTGAAGCAGTATAGTAAATATGTGTCAAAGCGGTCATTACTCATCGTAACGAAAACAGACCGACTGGAGATATTGAAGAGAGAACTGGAAAAAGACTGGTATACCCATTATCAGGTGATCGGATTCACTGTTGTGGATGCGGATATGCAGGGACAACAGATCGGAAAATATAAGGTCATTGCTAATGCCGATAACGTCATTGAATACACTCGCATAGGATGGGTGGATGAAGTGCTGATCGATATAGCTCCCGGTGAGGAACGTCCGGAGCAGCTGATAGAACATTTTCTGGAGATGGGAACAGTGATACATCTGTGCATTACGAAGACGGTACAGACTTCCGGCAGGAAGCTCATTGTGGAGAAGTTCGGCAGTGCCCCTGTGGTAACGGCATCCATTAATTATGCTTCCCCCAGACAGTTATTCATGAAACGCCTTCTGGATATCGTCGGAGGACTGGTGGGATGTGTGTTGACCGGTATTTTGTGCATATTCCTGGCACCGGCGATCTGCATTCAGTCACCCGGACCGCTGTTTTTCTCTCAGGAGAGAGTGGGCAAGAACGGCAAACGCTTTCGCCTCTATAAATTCCGCAGTATGTATATGGACGCGGAAGAGCGGAAAGCTGCACTCATGGAGCAGAACAAAATGTCGGATGGAAGAATGTTCAAGATGGACAAGGATCCCCGCATTATCGGCAGCAAACTCCTGCCGGACGGCACTTATAAAAAGGGTGTAGGCAACTTCATCCGCGACTGGAGCCTGGATGAATTCCCACAGTTCTTCAATGTACTCAAAGGTGATATGTCCCTCGTAGGCACCAGACCGCCCCTCGTATCGGAAGTAGAGCAGTACGAGCTCAGACACTGCACCAGACTCGCTATGAAACCGGGAATCACCGGAATGTGGCAGGTCAGCGGACGGAGCAGCATCACGGATTTCGACGAGGTCGTGAAGCTGGACCAGGAGTACATCCAGAATTGGAGCTTCGGGAAGGATCTGAGGATACTGGCGAAGACTGTGAAAGCTGTGCTAAAGAGAGAGGGGGCAGTGTAAGATTCCCATCGGTCTCTTAAACACTGCCCGACCACTATGTATTTAGTACATTAAAACCTCGCCCACTTCTAGGGAGACC
>CAVFMG010000224.1:0-2561 GCA_963623435.1 Odoribacter splanchnicus
ACGGTACACCGTATTTTTCCAACTATATCAATTCCGACATGGAGCCCAGTGATGTCCGCAGTATGTGCTGCAGACTGCGTCTGGACTTAAGAGAGCTGCGCAAGAAGACCGGAGGATTCTTCGGTTCCGGCGAGAGCACCGGAAGCGTGGGCGTTGTCACCATCAATATGCCCAGAATCGCTTACCTGTCTGCCAACAAGGATGAATTTTACGCAAGACTGAATCACATGATGGATATCGCAGCGAGATCCCTGAAGATCAAGCGTGGTGTCATCACAAAACTGTTGAATGAAGGACTGTATCCTTATACCAAACGGTATCTGGGAACCTTTGAGAATCATTTCTCCACCATCGGTCTCATCGGCATGAACGAGGTGGGCTTGAATGCCAACTGGCTGCGGGCGGATATGAGCGACCCGAAGACACAGGAGTTTACCAAGGAAGTCTTGAACCATATGAGAGAGCGCCTGTCGGATTATCAGGAGCAGTACGGGGATCTCTACAATCTGGAGGCAACTCCTGCAGAGAGCACCACGTATCGTCTGGCAAAGCACGACAGAAAGCGCTGGCCCGGCATCAAGACGGCAGGAAAACCCGGAGATACCCCTTATTATACGAATTCCTCCCATCTGCCGGTGGACTACACCGTGGATATTTTCGATGCACTGGATATTCAGGATGAACTGCAGACCCTGTATACTTCCGGCACGGTGTTCCATGCGTTCCTGGGAGAGAAACTTCCCGACTGGAAGGCTGCGGCTTCGCTGGTGCGCACCATAGCTTCCAATTACAAGCTGCCCTATTACACCCTGTCTCCGACCTATTCCATCTGTAAGGAGCATGGTTACCTGGCGGGAGAGGTGAAGATCTGTCCTCATTGTGGGGCAAAGACCGAGGTCTACAGCCGTATCACCGGTTACTATCGTCCGGTGCAGAACTGGAACGACGGTAAATTGCAGGAATATGCCAACAGAACGGAGTATGACATTGCTCATTCTTCCTTAAAACGCCCCACCAGAAGTGTGGTAACTTTATCTAATTTTGCAGAGGATGTGGAAGTCAAAGTGGAGCAGCCACAGGATATCAAGTACCTGTTCACGACGAAGACCTGCCCGAACTGCAAGCTGGTGAAGGAATACCTGAAAAATGTGCCTTACGTGACCATTGATGCAGAGGAAAATATGGAGCTGGCAAGGCGCTACGGCGTGATGCAGGCACCGACGCTGGTGGTAGTAAACGGCGACAGCCATAAAAAGTACGTAAATGCTTCCAATATCAAGAAGTACGTTGACCAACTGACATTAGTTGGGGTAGAATAGATACAGGTCAGGAGGCATCGCCCGAAGGCGGTGCCTTTGCTGTGTAATAATATAAATTCAAAGGCAGAACCATTGCAGAACGGAGGAAATATGATCAACAAACTGATCACTCGAATCAAAGAAACTAACGCACCGATCGTGGTAGGACTGGATCCTATGATGAAATTCGTGCCGGAATATATTAAGAAAGCAGCATTCACCGAGTACGGTGAGACACTGGAAGGCGCTGCAGAAGCCATCTGGCAGTACAATAAGGGCATTGTGGATGCTATTTATGATCTGGTACCGGCTGTGAAGCCTCAGGTGGCAATGTATGAACAGTTCGGCATTCCCGGCATGGTGGCATTTAAGAAGACCGTGGATTATTGTAAAGAAAAAGGGCTGATCGTCATCGGCGACATCAAGCGCGGCGACATCGGATCCACTTCCGAAGCATACGCAGTAGGACATTTGGGCAAAGTACAGGTAGGCAGCAAGAGCTACTATGGTTTTGATGAGGACTTTGTGACCGTGAACCCTTATCTGGGATCCGACGGTGTGAATCCTTTTGTGAAGATCTGTAAGGAAGAGAAAAAAGGTATTTTTGTACTGGTAAAGACTTCCAATCCCAGCAGTGGTGAGTTTCAGGATCAGCTGGTGAACGGCAGACCTCTGTATGAGCTGGTAGGAGAAAAGGTAGCAGCCTGGGGAGCTGACTGCATGGGCGATTCCTACAGCTATGTAGGTGCGGTAGTAGGTGCTACCTATCCGGAACAGGGCAAAGTCCTTCGTAAAGTGATGCCCAAGGCATTTATTCTGGTGCCCGGTTACGGCGCACAGGGCGGTAAGGGCGCAGATCTGGTACATTTCTTCAATGAGGATGGACTGGGTGCAATCATCAACTCTTCCCGTGGCATCATTGCCGCATACCAGCAGGAGAAATATGCACAGTTCGGCGAGCAGAATTATGCGGACGCTTCCCGCGCAGCCGTATTGGATATGCGTGAGGATATCGCACAGGCACTGGCAGCACGCTAAAGCAGCTACGATGTATGGGGTGTCCGGATAACGGACAGATGGGAGAACAGAGGATGAGAGAAAAGCTATATATCACCTTTCATTCGGAGGATGATATCAGACATTTTGTGGATACCTGTAACGAATTCGACGATGCGATCGACATCCGCATTCAGAAGATGGCAATGGATGCAAAGTCACTTTTGGGCATGCTGCTGATGAAGACGGATGAACCGTTGGAGATCT
>CAVFMG010000225.1:0-911 GCA_963623435.1 Odoribacter splanchnicus
ATATAAGGTTAAAGAGATGACTTTCACACTTTGAATACGTATACTTTTTAAAAACCTCGCAAGCTATAATTGCAGCTTTATATATACGCTATATAGAAAAGCGGCAGTGGAAGCGTTTGGGCAAACACGTGAATCAGGAAGAGAGATGTTGCTGACAAGACGAAAGAGGGGCTACATGGTGGACATGCACTGCCATATATTGCCCGGAATTGATGACGGTTCCGATAATATGAACCGTACGATTAAGATGTTGGAAATCGCGGAGAGCGAAGGAATTGAATTTATCATTGCCACGCCGCATTACAAAAATTTCCAGCGTAGTGCCTCTCCGGAGACTATTCTTCAGCTTACAAATCGCGTACAGCGGATTTCCGATGAAGAAGGCTTCGCTATTTCCATTTTTCCGGGAAATGAGATCTACTACTTCGAAGGCGTGGACAGGCTTTTGGAAAAGGGCTATGTGCTAAGTCTTAATCAGACGAACCGGGTACTGGTGGAGTTTTCTCCCTCAGAGAGCTTCCAATATATCCGCAACGGTCTGGACAGTATAGCCAATATCGGGTATGTGCCGGTGTTAGCTCATGTAGAGCGGTATCAAGCATTGGTGCGCAATCCTTCTTATGTAGAAGAGCTACGACAGATGGATACAGAGATTCAGATCAACGCCGGCAGTGTCATGGGAAGGCTTGGACACGAGGTACAGCGTTTTCTCTATCAGCTGCTGGTTGATCAGCTGGTGGATTACGTGGGGACAGATGCTCATAATACGGACAGCAGGGCACCGGTGTTTCAGAATTGCTATCATCAGCTGAGTCGTAGACTGGACGCAGGATACCTGGAGGATATTTTTTATAACAATGCCATGATGCTCATCGAAGCCTGAAAGCGGCGCAGAGACAGCGCGGAGATAG
>CAVFMG010000225.1:921-2523 GCA_963623435.1 Odoribacter splanchnicus
TGGTGGAGCTGTTTAGATTTCTGCTGCACTGGATTTGGCTCATCATTATCTGTGGTATTGCAGCAGGATTGGTCGGCTTTTTGATCAGTGCATTTCTGCTGACCCCCAAGTACCAGTCAACTACAGGCATTTATGTCATGAGCAGGCAGAACGGAGACACACTTTCTTACAGCGACACCCAGTTGGCTACCCAACTGACCAAGGACTACGAGGAACTTATCGTCAGTCGTACAGTTCTGGAGAGTGTCATCGCAGAGGAGTCTTTGCCGGATACCTATGAGACATTAAAAAACCGCGTTGCTGTAGAAAACACATCAGATACGCGTATCATTTACATCACCGTGACGGATACGGATCCCGCTAAAGCCCGGAGCATCTCCAACGCGATCAGGGAGGCTGCAGCGCAGCATATCATGTCGGTGACGGAGGTGCAGGCGGTGAATACGGTAGATGAGGCAAATCTTCCCACAGAGCCTTCTGATCCATCTGTTCGCAAGTGGACGGCTGTAGGTACTGCACTGGGCATGCTCCTTTGTGTGATGATTCTGGTAGTGCGATTCCTCTTAGACGATACCATCAAGACATCAGAAGATGTGGAAAAGTACTTAGGTTGGAGCACGCTGGCATTGATTCCCACCATCGAGGAAAACCAGGAACGGCGAAAGGTGTCCAAAAAGGCACCTGTCCAGAGTAATAAGGACGACATGGGAAAGAGACAGGACAGAGACAAGGATTCCTGGCAGGCGGATAAGAAAGCGGAACTTAAAAGACAGAATGAAAAAAATGTAAAGGCTCAGGAGGATAAAAAAGCTCAGGAGAAAAAAGATCATTCTGCAGAAAAACATCAGGATATTCCCAACGGGAAAGGACAAGCCGACGAGAAAGCAGAGTAAGACCGGTTAAAGAGAAACGGATCTTTAGGAAATGGAGAGAAGGATTCATGCAGGAACTGGAAATCAAGCAGACTAATCTGGACTACAGAGCAAAAGAAGCGTATAAGACGCTGAGAACCAATATTGAGTTCTCCGGAGATAACATTAAAGTCATCGGAATCACCAGTACTGTTCCGGGAGAAGGTAAGTCTACGACCTCCTTTGAGTTGGCTATTTCCTTTGCGCAGGCAGGTAAGCGGACACTGTTGATCGATGCAGACCTTCGAAAGTCGGTCATGCGCTCGCGTTATAAGAGAGGGAGAATTCGCTATGGACTGACCAATTATCTGGTGGGGCGATGCGATCTGATGGATGCAGTCGCTGCCACGGATGTAGAGGACTTCCACATGATTTTTGCTGGACCTATGTCCCCCAGCCCTAGCGAGTTATTAGGCGGGGAACGGTTCAGAAATATGATCGATACCTGCAGAGAACTTTATGACATCATTATCATCGATACACCGCCTATCGGTTCTGTAATTGATGCGGCCATCATATCACGTTACTGCGACGGCATGGCTGTAGTCATGAAGTCAGGAGAGATTCATGCACCATTTGCCCGTAAGATCAAGGAGCAATTGGAAATGGCCGACGTCAGGATTCTTGGAGTGATCCTTAATCAGGTAGACATGTCCGGCAAGGGGTATTATGGCAAGTATTACAGTAAGTA
>CAVFMG010000226.1:0-2522 GCA_963623435.1 Odoribacter splanchnicus
AAACTGGATCATTCCGTACAGCTCCAAGTTGTAAAAGGAATTGAAAAAGTCAGAAAAAATCCTCTCCCCAATGATAAAGGAGGATATGGAAAACCACTCGGGAATAAAAATGGAATCAATCTTACAAATCTCCTGAAAATAAAATTCCGGGATTTAGGTATCCGAGTGGTTTATAAACTGGAATATGTAGACGACATTATGAAAATAATCGTCATCTCAGCACGAACAGATGAAGCAGTATACAAAGAAGCTGCCAAAAGACGAGAGAGAAATAAATTCTAATTTCATAAAAATAGTACATCCAGAAGCATTGTAACAATACCTCACCTGCATTGTTGCAATGCTTCTTTTTAGGATAATAAGCGGGAATCCTCGGTAATTCAATTTCCGAGATGAAAGCGTAAATATGTGCATATCTGCACAGTAAGATAGCGGTATCCAGCTAAAATAAAAAAGAAAATATGTTCGATAAATATTGATGATAAGAGCAATCTGTGCTATACTATATGCATGAAAGAAAATCTGATACATTACCGCACTTGTGTGTGTAATATTAACTACCATATGGTATGGTCTGTGAAATACAGAAGAAAGATACTAACTGCAGAGATAGAAACATATCTAAAGGAACTCGTCCAACAGATTGCTGATGAAAAAGGATTTACGGTGCATCTTTTTGAGTGCGGGGAAGGGGATCATGTCCATTGCTTTGTGTCTGCACCGCCTAAATTATCTATTACAGCAATTGTCAAGTATCTGAAAGGGATTACCGGGAGAAAACTGTTTGAACGTTTCCCCGAAATACGCAGTAAATTATGGAAAGGGGAACTCTGGAACCATTCTTACTATGTGGAAACGGTCGGATCCGTGTCAGAGGAGAACATCCGCAGATATATCGAACATCAGAGCAAGGCATATTAAAAGGAGGAAAAGGATGCTGCTGTCACATAAGACTTCCATAAAAGTCAGCCAGGACTATGCGAATATCATCGGGCATATGTGCTATGCGGCATATAAGCTCTGGAATATCTGTAATTATGAACGGTATCATTATAAAGAACTGGGGATTGAGAATTATCCGGACTGGTATTATCAGAAAAAAGTGCACAAAGAGGATCTGTGGTTTAAACAGCTTCCCTCACAAAGCGCGCAGGAAGTATGTAAACAGCTGGACAAAGCATGGAGATCTTTTTTTACGCTGAAAAGGACAGGAGGGATAGAAAATCCCAGGCCGCCCCGCTTCAAACAGGAAGGGATCTCCATTGTTTATATGCAGAATGCAGTAGTCCATGAAAAAGAAAACGGCAGGGTGCGTCTGTCCCTGCCGAAACAGCTTAAGATCTATATGGAAGAAAGATATGGGATCCATGCCCGTTTTTTATATCTTGAAAATGCCATTTTCAGGAACATGGACCATATCAAACAGATCCGTATCGCCCCGCCACAGAATGGTGTCTGTGAGACTATCGTAGTTTATGAAAGGGAGGATACAGAGTTAAAGCCGGATAATGGACATTATCTTTCCATCGATCTGGGACTGCATAATCTGATGACCTGTTATGACCTGGGAAATGGGTCATCTTTTATTCTTGGAAGAAAATATCTGTCCCTGTGCCATTATTATCATAAAGAGATTGCGAGGGTACAGTCTCAGTGGTACAGCCAGCAGGACAGCCGGGGGATCCGTTATCCGAAAACATCCTGCCATATCCGCAGGCTTCACAGAAAGAAACGGCAGGCAGTCAAAGACTATCTCCATAAGATCACCAGATACATTGTGGAATATTGCAGGGAGAAAGAGATCACCTGTGTGATCCTTGGGGATATCCATAATATACGCCAGGGAAAGGATCTGGGACATAAGGTGAACCAGAAACTGCATGAACTGCCATATGAAAAGCTCACCGGGATGCTGGAGTATAAGCTGAGACTATACGGGATCCGTCTGGTAAAACAGGAAGAATCCTATACCAGTCAGTGCAGTCCACTGTCCAGGGAGGTTTCCAGATCATGTGCAGAGCCATCTAACCGTAAAAAGCGCGGTTTATATTGTGATGAAACAGGGAACTACAATGCAGATGCAGTGGGGGCATTTAATATTATGAGAAAATATCTTTGTGTAATAAAAAGCAAAAGAGAGGTGTCCGTAACCGGACTAAAAGATCCAAAGATTATAAAAGTAGCTGTATAGCCGGAAAAGGCAAGCAGTATTGGTGTCATGGACGCACCCTGAAACTAAGGTGCTATCGCACCTTAATCAGATGCTCTGGTAACTCAGTTGCCGAGTAGTTCACGAGAATATGTATATGGACCATTTTAAATTACACTCAGAATACCAGCCAACCGGTGATCAGCCCCAGGCGATCGAGCGTTTGGTCAGGGGATTCAAAGAAGGCAACCAGTTCGAAACATTATTAGGTGTTACCGGTTCCGGTAAAACATTTACCATGGCAAATGTTATCCAGCAGTTGAACAAACCAACCCTCATCCTTGCCCACAATAAGACCTTAGCAGGTCAGCTC
>CAVFMG010000227.1:0-2517 GCA_963623435.1 Odoribacter splanchnicus
TCGGTACTTAGCGAGGGTACTTTCCTCGCTTATGTACCGCTACGGTCTGCGTCCGAAGCGGAAGCGGGTCTGCGGTTCTTAACCCCAATGCGGGCTACGGGGACTTTAACTTTTTTATGCCAGTGTCTGCTCCAGCTTCTGGCGGAAGTCGGCTTCGGACATGGCACCGCCGAAGACCACAGCGGGCTCACCGTTTTTAAATACGATGAAATGAGGGATGCTTACCACGCGGTATTTCTGCGCGATTACCATATTTTCATCCACGTTGAGTTTGCCGATCTTCATCTTACCGGCGTAGGCTTCGGCGCATTTCACCACCACGGGTCCCATCATTTTGCAGGGACCGCACCAGTCGGCGTAGAAATCCACCAGCACGGGAAGCTCAGACTGCAGAACTTCCGCTTCAAAATTAGCAGCAGTAAATGTGTATTCCATAATATCCTTCCTTTCTCCGGCTGCCGGAAGCAGCCAATCATCTTTAGTATTTCCGTTTATCTGAAAATAATATATTTGCAGATGGGATTGCCGATGGAAGAGAATTTCTCTTCGTATTCGGTCATGACATTGCCTTCCATCAGGGCAGCGTCGTTATGCAGATCATAGGTGATGACCTTCGCCTGCCAGCCGGCGGGCTCTAACTCCTCCACTGCGAAATCAAACAGAGGACGGTTGTCGGTCTTGAACTCTAACGTACCCTCTTTTTTTAGGATCACATCATAGCGCGCCAGGAATTGTCTGGAGGGTAGGCGTCTCTTGACGTGGCGGTCCTTCGGCCAGGGATCGGAGAAGTTTAAATAAATGCGGTCCACCTCTCCTTTTCCGAAGACTTTATCGATGTCCTCGGCATCCATGCGGATGAATTTCAGGTTCGGCAGCTCGTCCTCTTCCATTTTCTGGATGGCACGGAGCAGAACGCTGGAATATTTCTCAATGCCCACATAGTTGATCTGGGGATTTAATTTGGCGAGGGTGTGCAGGAAGCGTCCTTTTCCCATACCGATCTCGATATGAATGGGGTGGTCGTTTCCGAAGATCTCATGCCAGGTTCCGGGGCATGCCTCCAAAGTATCTTCCGGCACCACGTAGGGGCTTTCGGCGATGACCTCGCGGGAACCGGTAATATTGCGTAATCTCATGTATTTATCAGCCTTTCTTGATGGTATCTGTATTGTCAATGTACTTTATCTTTGAGTACTTGTCAAGTGATCCGGAAGCATGCTTGAAAATGGCGGCGGAATTTCTTATACTGTGAATGGGAGGAATGATTATGAAATGGATGATTGCGTCGGACATTCACGGTTCGGCATATTATTGTAGAAAACTGCTGGAAGCTTATGAAAAAGAGGGAGCGGAGAGACTGCTTTTATTGGGAGATATCTTATATCACGGACCCCGTAATGACCTTCCCGAAGGGTATGCACCGAAGGAAGTGATCGAGCTTTTAAATGCCCATAAAAAGGATATCTACTGTGTCCGGGGCAACTGTGACACGGAGGTGGATCAGATGGTGTTGGCGTTTCCGGTGCTTGCCGATTACTGTGTGATTGCGGAGGGGAAGCGGGCAGTCTATGCCACCCACGGACATATCTATAATGAACAGAATCTGCCGCCGCTGCACCCGGGAGATATCCTGCTGCACGGACATACCCATGTGCCGAAATGTGTGGAGCATGAGGAAGAACAGTACATCTGCATGAATCCCGGTTCTGTGTCGATCCCGAAGGAAGACAGCTGGCACGGATACATGATCTGGGAGAATGAGGAATTTATCTGGAGAGATTTTGAAGGTCTTGAGCATCTGCGAAAAAAATTAAGTTAGTACTTTGGTTTTTAAATAAAATGGTGTATGATAAAAACTGTGCATTATCATACACCATTTTTGTTGAGAGAATCAGGAAGGATTTATACATGCGTTTTTTGAAGCATTTTTCATATAGAAGTTTTTTTACAAAGGCAGTTATGGGAATCAGCGCCATCTGTCTTTTTGTATCTAATGGGTTGAGCGTTTCGGCAGCCACTATTAAAGAAGAGAACATCGCCCGCAACCAGTCCCTGGCAGTACAGTCCAACGCGGTGGACAATTGGCCCACGGGACCTGTTGTTAGTGCGGAATCCGCTATTTTGATGGATGCGGATACCGGAGCGATTCTGTATGCGAAAAATATTCACCAGAAGGAGTATCCCGCCAGTACCACCAAGATACTGACCACGTTGATCGCATCGGAGCGTTGCAGCATGGATGAGATCGTGGATTTCTCCTACGATGCGGTGCATGACATCGACCCGGGCAGTAACCATATCGCCATTGAGCCCGGAGAGCAGCTGACCATGGAGGAATGCCTGAATGCCATACTGATCCGTTCGGCGAATGAGGTGTCTTTCGCGGTGGCAGAGCATATCTCGGGAACTACCTGGCAGGATTTCGGAGACATCATGAATGAGCGGGCGAAGGAACTGGGATGTGTGGATTCCCATTTTGTCAATCCCAACGGTCTTCCCAATGAGGATCATTATACC
>CAVFMG010000228.1:0-2471 GCA_963623435.1 Odoribacter splanchnicus
CCCTTCTTCTTAAAGTACTTCAAATCCCGGACCAGTGTCTCGGGATTGCAGGAGACGTAGACGATCTTCTCGGGACCGATCTGGACTACGGAGCTCATGAACTCTTCGGTGCTGCCGCTTCTGGGGGGATCCATCAGGACCACATCGACTTTCGCGCCCTGCGCCGCCATTTCCACGAGGAACTTCCCGGCGTCGTTCTGGTAGAACTGAATGTTGCGGATCTGGTTGGCTTTGGCATTGCTGCGGGCATCCCTGACGGCGTCGGCGTTCAGTTCCACGCCGATGACCTTGCCTGCCTTGTCACAGGCGATCATGCCGATAGTTCCGGTGCCGCAATAGGCATCCACTACGGTCTCTTTGCCGGTAAGTCCGGCATACTCCAGCGCTTTTCCGTAGAGGATCTCGGTCTGTACCGGATTCACCTGATAGAAAGATCTGGGAGAGATCCGGAAGCGCTTTCCGCAAAGTTCATCCTCAATATAACCTTTGCCGTAGATCACATGCTCCTTGTCCCCCAGTACCATGCTGGTATTGCGGTTGTTGACATTGATGACCACGGTGGTGATCTCCGGGTGCAGCTTCATCAGTGCCTTCACAAAATTATTCTTGGAGGGCAGGATCGGGGAAGCCAGTACCAACACCACCATGATCTGTCCGGTGACATGTCCGGTGCGGATCAGCACATGGCGCAGCAGTCCATACCCGGTGTCCTCATTGTAAGGACGGATATGAAAAGATTTCAGCAGCCCTCTGATAGACACGATGATCTCATCTGCCTTGACATTCTCAATGAGACAACTGTCCACGGGAACGATCCGGTGGCTCCTCTGCTCATAGATCCCGGAGATGGCGTCGTGATACCGGTTCTCTCCGAATATCGCATGCACCTTGTTCCGGTAATGCTCCGGATGCTCCATAGGGATGACGCCCTCGATCTTGCAAAAAGGAGCCAGAAGCTCCTTTAATTGCTTTTCTTTCTTCTTCAGTTGTTCCGCATACGGCTGGTTGATCCAGCTGCATCCGCCGCATTTGTCGGCCACCGGGCAGAGACCGCTTTTCTTTTTCACAGCTCCAGCCTCGGACGTTCTTCTATCATTTCTGTTATCGTTCTTCATCATTCCGCCTGACTTCATTTAGTCATCCAGTCTCCTCATCTCAGTGTAGGCCAGAAGCAGCGGTCCCACACCCTTGGCATCGTCTTCCACGATGGGCTCAGACATATAATACTCAAAACTGCCGTCACGGCGACGGTTATCCTCCGGTCCCAGACCTGCTACGAGGCAGATGCCGCCGAGGCTTAAGTGCCCGTCCTTCTCCTTCAGATAACGGTCACAGATGCCCTGGAATGCCTTTAAGCCATAAGCTCTGTAAGACTCCTGCAGAAATCCCAGTCTCACACCTTTCAGCAGAGAATAAGCCATGATTGCACTTCCGCTGGTCTCTAAATAGTTCGGCTCCTTGCCGCCCAGCGCAGGAAGCTGGTACCACATACCGCTCTCGTCCTGGAATTTTAACATGGAATCGATCAGATCCACAAATACCTTCTTCAGGTTGTCATATTCAGTCCTATATTCCTCTCCCGGCTCGCATTTGCTTAAGGTATCTAACAGTGCCATGGAATACCAGCCCAGTGCTCTCAGCCAGAAATTCTGAGACAGACCGGTCTCTTTGTTGCACCAGAATGCCTTTTTGGAGGCATCGTAACCGTGATAATATAATCCGGTCTCGGGGTCTCTCATGTATTTTACGACATTGGCAAACTGATGGAAAATATCATCATAGTGCTTCTTATTATCAAATTTTGTCTCATATTCCATGTAGAAGGGCTGTCCCATGTACATGCCGTCCAGCCATACCTGATTCGGGTAGATCTTCTTGTGCCAGAAGTTGCCCTCCTCGGTGCGGGGCTGGGTTGCCACCTGGCTGTAGATCAGGTCAATCGCCTTGCGGTATTTTTCCTTGCCGTTCAGGGCATACAGTGCAAACAGAGTCTTGCCCGCATTGACATTATCAATATTATATTCTTCCACGGAATACTTGGTGATGGTGCCGTCTTCCTGTACTCTGTGGTCAATAAATGCATCTGCGAATTCGTAATACTTCTTCTCTCCGGTAGCGCTGTAGATCTCTAAAAGCGCCAGGATCATGCAGCCGTCGATGTAATTCCATCCGGCAGCTTTTCCTTCTCTCGCCTTCTCAATGTTCCAGGCAGGGACATCCAGAGTGCTCTTCTCGATCAGTTCATCAATGTATTTCTCAAAAATAGGCAGTTGCATGTATCATTTCCTCCAATTTTCTGTATTCAGAGCATCATTCGCAAAATCGCCCCTGCGGTGCTTCCTTTTTGCTCATGAAGTTACTTCGTAACATAAATTCGATCAAAAGTTCTTACGAATACGAGTATTCGACGATCTTTTGCCCGAATTTGCGTCGCTCTGAATAGTTATCATTGTACACACTTCTGCCCTTAT
>CAVFMG010000229.1:0-2462 GCA_963623435.1 Odoribacter splanchnicus
CATTATTATATTTTTCCTCTATTTCTAAAATGTCATTCCTTTAAAACTAAAATATAGTAAAATAGAGTTCATCAAATCTTAAAAGAAAACATTTAAATAGAGCTGCATCTGCGGCAGAATGCGAGGAAATATGAGGACTTTCGGTGAAATCCTTACCTCCCTGCGTGAAGAACGGGGAATCTATCAGAAAGAACTGGCTGCCATATTAAAAGTATCCGTTGGCACCGTCTCGAATTATGAGAACAATATTCACTTTCCGGATCAGGAAGCATTGTTACAGCTGGCTGATTATTTCGATGTGACTGTCGATTATCTACTGGGTCGTACCTCCTACCGGCATAATCTGGATACGCTGAATGAGGAATATGCACCCGGTGTCACTGTTTCCGAGCTGTTAGATACCATACAGAAATTCAGCCCGCAGAATATGGCATCCTTTTTGGATTATATCGAACTTCTGCAATTACGACAAAAGGCAGAGGACCACTCCTCTACCTTGTAGACAAAAACTGTTGTTCCCGGATGGCTGCCTGGTCGTCCGGGTAATTTTGTAAGTAGGCATTTACCAGCGCTGCTGCCTGCTGGTATTCTTCCAGATATTCATACGCCACGATCTCGTTGAAGGATAAAGTCTGCATCAGACTGTTCCCCTCGATCTGTTTTCCCGCCTGAAAAGCTTCCAAAGCTTTCTGATAATCCTTTTTTGCCATCTCGCATAATCCCAGCTGATTATAGATCTCCGCATCCGGTCCCTGCTTGGACAGGTAATTGCTGTATACGCTAGAGGCATAATTATAGTCTCCGGTAGCTGCGTAGGCTTTCCCCAGGTACAGGTAGCTGTCCACGCCACCTTTTCCTTTCGCCTCTTCCAGCGCCAGATATGCTTTCTGATACTCTCCCAGGTAGTAATAGATACGCCCGCTGTCATAGGCATCCAGCTGTTTTACCGAATCCAGCACATTTTGCAGATACTCCTGTCCCACTTCGCGGTAGCCGTATTCCGCCAGGACTTCATAGATCTCGATCAGTCTGTCATAATTTTTCGGATCCATGGCAATTGCCTGGTCGAAATCCGCCTTGGCACTTTCGTAGTCTCCCAGTTCCAGTTCTGCGGAGCCTCGCAGGAAATAAGCATCCTTTTCCTCCGGCTTCAGTCCCAGAATGGCATCGTATACCTTTTTCGCCTCGGCGGGCTGCCCGTTCTTCCGGTAGGCAGCTGCCAAGTAATAGTTCATATCGTAATCTACGTTCTGCACCCAGCCGTCGCTGAGTTCCAGTGCTTCTGTGAAATACTGTATCGCCTGCTCATATTCCGTCAGTCCCATGCAGGCAATTCCTCTGCCTCTTGCGATCAGACGGCTGTTCTCCTTCTGCCCTTCCGCTTCCTCAAAAGCAGTCAATGCTCCCTGGTAATCCAGCGTCTCGATCAGCTGCATTCCTTCTGTTATTTTGGTCGTATCATTTCCGCAGCCTGTCAGCATGCTTATCATCAGACAGCAGATTCCTGCCATCGCTATTTTCTTATGTGTTTTACCCATGCTTTCCTCCACGGTCTGTTTCGATCCTTACTATTTTACTGCTCGTCCAGTTTGGATGTGCAATGAGGACATCTCGTTGCATCAATGGCGATCTCACTCTTACAGAACGGACATTTCTTCGTCGTAGGTGCCGCGGGAGTCTCCTCCTTGTGATGCAGGGTATCTCCCAGCTTATTGATGAATTTTACCAGGCAGAAGATCACAAATGCCGTGATCAGGAAATTGATGACTGCCGTAATAAAATTGCCGTACATCAGTACCGGTGCCGTGTCGCTGCTTCCCAGCTTCACATATAAATTAGAGAAATCCGTACCTCCGAAGATTGCCAGAATCGGTGTCAGAATATCCTGATTCAGGGAAGTAACGATCGCGGTGAATGCTCCGCCGACGATCACGCCGACTGCCATATCCATTACATTTCCCCTCAAAATAAACTTCTTAAACTCCTGAATGAATCCGTTTTTCTTGCTCATTTCTCTTTTCCTTCCTCTTGTGTTTTTGTAATTGGGTCTGCGCCATTCAACGTTCGACCCGCGCCATTTGCAAAGCCGCGCTGCTGCACTTTCCGTCACTTCGTGACTTCCTTTGCTCATGAATTGGCGCTAGGCTCATGGACATATCCATGGTCGAACTGTTTTGCTTCATTATATCATCCACCCCTTGAAACCTCAATAGGAAATGGGGTATACTCTTTTCAGAAAATACAGTAAGGAATAGAAGGAACACCATTTATGCAGCGGATCAACGAAGATATCAAAACCGGCAATTTCAAACAGATGTACCTGCTCTGCGGAGAGGAACGTTATCTGAAGAATCAGTACACAACCCGTCTGCGTAAGGCACTGTGCCAGGACGGTGACGAGATGAACACCCATTTCTATCAGGGAAAAGAATTCTCCTTAGGTCAGGTCATCGATCTGGCGG
>CAVFMG010000230.1:0-2443 GCA_963623435.1 Odoribacter splanchnicus
CGATATAGTTTTCCCACACCGGCTCGGACATTTTCAGCTCGGCAATGGGAACGGTGATGTCCACATAAGTTACATATCGATGCTTGACATCGCCCGTATAGGCGATATACCATACCTCGACCGTAGCCTTGCCGGGACGGTGCGCCGAAACCCAACCGTCGGAATCAACTGTCAGGATGCCGGTATCGCTGCTGCTGAATTGGTATGCCCTCTTGTCTTGCGGGAAAGTGCCGTTCGGTTTAACGCTTAGCAGCACCGTTTGCTTGTTGGTCATGGTATAGCTGCCATGACCTTCCTTCTTGGTATACCACACCTCATTCGTTTTGGCATTCACCTTTTCAAAGTTATCTGCGGAAGCAACCTCCTCGCCGTTCGCCATTACCGAAACTCCGGTGGCGATAGAACCAAGGTTAAAGCCGAAGCCTGTTCTACCCGTAATGGTGTAGGCAGGTGTGGCAGTGGTATCCGTCGTCGACCAGATTTTTACGACAGGGGTCAGGCTGTAAAGCCCCTCTGCGAGCGTCCTATTTATCTTTTTCCCTGTATAAAACATCTCTTCAAACTCAGTTGAAATGTTCGTTACTTTAACACTCGTATTCTGCTCGCCGTTCACCGTGGTATACTGGACATCGGACAGCGGAATCAGATAGTAATCATTCGTCCTATCATAATATTTGGTTTTACCGTATTTGTTCCACAGATTTGTCCACGCCTGTGTCGGAACGTTGCCCTGCTTTACTATCGCAAATGCCTGCCACGTTGTGCCCCAATAACCATCGGTATTTCGTGTAACTGCGACGGAATAATTCGTGAAGGCGGAGCCGTCATAGTAAAGTTTACTTCCACTGCCGGTGTACAGTGCATGAATGCTCTGCCCGGTGGTTTTGTCCTTGCCCGACACAGTCAGACTCGGCGAAGACCAGTACTGACCGTTATACAGGACACAGCTGCGATAGATTCCCGAGCGGACATCCTCCAGCTTCAGGATCCCGTCTTTATTTACCGTAAGGTCCGGATACGATGAATGCGGCAGAGATACCCACTCATCCGCACCGTTATCATAAATCTGCCACGTCAGCACAGCGCCCGATACCAGCTTGCTGCTGTTAATTGCCTCGAGATACAGCGGACTGTCTGTCTGCGTGGTGACATACTGTCGGTTGGTCGGCGCAGTGAAGCCCGATGTCTCACTCGTTGAACAGCTGACCTCCGGCAGAATGAATGCCTTTGCTTCGGCAGTGAAGTCGGTCTCCGCCAAGTCCGGCAGGATGCCGGTAAATTTCGCCCACAGGGTTACCGCACCCTCCGGAAGATCGGTGAAGGTGTAATTCGTGCCTCCGTCCGCTTCGGTCGCGGCGCCAACCTGCTTGGACACCCATCCCTTCGAGTATCCGAAGCGCACCTGCCTGCCGGTGAGCCGTGCCCACTGCCCCTTAGTGTCGTTCATAACAGCGGTTACCGTTACGGGCGTGGTGGCACTGCTTTGGTCGCTCGCCGACTTTGCCGTCATGCTGACGCTCACGCCGGACAGATCGGTGTCCGAAAAATAGATCTGATAGCTTGCGCTGTTTTCGATGCCATAAGTATTGTGCATCTTCCAGGACTCATACACAGTGCAGGTCAGGGTCTTATACTCGTTGGGTTTGAGCCATGCGTAGAGCGTCGATTCATCCAATTTCTTAAACTCCGACAGAGCGACGGGCTCATCCCAGTCTTTAACCACCATGTTGCTGATTGCGTTGCCCTTACTGTCCGTAAACTGCCATGCCGCCACAGCGTCGTAGTAGTAGGTCTTGCTGTTATAGTCGGAGTTCGGTGCACCTCCGGCATCGCCGTAAAGCGGCTGATAGTTCTGCGTGTCAAGCTGCACATACCTTGCGTTCGCATTGTGCGTATACCACACGGAAAAGCCGGGATTCTTGATCGTTACGACCTCATCGTTTGTGCCGGTTCTCGGCTGAACCACCACCTCGGGTCTGCCGGAATCATTCTTCGTTACTTCCTTTGTGATTCTGGAACTGTTGTGCATGACCTTCCGCACATCCGTGTTTTCAAAGGTTTCGCCGTACTTGCCGGTAGCATATGCATAGATTGTTTCACCATCGATCACTTCCCCTTTGTTTGCATAAAAATAGTCATTTTTATCACAGGTAAATTTACCGCTGCGGACGATAAGTCGGACATTGTCCTCGTCTTTTGCCAAACAGATGCAGGAGCCTCCGGCATTGCCCAAAAATTCGCCGTCATTGATTTCAATATTTGTGGCAGCTGCCTTGGCTTTCTCTATCGTGAGAACAGCATCCCTTCGTGAAATCAATTTGCCGCCGTTGATCACAACCGTGCTTCCCGCAGCGGCAGTAACCGCCGCACCTCTCACATACTGCCTGATATAACGCCAATGTACAGTATTCCAAACCTTAATGGTTCTACCTGCCTCAATGGT
>CAVFMG010000231.1:0-2433 GCA_963623435.1 Odoribacter splanchnicus
TCCAGAAACTCCAGTGTATCCTTTTCATAAGTCACGATGTCCGTCGGTAAAATATCCATGTCATACCCGCTGCGGACTGCCTTTTTCTGCTCCTCGATCTTCATTTTCTGGATGTTGGAAATGACCGCTTTCAGCTTCTTGATTGCCTTTACCGGATCTTCCGTCTGCATGTGCATGGAAATTGTAAGGTTTGCATCAATGTCAAGAAGCTGCTTGATCAGCTCGTCCGTAAACTTCGGTGCCAAAATATCCAGATAGGACACACAGCCATACATATTTCCCGACTTGAAACGGTTCGGATAACGGAAATCAAACCCCGGTGGTGCGATATAGTCCTTGACAGACTTACCGGATTCTGCCACATCCTTAAATGAAAAACGGAAAGGCTTCATGGTATCCTGATTGAAATATTCATGCAGGATGCGCAGTCGTTCCTTTCCGTCCAGTCCCCTAGCAAGGGTTCCTATGTTGCTTAAGTTTCGTATTACATCTTTTTCAATGTTGTTAAGGCGGCTCTTGGCTTCCTTATAGCCATTGCTCTCCACACCAAAAATCAGATATTTTGACTTGATGATTCCGTTATTTCCCTTTGCCGCCTGTTTTTTGAGCATTTCCGTATATTCTTCACGAATATCGTTAAAATCATCCTCCTGCCATGGAATATCGAACTGCTCCGTAAGTACCTGCTCATTGACCTGCCGGTTGAATAACACCAGTTCAAATTTCACAGACGGATCAAAATAATTGATGAGCTTACTGTACTGTGCCAGTATGTCCGCCTGCTCATCCACTTCCAGAAGCGAATAGTTAATATCAAAAAATTCAACCATCTTTGTATAATAATGGTGGCTGACCTGACAGATCCCGTCACGGAACATCTTCTCAAAAGTAATCGTCTTTTGTGCGGTAGTCGGCTTTTCCTTCTCTTTGCCCTTGCCAGATAAAATGTGTTTCAGTTCTACCAGACGCTTCTTTTCAGAAAAGGTAAGTCCGCCGCTACTTTTTCTGCGGCCTTTCGGCTCTGCCTTTTGCTTTGTTTTCAAGATAACGAACCTCCCTTCGTAATTTTTCTTTTTCCTCCAACTGCTTGTAGAGGTTTTCTGACCGGTACGGTCTTATTCCCGGCGTGAGTATCTTCTGCCGGAGCATGAAATATAAAATCTTCTCCGCCGGAAAGCCGTTTTTCTCATACATTGCAAAAAAGAAAAATGGAAGCATTGCCCCCATCATTAAAAGTGATGCCGCTGATGTCCCGATCAGTCCCTTAGTCAGAAAATACAGAGGGATGCCCGTTACTGCCGCACCACTGAAACAGATAATCTGTCTTTTTGTTAAATTCAGTGCCACTTTTGTCTTGATCCCGGACAAATCCTTTGGCACCTGCACAGATATTGCCATGTCGTTCCTCCCTTAGTGCGCATTCCAGATAGATTTTGACAGAGACCCTGTCTTAAACAGGGAAAAACATAAAATCACGGTATATGCCGCCACCGACCAGAGTGCCGTATGCAGGTTGTCGGCTACCGCCACGCCTGCCACCAGCACCGCATAGATTGCGACGCACACCATCATAAAAAATCCCTGAAATGCCAATGCACAAAGTCCCTTAAAATAATTGGTTCCTATCGTTCCCCACTCCCGGTTGGTTACGGTTGCACAGGGAACGGGTGCTACTGATACATAAAGGTATATTTCAATCATTCGCCCATATAAAATGACGGTGATGAGGACGGACATGATTTTCATACATAAACTGACGATCATGGTCTCCATCCCCAGTCCTAACAGCTCGCCTATGCTCATCTCCGAAAACTGGTCATTGAACATCGTCTGCAGCGTGTCTGTCACATCAATGCTGGTTTCCCCGCTGATTGCTGCCGCTGCGGAATTGACGATGTGGCTTCCCACATCAAAGACAGCCATGACAATATCAAAGGTCTTGCTTAAGAGCATGACTGCAATACACGCTTTCATAAAAAAACGGATAAAGATCGCTGTATTGAAGTCATGCAGGTTATTCTTGTCAATGACCATAGAAATAAGCTCGTAGACGAGTACAAAACTGATGATCATGCCCGCTATGGGGATCATCACGTTATCGGACAGGGTTTTTATCATGTCAAAAATACCGGAGTTCCAAGTGCTGGGAGTTTTGCTGACCTCCCCTGCAATCGTGCCTACCTTGTCATTGACATCGGTAAACATGGTTTCAAAGTTTGTCAGCACCCATCCCTGCAACAGTTCCTTTATGAATTCAGTAATCTTATCAATGATCCCGCCCATGAATTATGAGAACAGTGTGGTAAGCTGTGGGATTACCGTCTGTGCCACAATGATGATGCCACCGCCACTCATAAGCTGCTTGATACCCTGTGATTTTGCACCCGGATTATCGTTACCATACCCTTCCAGAAGGTTGATAACGCCCCATAC
>CAVFMG010000232.1:0-2361 GCA_963623435.1 Odoribacter splanchnicus
GATCATTTGCTATTTTTTCCGCTCGTTTCTTTCTGACCGGCTTTACGGCATCCTCCGGAATCCTCCATGTTTTCCCGTCAAGAATTACACCCGGAATTTTTCCATGGGCGCAATAATTTCTTACACTTCTTTCCGATAAATTCCATTTTGCAGCTATTTCATTTACATTTACATATTTCATACACAACCTCCGCAAAACTACTTACCGGAAATATTATATCATTATCGGCAATATATCTCAAGTTTTTTACTTATAAAATCCTTTTATATTTTGCCGATAAAATCAGATTAATAATTAACGAATAGCAAAAAATTCTCCGGGGCATACTGATTCCGGAGAATTTTTAGTGTGAAAGAAAGTAGAACTTTCATTACTATTTGTGCCGCCAGCCGAAGGCGGCGGAATGGAGATTTATATGAAAAATCAGATCAAATCTTACTTACAACGTTTAAATAATGGTGAAACTTTGGAAAGCGTCCAGGCGGATTTCGTCCGGGAGTGTAAAGATGTAGATCCCCCCGAGATCATGCAGGCAGAGCAGGAATTATTACGGGAAGGCACTTCCATCGGGGAATTGCAGCGGCTCTCCGCTGCTGCCGCCCTGATTCAGATCTCCGGGCATCCCCTGCAGACCTTTACCCTGGAAAATGCAGCACTGGAAAAACTGCTTACCCGCGCAGAACAGGCTCTGGAAAACGATGGAATCGATGACCGCCTGTTAAACGAGCTGCGGCAGATTGCTATCCACTACGCCAAGAAGGGAGACTTACTTTATCCACATTTGAACGTACAATATGGGATCAGCGGACCCTCCGCGGTCATGTGGACGGTGGATGATGAGATCCGGGATGAGCTGAATGCTCTGGCAAAGCAAAAAGATCATATAGAGACTGATGCGTGGAAGCAGCGCCTGAAAGCCGTCCTGACCCGCATGGAAGAAATGATCTACAAGGAATCCAACATTCTCTTCCCCAACTGTGCGCTGAATTTCTCAGAGGAAGAGTGGTATCACATCTATCGGGATGCCAAAGATTACGCAGAATGCTTCGGTGTCCGGGGCGATACCTGGGAAGCGGCGGAAGCACATCTGGCTGACACCGCTGCTGCCGCAGGTGCCATGTCTGCGGAACATGCTTTTGCAGGCGGTGAGACCAGAATTCATCTCCCCGGCGGCAGTCTGACTCTGTCGCAGCTGACCGCTATGCTGAATACGATCCCTTTAGAGATCTCTTTCGTGGATATCGATAATATCAACCGCTACTTCAACGAAGGTCCCAAGGTATTCAAGCGTCCCGGTATGGCACTGGGAAGAGAAGTCTTCACCTGTCATCCGCCCAAGATCGAGCAGAAAGTGCGCCGGATCATCGACGAATTCCGTGCCGGGACGCTGGATCAGGTACCAGTCTGGATGGACAAGGCCGGCAAAACTTTTCTCGTGACCTATTACGCTGTCCGGGATAAGAACGAACAGTATCTTGGTACACTGGAGCTGGTACAGGATATGGAATTCGCAAAAGAGCACTTCCAATAAGGAATGTGCTCTTTTTGCTGTCACTCAATATAATTGTTTCTGATTTCTTCCTGCGCCTCCTCCACATAGAGTTGCGCGTTCTCCAGATTCCACCGAATCTCTTCTTCGGTAACTGCCCGTTTTACTTTCCCGGGATTCCCGATGACCAGTGAATTATCCGGAATCTCCACATTCTGTGTCACCAGCGCACCTGCACCGATGATGCAGTTTTTCCCGATCTTACAGCCGTTCATCAGAATGGCGCCCATCCCGATCATGGTATTGTCGCCGATCTTACAGCCATGGATGATGGCACCGTGCCCTATCGTCACATGATCTCCGATCTCCACTGGATACCCGCTGCCCAAATGCACGACCGTATTGTCCTGAATATTGCTCTCTTTTCCGATGACAATGGAGCCCCGGTCTCCCCGAACCACCGCATTGTACCAGATTCCGCTGTTTTCCCCTATCGTCACATCTCCCAGTACCACCGCACCAGGCGCTATAAATGCTGTCTCATGGATCTGCATATACTTTTTCTCCCTATATTCTAACTCTTCATTACAAAGTGCACACCGCATATAACGGTATATTTTTCATCCAACCCTGATCAATATATTTCTTTGCCGAAAAACGAATTGCTGTTTGCGGATGATATTTTTCGCAATAACATTTCAAACTTTGGGATTTCAGATTTGTCTCTGCTTTTACTTCGATGGGAACAATATCTTTTCCCATAAAATATAGCTTACCACATTTTTTCCGATCTAATCAATCATATATACAACATTTCAGCGTTGAAAGGTAAATTCGTTTTGCCGCCTGCCTATGCGAGAAAATTAGACAT
>CAVFMG010000233.1:0-2329 GCA_963623435.1 Odoribacter splanchnicus
TTTGAAATCCATCTCCTTGCCGCCTACCAGTGCCGGCAGCTCTGCCAGGTCATCGGGCACCGTCCAGTCCAGTGTGATGTTGGAAAAAGGAGCCTGGGTGCCCCAGCGGCTGGGGGTATTGACACCGTAAATAAATGCTTCGATGCATTTTTTCACTTCGGGATAGCTCAAATTATCTACTTTTACAAAGGGGGCAAGATAGGTATCAAAGGAAGAAAATGCCTGTGCTCCCGCCCATTCGTTCTGCATGATACCCAGGAAATTCACCATCTGGTTGCACAATACGGATAAATGCTTCGCCGGAGCGGAAGTGATCTTGCCGGTGATGCCGCCCAGTCCTTCCTTGATCAGCTGCTTTAAGGACCATCCGGCACAGTAACCGGTCAGCATGGACAGATCGTGGATATGGATATCCGCATTGCGGTGTGCCTCTGCGATCTCTTCGTCGTAGATCTCGGACAGCCAGTAATTCGCCGTTACTGCGCCGGAATTGCTTAAGATCAGACCGCCTACGGAATAGGTCACCGTAGAGTTCTCCTTCACACGCCAGTCCTCGACCTTGACATAGCTGTTGACCACATCCTTGTAATCTAGGATCGTGGACTTCATGGCACGCATCTTCTCCCGCTGCTTGCGATACAGAATATAGGCTTTCGCTACTTCTTCATAGCCCGCCTGTCCCAGCACGCGCTCCACACTGTCCTGAATGTCCTCTACATGGATCTCGTCGTTTTCCACCTTCTTCTGGAAATCGGCCGTCACCCGTAACGCAAGAAGATCAATAATGTCATTATTGTAGCTCATCTGCGTCGCAGTAAAAGCCTTCATAATGGCATCATTGATCTTCGTCAGTGTAAAGTCCGCTTTGGAACCATCTCGTTTGATTACCTGAAACATCTTATGTACCCCCTTGACTTCGTGTCCCCATGGGCTGTCGCCCGTAAAACCTATTACAATCCATTCTACAATACTTTGTAGGGGAAGTCAATTGTGGAATACAACATCTTGTGTATACATTAGTTCACCCGTCGATTGCGAGAGTGCTGCTTTACGCTCGCATAAAAAGCAGTGCTCTTGCAAATTGACGAGGGGAGCGCCATCTCATGAGCAAAAACAGCAGCGCAGCTGCGAAAAGCCTCGCAGAGGCGATTTTGCGAATGGCGCGGGGTGAACGACCGCAAGCTCGAATGGCGCGGGGTGAACATCGCTCAGCTTTACGTCCGCTTCCACACCCGATGGTACAGCACATACGCCACCACTGCGGTCACGCCCTCCGTGCAGACAAACGCCCACCATACGCCGGTGACACCGACGAGGCGACTTAACACAAATGCCGCCGGGATGATCACTGCCACATACCGCATCACGGAGATCACCAGGGAAGCCATGCCCTGTCCCAATGCTTCCAGGGCTCCGGAGCTGGTGACGGACACAGCAGACAGAATAAAGCCCAGGCTGATGATATGCAGTGCCGTGATACCGATGGTGATGGTCTCCGGGTTCTCGGTGAACAGTCCGATCAGTCCTCCGGGAATCAGCCAGCACAGTGCCGTACCGATCGCCATGATTCCGGCGGTCAGTTCCAGTGTCAGCCGGTAGATCTGCTCCACGCGCTTCCGCTCCCCGGCACCATAGTTGTAGCCGATCAGAGGTCGGATACCCTGAATGATACCGTTGGAAGGCAGATAGATAAAGGTCTGCAGCTTATAATAAACGCCCAGTACCAGCACATAGCCCTGGGAATACGCCGCCAGAATACCGTTCAGCGCGGAGATCAACAGCGACGGCAGCGCCATGTTGAGTGTCGCCGGAATACCGATGCCATAAGTCTTACCGCAGATCTCTCCCTCCGGGCGCAGATATTTTTTCTGCAGTTTCACCGGCAGGGGGTCTGCCACATAGTAGATGATATATACCAGTAAGGTGATCACCTGGCCGATTCCGGTCGCCAATGCCGCTCCGGAGATCTCCATCCGGGGAAAAGATCCGATACCGAAGATCAGCAGCGGATCCAGCACGATATTCGCCACAAATCCGGCGATCATGCTGACCATAGTAGCACGCATACGTCCTACCGCCTGGAAAATTTTCTCTAACGTGATGCCTCCGGTGACGATCGTAGAGAACAAAAATACCACATTGGAATATTCCATGCCCAGCGCCCGCACCGCGTCACTCTTCGTAAACATTCCCAAAAATACGTTCATTCCGCAGAGGAACAGAATCATGAGCAGCACACCGTGCAATACTCCCAGCACCATTCCCTGCGTTGCCGTCTTATCCGCTTTTTCCTGATTCTGCGCCCCCAGATAGAAGGAGATCATGGCAT
>CAVFMG010000234.1:0-2284 GCA_963623435.1 Odoribacter splanchnicus
CTGCAGTACATTGCACCGTATTCCGGTACCGCACTGGCTGAGTATTTCATGTATCAGGGTAAGGATGTTCTCATCGTATATGATGATCTGTCCAAGCACGCAGTAGCTTACCGTGCACTGTCCCTGTTACTGGAGCGTTCTCCCGGACGTGAAGCTTACCCCGGAGATGTATTCTACTTACATTCCAGACTGCTGGAGCGTTCCGCAAGACTGAGCGCAGACAAGGGCGGCGGTTCTATCACCGCCCTGCCGATCATTGAGACCCAGGCAGGCGATGTATCCGCATACATTCCGACCAACGTGATCTCCATTACCGACGGTCAGATCTTCTTGGAGAGTGATCTGTTTTTCTCCGGTATGAGACCTGCAGTTAATGTCGGTCTGTCCGTATCCCGTGTCGGCGGTGCCGCACAGACCAAGGCAATGAAGAAAGCAGCCGGAAGTATCCGTATCGATCTGGCACAGTTCCGTGAGATGGAAGTGTTCACACAGTTCGCTTCCGACCTGGATAATGCCACCAAGGAGCAATTACAGCACGGTCATGTACTGATGGAGCTGTTAAAGCAGCCTCTGTGCAGACCTTTAAGCATGGCAGAGCAGGTTATGACCCTGTGTGCAGCCAATGGCAGAGTGATGCTGGATGTGCCTGTGGATCAGGTGAAGGATTTCCAGATGCAGTTCTTAAGCTACATGAAGGAGCAGCACAGCGACATCGTTCGTCAGTTAGAGACCACCAAGGCACTGGATGACGAGCTGAATAAGCAGATCTGCGATGCGGCTTTGGAGTTTAAAAATGAGTTTTTGCAGAAATAAAATTTGCAAACAGCGATAGTAATATAGGAGGTTAACATGGCAAATACGCGAGAAATACAAAGTCGTATGAAAAGCATTCAGGATACCATGAAGATCACTAATGCCATGTACATGATCTCCTCTACGAAGCTTCGGAAAGCCAAGAAGAATCTGGAGGAGACAGAGCCTTACTTCTATACTCTGCAGACGATGGTCAGCAGAATTGTCCGTCACTTACCGGAGATCGATAATAAATATTTCGATGAGCGTAAGGACAAACCGGAGGAAGAAAAGACCACGGGTCTGGTGGTAGTTACCGCAGACAAGGGTCTTGCCGGAGCCTATAACCATAATGTACTGAAAATGGCAGAAGAGCAAATGCAGAAAGCCGGAAAAACAGGGAAGTATAAGCTGTTTGTTGTCGGTGAGCTTGGACGTCAGTACTTTAATCATCGGGGAATCGAGGTATCAGAGCAGTTTCATTATACTGCACAGAACCCTACATTGCATCGTGCCCGTATTATCACGGAGACGATACTGGAGCAGTTCGTGGAAGAACAGCTGGATGAGGTATATATTATTTATACCAACATGGAAAACAGTGTGACTACGGAACCGCAGATGATGCGTTTGCTGCCGATTATAAAGGAGCGGTTTACCAGTAAAGATGGACAGGATCTGAGTATGTATCAGGAGCCGCTCGTCATGACACCGTCCCCGAAGGCAGTGCTGAACAACATTGTTCCGGATTTCATTATGGGATATGTGTACGGTGCACTGGTAGAATCGTTCTGCAGTGAACAGAATGCCAGAATGATGGCAATGGAGGCAGCGAATAAGAATGCTTCCGCCATGATCCATGATCTGTCCATTCAGTACAACCGGGTACGTCAGGCTATGATCACCCAGGAGATCACTGAGGTCATCGCCGGTGCCAAGGCTCAGAAAAAGAAGAAAGAGGCAAGAAAGGAGGTCCTGAACAATTGAGTAACGTAAAGGAAAAAAATCATGGTAAGATCGTCCAGGTCATGGGCCCTGTTGTAGACGTAGAGTTCGAGAACAATGACCTTCCTTTTATCAAGGATGCCCTGGAAGTATACAGCGAAGGCAAGCGTCTGGTCATGGAAGTGGCACAGCATATCGGCAACAACACCGTGCGTTGCATTATGCTGGGCGCCAGTGAAGGACTTTGCAAGGATATGGATGTCATTGCCACCGGAAAAGGAATTCAGGTACCGGTAGGGAAAAAGACACTGGGCAGATTGTTCAACGTATTGGGAGAGACCATCGATGGTGGAGAATCCCTGGAAGGAGAGGAGCACTGGGTCATCCACAGAGATCCTCCTTCTTTTGAGGAGCAGAGCCCTGTTGTAGAGATGTTAGAGACCGGTATCAAGGTCATCGACCTGTTAGCACCTTATGCAAAGGGTGGTAAGATCGGTCTGTTCGGCGGCGCCGGCGTAGGTAAGACCGTGCTGATTCAGGAGCTGAT
>CAVFMG010000235.1:0-2263 GCA_963623435.1 Odoribacter splanchnicus
TAGCTTCATACTGCCTCCGTCCCCGGAAGCTACGTTCCAGTCGTAGTATTCCACGCCCTGGCTGTCCAGATAATCGATGAATTCGTGCATATCGATCTCGCTGACCGTGTTGGAACTGCCTCCCGGAAAGCGGTAGTACACACTCTCCACGCCGGTCACCTGATAGATGTAATCCCGGATCTTCTCAAAATCCTGCGTGAAGCTTTCCATGGATTCGTATAATTCCTTATACTTATGGCTGTAGGAATGCATCCCCAGCGTATGTCCGTCTTCTACGATCCGCTGCAGCGCTTCTTCGGCGTTACTTCCTTCCTTGCCCACTACAAAAAAGGTTGCCTTTACTTGATACCTGTCCAAAATATCCAGAATATCATTGGTATAAATGCTGGGACCGTCATCGAAAGTCAGATATACCTTGTGGATCTGTTCCTGTCCGGAATGCTCCTCCGCCACCGGTTGTGTGCTTTCCTGTGCAGATGCATCTTCCTGTATCTGCGAAGTCTGTCCGGTCTCCTGTACTTTCTCCTGCAACTGCTGCAGTTCGGTCTGCAATCTCTGATTCCCGGCTTCCAAGTCATCCAGTCTCCGACTAAGATCCTCCAGTGTCCCGTTAATGCCATGCAGCCTGCAGAGCAGATACACACAGCACAGAATGGGAAACACCAGCCCTGCTGCCACAATACCCACGATCATCTTCTTCAACCGCTGCACTCTTTTCCGCCGGTTCTCCGGCGATGTCTGTTGAAGTTGTTCTCTTGCCATGAATATTTAATGTCTCTCTTCCTAATTCCGAAATCCTGCCCGTCATCAGACAAGACTCCTGTAACAGTATAGCATATTCCACTTTTTTGGGAAAGAGATTTATGCAAAACTTTAAAAGCCGCAGCGGATCCCCTTATCCTCTGCGGCTTTCTGACTTTATGCTAAAATATTCCCCTTTTTATATTGCTCTCTCTACGCATTTTCCTGCATCCTTCTCTCCGGGTAACGACCCATAATAAAATTATGGAAAAAGAACTCCGGAAGCGGGTAACTCCGAAAGCGATACCAGATGTCTTCCGGTACATTACCAAACTGCCAGACCTGTCCGTTGCTTGTGAATTCGATTTCCAACATTTGTTGTTGGGCATCGTAGCCGGCAGACTTTATCATCGGATTACCCCATTGTATCCTTCTCATTCGTATAATAATCTCTCTTTCTTTTCCTGCTTTTGTCAACCCTGACATTAAATGTCCTTTAGCTGTAAGGCGCTCAGCTATATCTTTTTCCTGAAAGATTTCCCCTTTATACTTTCACGTGAAGATTTTTTGTCCCACCCACTATGGCAATCGCAAGATTATTTTATTTTTCCCTTCGTTTTTCCCTTATGCAGGTTTTAGCATACTTTTGAATACTCACGATCTGTATCCCACCCCCGTGGTACTGCTTGCGACAGATGTAAAGTTATGTTCTGTTGCTATACATTATTCAGTTTTTGAAGTGTAGCAAATTAAAAGTTTCGTTGGTTAATGATTTATTTTAGTATGTAAATTTGAAAGCACCCGTGTCGTTTTCTACTTCTTCATAACCATCCTGGTCTGCATAATGTGTACAGATGACACGGTAGGTTTTATCCTTGATGGCATCGGGATAAACTAAATCTGCCCCAAAAATTGAACAATCATAAGATTCCGCACCATCAGAAGTAAATACCGTTTTCCATCCATACCACACTTTCTGTTGAACCTTAATGTCCTTAACTCCAATAACTTTTGCCGGTCCCACACAAGATGTTGTAAAAGTCATAGATAGCCCTTCGTCCGCTCTGAATGCCATAATAATTTCGCAATTAAGCAATGTAGTCAAAGGCTGTACCCCAAAAGCATCATATTCCTGTGTCTTATTGGTTACGACAACTGTAAGTGTTGAATTTTCATTATTATATTCCGCTGCCCGCACTTCCTGCGTCGGCACACTTACTGCAAAAAGCAGCGCCAATAAAAATGCAACAATGGCTCTTCCCTTCCTCTGTTTCTTTTCTTTCACTCACATTTTCCTTTCCATCATAAGATTTGCTGCTACACTTTTTAGGGCTTTAACTATCCCTCTATATAGTTCATGTTTTCCAATGACGGAATCTTACAAAAAAATCTAATTTATTTTAGAAATTTTTAGAAAATACTATTTTGTGAAAAGAAAATGCCTTAAATACACAAAAAGAAGCTGAGTGTTATTGCCCACCTAACCTGACCTGTTTTTAAATCGCTTGCCTGTCATGGGATT
>CAVFMG010000236.1:0-2221 GCA_963623435.1 Odoribacter splanchnicus
CTACATCGTAGCCGAAGTCCGCAAGACACTCCATGTCGTTGTAAATACTTTTGCGCTCCGCATGGATCCCCTGATTTTCCAGGTATTTTATAATATCCGGCGTACTCATGGGATGTTTCTCGTCCGTGTTCTCCTGTAGCATTTTGATCAGATATAAAAGCTTTAATTTCTGTCCTGACGATTTTGCCATAGCTCTTATTCTCCGTCAGTCGTTTCCTGCACCTTTTGCATTTCCTCTTTTTTATTTTTCTTCTTGCGAAGGGTAATACCCAGGGTAATGGCAACAGCACCTACTGCCGCGATCACTACCAACACTACCAGATAAGATAAAAATGAATTCAGAAAGCTGACTGCCATAATTTTTCTCCTTTTTTGCCTTTCCTAATGTCTTTACGTGAGGTTGTATTTATATGAAGTATACCAACGATACGGCGCAAACGTCAAGTATTCCCCAAAAGAGTCTGCGCTGACCATTTCCCTGTCTGTAAAAAATCTTCCGCCTGTGCTGCGGCTCTCTCCGTGATCTCTTTGTCATATCCCATAAGCGCCAGCAGACGAATCGCATTTCTGGTGCTTGCCCTTCCGGGTAACAGTTCATAGGGAAAACTGATGTCTCCGTCCCGGATCACTTCCTCAAAGTGGTAATTGTCATAACAATTTTTCAAAAGTTCCGTCATTTCGATATCGTGGGTAGCGGTAAAGCAAAGCGTTCCGCTTTCAGACAAATGCATCAGTATCTGCGTGGCAGCGGCAATACGTTCCACCGTATTGGTTCCCCGCAAGACCTCATCCACAAAGCAAAGCACCGGAGCCGTCCCTGTCTGTGCTGCGTCCAGGATCCGCTTAAGAGACCGGATCTCCACAATATAATAGCTCTCGCCGTTCTGTATACTGTCCCGCAGTGCCATGGAGGAAAAGATCCGGAATACCGGAGCACTGTAACTTTCCGCCGTACAGGTATGAATCGTCTGTGCCAGAACGGCATTTACTGCCACCATTTTTAAGAACGTGGATTTGCCGGAGGCATTGGAGCCGGTAAGAAGCACACCTCTGTCCGTCCGGATACTGTTTTTCACAGGATGCGTCAGCAGCGGATGCCATCCATCCTCCATATACAGATACGCTTTCTTCGTACCTTCTTCCAGCTGCGGAATGCAGTACCCCTCTAAGGATCTGCGGAAGCCTCCCACCGAGATCGCCATATCCAGGTAGCCGATGATCCTTAACAGAAGATCCACCTGCTCCGTCTTCTGCCTTAATTTCCGGAGCATCTGATTAAACTGCCAGATATCCAGATGCAATATCATCCTGAGGTAATCTGCTATAATATCTAAAGGATTCCCGCCAATTCTTCCCTGATTCCCTGCCATTACCCAAAAAGAACCCCGTTTTAATTCCCGCAAGCTTTTCAGCGCCTCGTTTAGATCTGTCAGTTCTTTTTGATACACCGGAATCTTCTGTCTGCCCAGTTCCTCACAGACATCGATCATGCGAAGCACATAGGCAAAGCTGGTAATATACGGTTCGATGATTTTCTTCTCCCGGAAATACAGCAGGATATGTGCAAGCATACATACCACGATCCCGATCGTCCCCACCGCCGGCTGCACAAATAAAAGTGCGATAAACGGCAGATACATAAGATTTCCAAGCAGAATCTTCCCATTGGTACGCTCTCCCAAATAGTCCAGATTATCCAGATAATCATAAAGAGAATATTTTCCGAGGTGTCCCAGTTTTTTCAAGAGAAGTTGTACCCGAACCCTGATATCCTCCTGTTCTCCGAACCACCCGGTCACTTCCTCTAAATGTTCCAGCGCTTCCTTCCCGCAGGAGATATTCCGGAGGGTATAATACAGGTATTCCTCTCCCGCCGCTGACAATGTCCGGTCGATTCGGCAAAATACCTCATCCATTCCCAGATCATTCCAGGTAATATCATCTAGCAGCGTCTCTTCCGGATGCCGCTTCAGATAGCTTCCCAGTCTTGCAAATCTCTCCAGGGAATATTCCTTCGGCGGTTCTTTTCCGTAATTTTCCCGCAGAGATTTTTGGAACATTTTTTCCTCTTTTTTTGCCTGCATAAGCTCCTGTACGATCATGAATAGAAAGAGCAAAAGCAGCACACCCACAAAAACAACAAATTCCATATTTTTTCTCACTTTTCCGGATATAAGAAGGCAGGCACCGCCCCGTGCAGTGCCCGCCCCATATTCTGACC
>CAVFMG010000237.1:0-2113 GCA_963623435.1 Odoribacter splanchnicus
CGGTACGTACGGTGCTGTGAGAGGACGGCGGCTAGTCACCGCCTCCTACTCGATTATATAGAATATCAAAACAGGAATCTCGGGATAACTGTCTCTTCCTTAGGACAGCCCGTTCTCTAATTCCTGCACCCGGGCGATCAGCCCATACAGGTGGAAATTAAAGTTTTCTGCGGTCTCATCCATGTGATCATTTAGGACAGCGTGTATGGTTCATCGTGGGCAGAGCGGTTCAGACCGCATTGAATCGCAGTTTCGATGCCGATATAGCAACGGTAACTCTGTCTGCGGTTAAGTCATCAATCTGCATGGCAGGTCAGTCTCCCATCATTCATTACTCTAAATTAATTCACCATTTTGGCATTTGGATAGATGTGTTCCATCCGCGCATCGGGATAATGGTCGTCCAGAAAACGCTGCAATCCGTTAAGCTCGGTGGTTTCTACAGAATAGGAAGCATCGTTACGCTCCGTGTACCTGGCGAGTGCCAAACCGGAGATCAACATATTCAGGATCATAAATACGATCAGAATATTGCAAATGATCGTGCCGGGCTTTTTCGGGATCTTCTCGATCCAGTCGGACAGCTTTGGATAGATCAGCCGCATCCATACCACAGCGGCAATGCCCCAGAAGAAGCAGTACAGCAGGTTGATACGACCGCCTAAGTTAAAGGCAAATCCACTGTAATCCCAAAAGATCGTGCCGAAGACCATTTCCGTGAAAACGCTGCAGCCATATTCGTAGGCACCACCAAGCAATGTTCCTGCCAGGAATATAGAACTGTCGCTTTTATTGCGGTAGCGGTAGAGCAGTAATGTCAAAAAGGCACAGCCCAGTCCCCATACAATACTGAAGGGACCGTAGATGACACTGCTGCGGCTCATCCAGACACCGGCGGTAATGCGGCAGAAGATCGTCTCCGTAATGTCGCCTAACAGCGCACCGATGAAAAAGAGACAAAACAGCTTGTAAAAACAGCAGCCCTCGGCAAAGACGGTGGATTTATTACGTTCTGTTCTGGCTTTTACCAGAGCCTCCAGACTGATAGAAGGATAGGACTTTTGCAAACGTTTCTGAATATGCCGGGTCATGGCATTTTCCAGAAAACGGGAAGTCTGCCCCAGCCCCTCTGTGATCTGGTCCAGTCGGGCAGTCTGTTTTACCAGAGCAGACTCGACCTGATGTTTTGCCTGTACCTGTAAGCTTACCGTGGACAGAGCGGAACCGATGGCATCCAACAGGAGCAGCCCGCCCAATACCAGCAGAAGTACTACGGAAAGAAGGTGCGGAATGCGGTCAAACAGTCCGCACAGCAGTGGATCCGCAAACATAACGGTCACAACGCTTAATGCGCCCCACAGCAGGGAAAAAGGCAGGCAGATATAACCACCAACGTTATAGCGGAAGCGGGAATAATCCCACAGTTTTTTCTTATAGACTTTTTCGAAAAAGGTTCCCGTAAAATATTCCAGCAGGGAAGCCAGTACAAAGCCGCCCAGAAACAGGAAGAAGGGATCCTCCGTCAGTTCCGGCAGGAAGATCTCGAATAGCACGGCACCGAAACCGTAGATTGGGCACAGGGGACCCGCTACGAAACCACGGTTGACGAACTTCCGATGTTGCACCGCGGCAGCACATACTTCGATACACCATCCGATAAAGGAATAAAAGAAAAACAGCCAGAACAGGGATAACCAGGATATTGTCATAAGGGCACCTCTTTCGTTGAAAAAAGTCGAACACTGTTTTGTTCCATCATATCACAACAAAAGAGGTTGTACCATCATTATATCTTTTTCTTGTTATCCTGTTGCGTGGGAACAAATTTCAATTGAGTGATATTGGAAAAGTGTACAGAATAGAGACAAAAACAGTTGGAAAAGTGTACAAAATCAGCATGAAATATTGTGGAAAAGCGGAAAATGTGGCATACTGATATCAGAAAAGCTTCAAAATATAAGGGTGAAGAGGTGAAAGCTGATGTTAGAGAGACGCATAGAGCAGGAAATTCGGGATTTTTTGAAAAGTGATCGAAAGGAAGCCCTGATGGTAACCGGGGCATACGTTAAAATAGGACTAAATCAAGAGAAACCTTATAAAACAAGGGTTTGAA